>NZ_JAAHFZ010000056.1:0-41085 GCF_010672795.1 Moorena sp. SIO1G6
CTCAATCGGATTGGGACTGGTACGGCTGGTAGTAGAACCTCAAGCCAATGTCCAACACAGAGTACGACAACTAGAAAGATGTGCGAGGGCTCTACCAGTAGCACAGCAAAGAAATGCGATAGAATTAATAGAACAAGCCTTAGTATATAAATTTCCTGAGTGTCCTTGGAGGGAATTAGAAGCGATGTTTGGACTTACTGAATGGAAACAGACCAGATTTTATCAGGAAGTGAATGCTGAAGGTCGCATTACTGAGGCACAGATTTTGGTGATGCGTCTGCTAAAAAAACGATTCCCAGAAAAGACCGAGGAAATAAACAATGTAGTTCAAGGTTTGTCTTTGTCAAATTTGGAAGGGTTAACAGATATTATTTTTGAGTTAAAAAGTTGGGAAGATTTCTTGAGCTGGTTGTCACAGTTAGACCAATAATGCTCACATGGAGTTGATACCACTCATACTCTAGAAATGCTGTGAAAAAAACTCCCAACTTTACAATGCCTTGAACACCTGGTTAGGTCAAGTCTGCCCTTGGAGCGATCAGGGCCATCTGACGACTTGCCTGTGAAAGCGTTGTGATTGGTTCCATACGGGGGCATTTAACCCCCTGGTGGAACCGCGCATTCCTCTCACACCATAATCTTTGATTTGGTGTGAGGCTCCTGCTAAACTAGCTGATCTTCCCTATCTCCCAGATGTGAGCATTCAGCTATCAGCTATTAGCTATCAGCTATCAGCTATTAGCTATCAGCTATCAGCTATCAGCTTATGGGTCACAGCGTCGAAGCCTGTGCCACGCTGTCTTGATGCAAAGCGCGAGTGGGGGAAACCACGGCAGTTGCTCATGGGGGGAACCCCCAAGACCGCACTGCCTCCCCAAGACCGCGCTGCATCGCTACTTGATGTGCTTTTGAATAAAATAAGCTGACGGCTGACGGCTGACGACTGACGGCTGACGGCTGACGGCTGACGGCTGATAGCTGAATGCTTACTCCCAGATTCACTGAAGCGTGTTGATCAAGCTCAAGGATGAAGCTCAAAGGTAAGCTTCGGTTTAAGAACCCATCTGGGCAGCAACTTCTTCAGCAAAGTTGCTTTCTTCCTTTTCAATACCTTCACCCAAAACGTAGCGAGTGAAGCGACGCACTTGGATGTTTTCACCCAACTGGGCAACACATTGCTTGACTAATTCTTCCACTGTGATGCTTTGATCACGAATGTAAGGTTGATCCATCAAGGAGAGTTCTTTAAGGCGTTTTTCAATCCTACCCTGAACAATTTTCTCTTTGATATTTTCTGGCTTTTTGCCTAGGTCATCCCTACCCATTTCAATGTCTTTTTCTTTTTGAACAATCTCTTGAGGGATGTCATCGACCTTCACGTATTCAACGTTAGGGCAAGCTGCCACTTGCATGGCGACGTTCTTGACTAGGGCTTGGAACTCGTCGCGGCGGGCAACAAAATCGGTCTCGCAGTTAATTTCTACGAGTACACCGACTCGACCACCAGTGTGGATGTAGCTGCCGATAATTCCTTCTGCTGCCACACGACCGGATTTTTTCTCAGCTGAGGTAATGCCTTTTTTCCGCAGCCATTCCATCGCTTTGGTCATGTCTCCGTCGCTTTCTACGAGAGCTTTTTTGCAATCCATCATGCCAGCGCCGGTTTTTTCCCGTAGCTCTTTGACAAGTTGTGCTGAAATTGCCATGTTGTTTTTGTTCCTACTGTTAGTGAAACTGATTACACCGTGATATCTTCCCACACTACTCGATCCGTGAGTATGGGCTTCCCAGCCCACGCTGAAAACTAGTTGATTTTTATCAAAGGGTAAATTCAGCGTAGGGCTTCAAGCTCGAAGACAACTAACTATTCTTGCTCAGTATCCTGGTTATCTCCTTGATCTACGGATTCAATTTCCTCACTTTGTTCAGTCTCTTGAATTTCCTCCTCGTCTGGGAACTCATCTAATCCCTCTTCAAATTCTTCGTATTCATATTCCTCTGCGGTGTCTAGCTCACCATGACGGCCTTCGTAAATGGCATCAGCGAGTTTACCTATGATTAGCTTAATCGACCGGATCGCATCGTCATTAGCTGGAATCGGAATATCGGCTAAATCAGGGTCGCAGTTTGTATCTAATAGTGATACTATCGGTAGACTTAGCTTTTCACATTCCAAAATAGCGTTGTACTCACGCTTTTGGTCTATGATGATAACTATGTCGGGAACCTTACGCATCATTTTGATGCCACCTAGATACTTCTGAAGCTTGCCTAGTTCCCGACGCAGCATGGAGCCTTCTTTTTTTGGCAGTAAGTCAAGGGCACCACTGGTTTCCCGACGCTCTAAATCTTTCAGTCGCTCCACCCTGGTCTTAATTGTTTCCCAGTTGGTGAGCATACCACCTAGCCAGCGCTGGTTGACATAGTAGGCACCACAACGGCTTGCCTCTTGGGCAATAATTCCAGCCGCTTGTCGCTTAGTACCCACAAACAGAAATCTTTTGCCCTGCTCTGATGAGGTGCGGATATAGTGATAAGCGTCCTCCATCAGCTGAGCTGTCTGTACCAAGTCAATGATGTGGACCCCATTACGAGCAGTGTAAATGTAAGGATCCATCTTGGGGTTCCATCGGCGAGTCTGGTGACCAAAGTGAACCCCTGACTCTAGCATTTCAGCTAAAGAAACTACAGGCATAATTTTTTAACTCCTAATTCGGGTTTAACCTCCATCCAGGTGGATTTCCCTTTAGAAACACCCGAAACCCTGGATGTGCGATGTTTACAAAACCCTTTTAGGGTAACACATTCTGAATCCCATATGGCAAAGGGATTTTTTCTTACAAGAACATTAAAATTGTTAATTGGTAAGCTATCAGCTTAAGCGCTACGCGCACGCTACTTGAGGTGCTATCAGCTATCAGCTAACGGCTGACCGCTGACCGCTGACCGCTGACCGCTGACGGCTAACGGCTGACCGCTGACCGCTGACCGCTGACCGCTGACCGCTGACCGCTGACCGCTGACCGCTGAATGCTTACCCTACTACTACACGGGGTAGTCGGTGCTTAAAACCACAAATAATTTCCCAGGAAATGGTGCCTAAAGCCATAGCCCAGTAATCTGCTGAGATTTGCTCTTCCCCATCCTGTCCAATTAAGGTAACAATTTCCCCAACTTGTATATTAGGAATATCACTAACATCGAGCATGAGCTGATCCATAGTAATTGCGCCAATCTGAGGAACTTGCTGCCCTCGGATGATGACATTGATACGATTGGAAAGATTTCGGGGAACACCGTCAGCATAGCCAATACCGACTACTGCTAGACGCATCTGTCGATTTGAAATAAATTGATGGCCATAGCTGATACCAGTGCCAGGGGGAATAGTTTTAATTTGGGTGATCCGGGCTTTTACCTGCATCACTGGCTTGAGGTGAATAACCTTTTGAAGATGCTCTGCTGGGTAGAGACCATAGAGGGCTAATCCTACACGCACCCAATCGTAGTGCAATGCTGAGTCGGTTAAGGTGGCAGCGGAATTTGCCAAGTGTAATCGGGGTGGAGTTATGCCACCAGCCTGCAATTGTGCGATCGCGTTTTTAAACCTTTGATGCTGCTGTCTCATCACTGTGGGGTCAGGACTATCAGCAGTGGCTAGATGGGAATAGACACTAGCTATTTCCAAGTTAGGTAATTGTTGGACTAAGCGTACAAACTCGATGGCATCTTGCCAAGGCATTCCCAAGCGAGACATTCCTGTATCTAGTTTCAGATGCACTGGCAGGCTTTGGTTTAGACCACTCAAGGTTTCCGAAAACACTAACGCTTGTTGAGGATTACACAGAGTTGGTTCCAATTGCCAGTGAGCGATCGCTCTGACTTGTTCTGGGGTATTAGTCGCTCCCAACAAAAGTATAGTGGCCTTAATTCCCCCTTGCCTGAGTTGAATGCCCTCTGGGACAGTAGCAACACATAGCCCCCCAGCACCAGCCTCTATCGCTGTGCGGGCAACCGTTAGAGCACCATGGCCATAGGCATCGGCTTTCACCACTGCCATTAGTTGGGTAGGATGGCGCAAAAGCTGCTGTATTTGCCGTAAATTTTGATAAAGAGCAACTTGATCAATTTCGGCCCAGGCTCGTTGGCGTAATCCAGGATAACAAGGGTCAGTTAGGCAGTCAGTATCATTCCCTAGGATTTGTGTGACAGATTCCGACTGTAATGGTGTTATACCAATCCTCTGCTGAAGCTCTCCCATAGGACTTCACTCCTCAATCACTCAGACATTACACACTCACACATTAAACACTATAGGTCGAATGACGCTTTGAAAAGTTGCTGTGAGATGTCACAATGTTCCACGGGGCTAGTAGTTCAATATAGCTGCCATTGAACGGCACCCTGCGTAAGCATATGCGCTACGCGCACGCTACGCGAACAGCAGTCAGCCGTCAGCCGTCAGCTTATTTTATTCAAAAGCACCTCAAGTAGGGTGCGCGTAGCGCATAAACTGTTCGCTTAGCGTGGCCACATGCCTTTGGCTGATAGCTGATAGCTGATAGCTGATAGCTGATAGCTGATAGCTTAGCACCCTGCTCAGGATAATCTGATCGGTTGGCTATTCTACCTACCTAAAAAATCCTGAACTATGGGATTTGTTTGGGTAAGTATTAAAGCAGCTATTAGGATGTCTTAAGCACTAAAGATGAGATAACCCACATCTGCTGTTTTTTTGAAACATATAGTTCATGGATTTATCAAAGATTCCTGCTCAACCTAAACCAGGTCTGATCAACGTTTTAATTGAAATTCCCGCAGGTAGTAAAAATAAGTATGAGTTTGACAAGGATCTAGAAGCCTTTGCCCTTGACCGGGTACTTTATGCATCGGTACACTACCCCTATGACTACGGCTTTGTCCCTAACACTCTAGCAGATGATGGTGATCCTCTTGATGGTATGGTGATAATGGATCAACCTACGTTCCCTGGTTGTGTGATTACCGCTAGACCAATCGGGATGCTGGAAATGATAGATGGAGGTGATCGGGATGAAAAAATTCTGTGTGTTCCTGACAAGGATCCTCGCTACGCTGAAGTAAAAACTCTCCAAGATATCGCGCCCCATCGGTTGGATGAAATTGCTGAATTTTTCAGGACATACAAAAATCTGGAAAAAAAAGTCACTAAAATTTTAGGATGGAAAGATCTTGATCAGGTAATGCCTTTGGTGGAAGAGTCAATCAACAACTATAAGCAGTAGGGACTGATCAAGTAGGGACTCATCGGTGAGATGAGTTCCACTAGAGTTTGTTTTCTTAGGGTAATGGTTGATGCTAGAAAGCTAGCAAAGCGATTAGCCATTCTCTGTTTTAAGGGCAAGCATAACAAAAAATACCCCAACCCTAATCAAGTAGGGTCAGGGAGTGATCCCAACAGAAGGTGACATACTCCCACACTGACTCTTTGAGTTCAGTGTGGGCTTCTTGCCAACTCCACCCAACAGTTAGGATACAAGGCCGTAGGCCACGCGGGGCGGGTTCGGCAAGCTTTATTAATGACACGGGATGCCCCTCCGCGCCGGAACATACAATGAGTTTGAGTTTTTTCTTAGGCACGTAGGTGGTGGTTAGCTCTTCATTTGTCTTCCCTACTAGATTTAGTATACACGGTCTTCGATCCTGTCCGCAATTCATCTCACACTCATGGCGTAGCATTGAGATGTGAGATGAATTGCGGATGAAGCTAAAAGATATTACCTTTTTAGGTGAGGAGATAATCAGGTGAGGATGGGATGGGGTGAGCAGTTATACTTGAGATGGGCATACACTGAGCTTTTGGTTTAGCTGTCGAGGTTAAGCTATAAGGAAATGGGCTGACTTCCGATAAATGAAAGCTGACCGATCAAGGGATAACCGATGATTTACCAGTTCCCATTCTAATTGATTGAATTAATTTGATGCGTTTGTGACATAGGTCACAAACTGTTTGTTCCTAAATCCGTGAAAATTAACCAACACTTAAGATACAGTTAAGAGAAAGCATAACTGTATCTTAACTTGTTTAGGGGGGCTGAAAGGTTCCAAATTAGAGATCTGACTAAATTACTGGGGCTGTTGTGGTTGCTTTCCCCCATCTATTTACTCTTGATGTATTCAATTTGATGTATGAAATCCGCCCACTTTAACAGAAAGTAGTGGTTAACCCTGATGGTTACTCATTTTCACCCGAGTATCCTCTAGTCGGAATCTACCAATGGGAATAATTTATAACTTAGGCTGACGTAATTCACAGATTCAAGATGCAAAATCTAGTAGCACCCACACGAGGCAACTATAAGGCTAAACCCAGCCTAAACAATGGCACTGGAGGCGACTTGAGCGTCCGATTTTGGGGCGTTAGGGGTCAAATTTCGGCTCCTGGGACAGATACCATTCGCTATGGTGGCAATACATCTTGTGTAGAGATGCGTGTTGGTAGAAAACGCTTAATCTTTGACGGTGGCAGTGGTTTGCGGGTGCTGGGAAATCATTGGCTTAAGCAAATGCCCATAGAAGCTCACATTTTTTTTTCTCATAGCCATTGGGACAGCATTCAAGGGTTTCCCTTTTTTACTCCTGCGTTTATTCCTGGTAACTGTTTTCATATCTATGGAGCAGCAGCACCTGATGGGGCATCCATTGAACAGTGTCTAGGTCAGCAAATGATTGCTCCAAATTTTCCAGTGCCCCTTCAGGTCATGCAGTCAGATCTGAAATTTCACGGGCTGAGGTCAGGTCATACAGTAACCCTAGATGATGTAACTGTAGAGGCTGTGCTTCTTAATGACTCACATCAAGCAATGGGCTATCGGGTAAACTGGCAAGGATATGCTGTTGTGTACGCCACTACTCACTCCAATGGTTGGGGTGCCATTGATGAAAATCTACGATACCTATCCCGTCAAGCAGATTTGCTAATTTTGGATGCTCCCTTTCCCCTCACAGGAGATGATCTGTCTAATTATTCACCTTTGATTTGGCAAGATCAGCGTTGGCAAACTGGCATAGCAACGGCAAAGGTGGCAGGTGTTAAGCGCATAGTTATGTCTCGTTATCATCCTGACTATAATGATGATTATCTCGACAAACTAGAAAAGCAACTCCAGTCTTTCAATGGTAATCACTTACTGGCTCGCGAGGGGATGGTTTTGCCTGTTTGTTCAAGGGTATAGGTTATTAGGTATGACTATAGTGCTGGAATTTTAGCTGAACCGCGAGAAGCCCCGCACTTTACCTTCATTGGCTAAGTGTCGTATGGGAAGCGCGGGGTAAGCTCCGGAACGAAGCTTACCAATGTGATATACTAGAAATGGTAGGGAAGATAAATAAACAGCTAACCGCCACCTACCAAATAAAAATATAACTTTTTGTATTGTTCCGGCGGGTCGGGGCATCCCGGAGACGCGCGCCTTAGAATAGGGTTTGAAGTTACCGTAAGATCAGGTCGCCTTTTTGGGTTGTAGGTTATGCAGAAAAGGTTTAAAACTGTTGTTATAAAGGCGACCTGATCTAAGGTTTCGTCTCTTGCCTTAATCATGGAGGCGCGCTTGACCCGTAATTAAATTCGCCATGGGTCGCGCCTCAAAGTTTTAACCCTTTACCCATAGCCGACTAACCATAAAGGCTGCCCCAGCGAGGGATTGCTCGCTGGGGTAACTTCTGACCGTGTCGTTAATAAAGCTTATCGTTCGCGTAGCGTGGCCTACGGCCTTGTATCCAAAAGCAGTAGCTGGAGTTGGTAAGAAGCCCGCCCTGTCCCGTTAGGGCAGCGTCGGGAGATGTCACGTAGTGTTGATATTCCCCAGAGTGTGTTCCCGTAGCGGCTCTTCGAGAGCATCGCATTTATCCCACTGGCGATGCGCGATCGCACTCTGGGGAATGCTGTTGGTTATTACTCCCTTTCGGGGTACTGATACTGAACCCAATGGTTCACCCTGGTGGTTGTCGGTTACTGGAAATCCCTCTAATTAAGTTTTCTATTAGATTAGCCCAATCCTTTAATATATAGCGCTACAGTTCAATAGTCGTCCTGTCAGGTAAATATATTTCGCAATAGTTCTCAATCATGATATTAAAGCATTAAAAATGTCTATTTGATCAGCTTGATCAGCTGGCTTGGGGCAAGTGATTGGGGAAAACGCTCCTCGTCTGAGGCAATCCCTATGCCCAAAAAAAAAGAGAGCCACGTTTTTGACTCTCTCGATCATCAGGGTGCATCTACTAATTAAAATTTATCACAAATGGTGAGGGGTGTGACCCCTCATAGAAAAAATCAGCCAAATGGCTGATACCAATGGGCTAAATACCTGTGGGATATTACCTGTCCGATATAGAGTATATTGCCCTTTTGGCTTATTTTTGCCTCAATTTCACCGGATAAGCCCAAAAATAGTGTCCTAAAGGCTATCCGATCGGACAGAAATCCAGATTCGTAATAATTCAAGGTGATGTGGAATTGGTCAAGGGGATTTAGAGCAAATTGACATAAGCGATCGCTTAATGGCAGAGATGATCTCAAGCTTGTGCCAGTGGGAAGATAACTAAAAACTGAGGTCGATACTGATCACTCAGTAAAGGCGCACAAGCATGGATCTGTATAGTGGATCTGTATATTAGTAACCAACAGAAGACTCTGTTGACTGAAGTGATGCTCTAGAAAAGACTTGAAATCCTAGGTACTTGAGTTGTGGAATCGTTCATTCGCGAAGGGTGGCCCACGGCCAAGGTTTTGATGAAATTTCCTGAAACTCTAGATTTCCTTAAGTAGTGGGTATTAGACTTAACTTAAGGTACACCCTTGTCTGATGAAATTTGCTACTATTGCCCAAGCTAAGAGAATAATAATCTTTATACTAACGTTTTGCTTAAGTGGGTGTTTTCCTCAACTTGATCAACTATTCAGAAATCCATCTTGTAGGAAAGCTGAAGAAGTTGTCAAAACAGCCCAAAATAAATTCAATAGTATAGTTTTTAATTTGACGCTAGAAAGTCCCGATCAAGAGACAATTGAAAAGCTATACTCACAACTTCAAATTCTTGAAGAATCAGAAGAAAAAGCTTATCAAATATGTCAAAAAATCTAGTTTTTTAATTTATATAGCTTGGTTTAAAGGGAACAGCGGATCTGGGAACAGCGGATCTGGGAACAGCGGATCTGGGAACAGCGGATCTGGGAACAGGAAAAGGATAGCAGCAATGCATCGCTTTTTTTATCAATCATCTGTTTACATCTCAAATAAAAATTATCTCTTTATTCTTTTCCGAAAACTAATCCTGATCAAGACCATAAGATTGCAACATTTTTTCTCGCCGTTTACGAGCAATTGCTTGTAGATCAATGTTTCGATCGGTCTCATCAACAATTTCACCGGTTAGCACCTCCAGTACATCCTCCAGGGTGACTACACCAGAAACACCCCCATATTCATCCAGTACAACCATCAGATGTTCACGGGTTTGCTGAAAGGTTTTCAGTAGCTTATCAGCCCGAACAGTTTCAGGGACAAAGCGGACTTGACGAATCAGAGAAGCAAGGGGTTGGTTATGTTTTTCTTCAATGATTGCTGTGAGTAACTCATCTTTGAGAGCAATTCCAATAACTTTATCAATAGAGTCTTCAACCACAGGCATCCGGGTGTGAGGCGAAGCAATAATGCTTGGTTTAGCGTCAGCCAAAGTGGTATTACCATGTAAATAGGTGGTTAGGATTCGCGGCGTCATTAAATCAGATGCAGTCAAATCATTTAACTGAAATACTCGTTGGATCATTTCTGCTTCATCATCTTCAATCACCCCTTCTTGATACCCAACCTTCGCTAAAAACCGGATTTCCGCCTCATTGGTGGTAGGAAGTTTTTGACCTTTAGTAAACGGAGCAGTAATTTTTTCCATCAACCACACCAGAGGGGTAAACACAACGGTTAAGAACCGAACTGGTAGAGCCACGAGTAGGGCGATGTTTTGGGCGTAGATCTGACCAAGGGTTTTCGGGACAATTTCCCCAAATACAATAATGAGAAAGGTAAATAGACCTGAAAAAACCCCCAACCAAGCCTCTCCTAAGACCCTAGCAGCAAGGGAACCAATTACGATGCTGCCAACAATGTTGAAGGTGTTGTTGAGAATAACAATGGTAGCTATGGGCCGGTTCATGTTTTTGCGAATCGCCAGTAGTGCTAACGGTGTAGGCTTGTTTGACTGCGCTAACTGTCGGACTTTAACGATAGGCACTGAAAACAAAGCCGTTTCTGCCATAGCACAGATGGCTGAACCCAACAGAACAATAAGTACTGCGATAATGACTTCAAACATGTTGACACTCCCCGTCCTATAAGGACGGGGATTCTTACTTCAACGAGCTGTCTTGCCAAACCAGGTCGGAACCAGGAAAGGTAGAGGACAATTCTCCATAAGAGTTTAGATATTATAGATCTAGGTTTCGGTGTGCCCCACCGTACCTTACCTTTTTTTTACATATAGATAGATACTTTTTTTATCTAATTTTTTTTCATAGACGTTTAAGTCGTTAGACCAAATTACGCAATATGTATCTCTTACATATTTTTTACGTTGTCTACTTATGATTAGATAGTATTTATCTAGTTTTTGGTTTCTTGTTTATACTTTTATAATAACACGCAGTGCGAAAACTGTCAAGTTTTAACTTAAAAAGAAAGCCGTCCTATAAGGACGGGGCGCGATTACCCAAAATTTTTGGTAAATGTGATTAGGCGTAAAACCTTAGGCTGGTGCGCTACGCGCAATTGTTACCCGCCTAATCCCTGATTAACTCACCATTATTGATTTAACCGCTAATTAGAAACTTCTGCCAGTTCAATTACACGATCGTCCACATCCTTGACCAAAAAGTTCAGGGGCTTGAGGGTGCGCACTTTGTATTTCAGCCGTCTCATCTGCACCAGCATCAAAACTTGATCCAAGCACTCATGGTCAAAGCACACGTGACGTTGTTGGTTTTTATTGCCCAAGCTAGCTCCGGAAATCACGTGGAGCTGGGTATTCTTCTTTAACTGGTACCATAGCCCATCAGCACCACTGAACTGGGTCGCTTGGGTGGTTCCCAGATTGGTTGACATATATAGGGGGTCAATGCTGGTACTCCCCATGGTTTGCTCGTAATTATAGTAGTAATGTAGGGGGACTTCTGCTGCGGATAACTCTAGCAAGCCTTCATAAAACTGTCGCGCTATTGCCAAATCAGACACCATGATGGTGTGAACTTTTGGAGCGCTGGTCAAAAACATCCACATGGCAAAGGCATAGGCCCCTAGGAGCATCACCATGATACCTTGAGTGGAAAACAGGCTATCTAAAGGCAAAGAGGGTAAAAATGCGCCAAGAGGCAGGGGCGAAGTTAGCCAGGAAATAATATCAACTGATAGAATCATAAACTTAAACAGAGTTAGCAACTGGATAAATTAGTTTAAAGGTCCTTATGAACTTTTTGTCCAATCGTAGGTAATATTATTACCATCAGACATTGAGGTGCGACCCAAGGCCGTGAGCAATCCCTCACGGCCTTGGAGGCGCGCACCTTGGCGATGGCCTTTGGGCCACGCTACGCGAACGCTTTTTCTCAATTTTAGCTTCAACTGAAGGAGCATCGGAGCACCACAGGTTGTAGACTTGGTATCGGCATCCATCTCCTTCATCTTGAGGTCTAGTCCAGACCTAGGATACTAGGTTTGGAGATTGATCAACTCCAATGCCAGTTAATCATCGGCATTTCCCCTTTCTCAACACGAGGGGGTTGTGGTGAGATCAGGATGCATCTACAGGTGCGACCTGTGGCGAATTAAATTCCCTAAGGTCAAGGGCACCTCTCTAATTCTCCTAATTACAGGTTTTATTGAAAGATTGTGCAAATTCCCAATTTTCCTGAATCTAAGCATCCACTTATTAAATCACTGTTTCATCATAGTGATCAGGAATTGCTGACTTTGTTTCAGCGTCATCGGTCTGAAGGGAAGTACTTTACAGCAATTTTCTGTCGCTACAGTCCTATTGTCTATACATTAGTGCGCCACTCAGCGCGATCGCCTGTACAGGCGGAATATCTATTTGCTCTGACTTGGCGTCACATCTATCACGAACTGGGTGGCATGGATTTGCGGGAGGATTATGGACTAGAGTCAACGTCCTTCCAAAACCAGATTATAAACCTAACGGCGGTTTGTATTAACCAGGCAGACTTGCCACCAGTGGAATCTATTCACTATAACCTGAATTTAGCACCACCACCCTTGTGGTGTTATCTGGAAATGGCATTGGAACAGCTGCCACCAGCGGTGCGGTTGATGGTAATCATGGCTCAGACCTTTCACTGGAGTGAAACGCGAATTGCGGCTTATCTGCAAGCGGAGGGAGAAATGATTACTCCAGCTCAAGTCAGAACTGAACTCCAAGAAGGCTATGAACTGTTGGAAGCTGCTTTACCAGATGATATTCGGGTGGTCTATCTGGGGGTCGAAGCCAAGAATCGAGAAGAATCTGATCTATTTGCAGTACCGGTTTTGAGTGAATAAGGGGCGGTTAGTTTGCACCCTTGATCGGGGTACTTTGATTATAGGTTCAACAATAGCAGAAACGTTGATCAAACGGAGTCTTTTGGTATGGCGAATCATAGCAGGTTGCTGACTAGTCTTTCCGGAATCATAGCGCTAGCCTTTATTCCCTTGGTAATGTTGGCTAGCCCTATGGCTTGGGGTCAGACTCGGAGCATCGACCAACAACTGGCAATCCCTTTAGACAATCGTAGTGACCGCAGAGCAAGAAATCGGGCAGATTTTTTCCTGGAACAGTCAGAGCTGGCCAAACAGAGTGGTAACTTGAACGAAGCGATCGCGTATTTGTCCCAAGCGGGAGAAATTTATCAGCAAATTGGTGACTTTGAGGGATTGGGTAAGACTTACAATTCCCTAGGTCAGACTTACGCCAAGTTGGGACGCTATCAAGATGCAGAGCGAGCCTTGCGCCGAGGCTTGGGTGCTGCCCGTTCTCAACAAAGTTTTCAGCCACAGATTTATAGTATAAATAATATTGGAATATTATTGCTGCAAACGAGAAACCTCAAAGCGGCTCAGGAAGCTTTTACGGAAGCACTGACCATTTCCCGTACTATTAAGGATGATGACGGTGAAGGGTTGAGTCTGAATAATTTAGGCTTAGTGGCAGCTCAAGGGGGAAATTATCCCGAGGCGATTAAGTGGTATGAAGCTGCCCTAGTTTTACGGCGTCGCTCTCGGGATAAGTTGGGTGAGACGAATATCCGGAATAACTTGGGAGATGCCTATCTCGCCGCTAGACGGGAAAAAGATGCTTTGTATTCTTACCGCATTGCCCAGATACTGGCTGAGAAAGTTGACAATGTGTTCAATCAGATTCGTGCTATTAAGGGTATAGCGTTAACCCATATCGCTACAGGTAAGAATCGGCAAGCGGTGAAAGCACTGAAGGAATATCTGGCTTTGGCACAAGAACAAAACAATCGCCGTGAAGAGCTTGTTGCTCTAAAGTTGTTTGCCCAGTTATATCAAGACACTGGTAACTTGTTGGAAGCTCGGGCTTTTTATGAAAAAGCGATCGCAGTGGCTCATGCTTTAGGAGATATTCAGGAAGAAACATTGTTGATGAGCGATTTAGCTCAAATTATTTATGTTAGTCCTTAGTAGTTAGTCCTTGGTCTTGAATCCAGTTTTTGAGACTAGAATAAGTTGATTGGGCTATCTGTTTGACCTGGTTTTGAAGTTTCCATTTTTGGAAAGCTCTTTCGTAGTCATCGCCCTGTACTTGATAAGTATTCCAGGCTCTGAGTGCTATCCACAAACCCCAGAACAAGAAAATATATAAAGACCAAGACAGGGCAGCAAAGTTAAAACCAACGTTAATTAGATTAATCGCCAATAAAAAACTATTAACGATTACAAATTTTCCAAAACTTTTTTTGAATTGGCTACGTCGGTAGCTATTGAATTCATGACGTTTTTGCTGTTCTTGTTGTTGGGCTAGCCATTCTCGTTCTGCTTCCAAGAGAGTGTGGATTGAAATCCCTAATTCTGAAGCAATTTCCACCAACTGTTCACGGGAAAATTCTTCAACCATTTCCTGACGTGCCAGGGCTAGATTGAGGATTTGCTGGATGTCTTGTTGGTTGTAAGAGTGGGTGCTTTTGGTTTGAAAGACGGACATCGTTTAGTCAGTTTTACTAGTAGGAAGGGGGGTAGTGCTTAAAGAAGATGTTGCTCTAAACACGCTTGAGCTAAGAGCGGTGCTTAATTTTATTATGCCGATGGAAACAGAGAGGGGTCAAACCACCTGCATTCCTAAAACCGCACTAAGCGTGGACGGATTTTACGGCATTTTAGCAATCGGCAAATCTTTTACATTTCGTTACGATAGAACCATGAAAGACGAAACTACTATCGAGTTGCCTTCAGGTAGGTTAATTGTTCATTGCTCTTGGTTGATTGTTGATTGGCAAAAGCGATAAACCCTTTACTGCCAAGGATAACTGGCAATGGTATCATGAACTATTTTTCATGAACTATTTTTCATGAAATGTTAACTATGAACCATAACCTATCTACTACCTTAGAAGCCAACTTGGTATAAAAAAACGTCTTAGGAGAGTTTGAGGTAGTCTGCATGAACGGCAGTATTCGTGTTGGGAATTTATTTGGGATTCCCTTTTATGTGAATCCAAGCTGGTTTCTAGTCCTAGCTTTAGTCACCTTTGATTTCGGAGGTGACTTAACAAATTTTTCAGGATTGAGCGGTGTTTTGCCATGGTTTTTAGGATTTGTGACTGCACTTTTGTTATTTGCCTCTGTCTTAGCTCATGAACTAGGACACAGTTTTGTAGCGATTCAGCAGGGAATTGAGGTTAAATCTATCACTCTCTTCCTATTTGGTGGTCTAGCTAGCCTGGAGAAAGAATCAAAAAGTCCACTAGAGGCGTTCTTAGTTGCGATTGCTGGTCCAGCTGTTAGTTTGCTACTATTTGCTCTACTCTATTCCGTTCAGGCTAATGCTAATCTAGCTAGTTCATTGGCATCAATTGTTGGACTCCTCGCCTCCATCAATTTGGCTTTAGCATTGTTCAACTTAATTCCTGGCTTACCCCTAGATGGGGGTAACATCCTGAAGGCACTGGTTTGGCAAGTTACGGACAACCCACACAAAGGTGTGTTATTTGCTAGCCGTGTTGGTCAGTTCTTTGGTTGGGGAGGAATTATTTATGGAGTGCTTCCAATCCTACTTTATGGTAGCTTTAATGGCATCTGGTTTGCCTTAATTGGTTTGTTCTTGCTCCAAAATGCTGGCATGTCTGCCCAATCTGCTATGGTTCAAGACCAGCTCGATGGGTTGACAGCAGAAGATGCGGTCATTGCCAACAGCCCAATTGTATTCGCTGATTTGTCTCTAAGGGAGTTTGCCAACGAGTACATTATCGGTAAAAATCAGTGGCGCAAGTTTGTAGTAACTGATGAAGCGGGCCAACTGCTAGGAGTTGTGATAGTCGATGATCTCAAAACTGTTCCTACCTCTAATTGGCCGGTGACTCCAGTAAGAGCACTGATGAAGTCTGTTAAGACTTTGAGAACTGTTCAATCAGACCATTCCCTGTTAGACGTTGTCAAAATTATGGAGAAAGAGCAGCTAGAGCAGCTACCTGTGGTTAGTGAGAAGGGTGTAGTTGTGGGAATTCTGGATACAGCTTCCATTCGCAGTATCCTCGAAGAACGAAAAAAGGCTATTGAGGGTAAGGGGTAAGGGGTAAGGGGTAAGGGGTAATGGGTAATGGGTAATGGGTAACTGAACCAACTACTAGATCACCCAACTAGACTTGAGTACCCAATTGAGCAGGTCAAATTTTGTCAAAAGACTGTGCCATCACTTTCTATCTGAATCGGGGAAGAGCCTCCTGGTCTTAATTGAGCAGCAATTCTACGTCCTGCTGTCCAAGTTCCTCCTTGTAAAACTTTTACTAGTGGCAATTCAGTAGCACTCAGGTTCAGTTGTTGACGAATAGTTCCTGCTATTTGATCTAGCAAACTAACGGTGAGTGCTCGCCACTCAATAATCACTTCGGAGCTGGGTAAGTGAGACTGTTGTAAAATAGCGCTATCCTTGACTTCTAGTAATCCTAGATCTAAACATAAGCCCCCATTTCGATATTCTGCTAGGCCGGTCAACTGCTCAAGTTCAGTAATCTCTAAACCCAGTTCCTGCAATGGCTCTAATAGGGAGTAAGTTAACCACTGGGAGAGTTTGTGAAATGGTACATACTCGGAACCATAGTTATCCCCTTTGAGAGCAGAATGTTGCCACACATCCCCTAAGTTGACCCCTGCTATGGATTCTCGTCTTGGCCAAATATCCCCTAATCCTTCGAGGACGGTGCTGAATAGGTTAGTGGCACTCAGAAGGTTGGCAGGTTCACAGGTTGCAGGTTGTTGGTTGCCAGGTTGTAGGTTAGCTGGTTGACAAGTTGCAGGTTGCTCTTGGGCCGGTTGTGAATCTGTAAGTGGCTTGACCCAGGTTTGGTTATCTTGGCAACTTTCAAGGTTCAAGTTGCTATCCTGCAATCCCTTGGTAACCTGCAACTTATCTAGCAATTGGTAATTTACCAAGTCATTTACCAAGTAATTTACTAAGTTGCCAGGACGAGGATTGACTTTGCCAAACATCTGTGGTATAATAGCTAGGGATTGCCCTAAGCGCTGTAGTAAGGCTAGCCTACCCTCTATGCCTATGAGTGGATTGGTTTGACTGACCTGGAATCCCTGGGCTAAGTGGTGGGCACTCAAGGATTGAAGTCCTTTGGCATCGACTTGCCAAGGTAGGTCTGGGTCGCTGGAGAAAGCTCCCTGACAGAACATGCGGAAACTAGCAACGGCTAATCCTTCGGAACGGCGAAACACTAGTCCGGTTTCTGGTTCATGATACTGCCAATTGCTGCCAGCTCCAGCATCGAGCAGGACGCTAATGATGACTAAGTCGAATTTGGTTTGGGCTTTTTGGAGTGGAGTGAATCCTGCCAATTTCTGGTCTAGTTCCCGAAGACGAGGGACATTTCCTACCTCAAAATGCCGCCAGCGACTATGAAATGGAATCTGGAAATCGGGGTAGTGCTGGTGCATTACCTCGATGACATAGTTAGCTACTTGCTCTAGCTTGGTTAAATTGCAGCGAAAGTACTGCAACTGGTCAGCACTAGCTAAGGTGAAAATGCGATCGCATCTCTCCCGAATTGCCAATGGGGTTCTTAAGTAAGCGATTAACTGCTGTTGTGCATTCTCCAGAGGTGACATAGGTAACAGGGAATTAGGGAATAGGCAATGCGGGGTTAACTAAGCACTATTGACTATTGACTATTGACTATTGTGACTATTGACGATAAATACTAATCGGCTAAACCGCGCCCTTGAATTTCAGCTAATGCGATCGCATCTTGTTCAGTTGTATTTTCAGTGTAATAACCAGCAGCTTTTTTGGCAGCGATTTCTACTTGGGCATCAGCGGGAATTAAATGTTCTGGAATGGGAATGCGCTGAATAATCTCAATACCGGATTCAACGATAGCGTTATATTTCATATCGCTCATGGAGACAAAACGGTCAATTCGTTTAATTCCCAGCCAATTGAGCACATCAGGCATTAGTTCTTGGAAGCGCATATCTTGAACCCCAGCGACACACTCTGTACGGTTGAAGTAGGCATTAGCGCTATCACCTCCTTGCTGACGTTTCCGGGCATTATACACTAGAAACTTAGTTACTTCACCTAAGGCGCGACCTTCTTTACGGAAATAAACAATGACACCTGCACCTCCAGCTTGGGCTGTTTGGACACAGACTTCTAGACCATGGACTAGATAGGGACGACAGGTGCAGATGTCGGAACCGAAAACATCAGAACCATTACATTCATCATGAACTCGTACAGCCAGCAGTCGATTGGGTTCAGTAATGGCTGCTACATCACCAATTAAATAAACAGTGATACCACCAATGGGGGGTAAGAATACCGTTAAATCGGGGCGGGTGATCAGTTCCGGGAACATGCCACCGGTTTGCTGGAATAGAGCACGGCGCAGGTAACTTTCCTGAATGTCCAATCGCTGGGCAATTCCCGGTAGATACCAAACCGGGTCAATTGCTACTTTAGTGACTACTAAACTACCATCGTTTTTAATAATTTTGCCATCAATTGCTAAACGCTTTTTATCTACAGCATCCTGTAGTTCTGGCATATTAATATGAGCTTTGGTGATGGCAATCGTGGGTCTAATGTCATATCCCTGCTGATATAAATCGCTATAAACCTCACCTACCATCGCCCCAAAGGGGTCGAGAGAGACAATCAAATTAGGGTCAGTCCAACTGGGATGAGGACCAATGGGAACGATGGGAGCAGTGTTGGTGAGATCCGGGCGGTGATTGGGCTCGAGTGTGCCACTGGCTACGGCTAAAGCTCGATACACTGAATAGGAGCCTGAGTGAGTACCAATAACATTGCGATGAGCTGAGTTAACTAAGGTACCGACAATAGGTCCTCGTTTGAGGGGGTCACTTTCTCCCCAGTTAATTGCTGGAGAATTGCATCTAGAAGAGTTAGGATGGGAGGTTAAAACAATATGCTTGGGTTTGGTTATAGTTTTTGAATCTTCCATTATAGTTAATCTGTAGAATGCACCAACGAGTGTCTAGGTCTTAGTATCTAAGACTTGGTTAATAGGGATAAACTACTATAGTAACAATTTATAACAGGACTATCAGTAGTTTCTATTACTATTGCTATAGTGGGCAAGAATTATGCAACCAGTGCCTTGATCTGTAACATACAAAAAACCACATTATGCCACCATGACTCCAACCTAAATTGCTCACAATCTAGTCTCACAAGCTAGTTATAACAAGGGGTTTCGTATTTTTGGATTTATTATATTTTTAGCGTCCGCGCTCTTAACTTAGGGGCATTCATATTATGTATCTATGAAAAAAAATCGCCTTCTATGTTTTATTTTATCACTATTATTGGTCATCTTTGCTGTTGGCAGGATTTCTTCTGCCCAGATAACCGATCCCATTCCCGAGCAAATTAAAAAGTCAGAACTCTCTGTGGGATTGGAAGAAGTTGTTCAAATTCCCAATAGTGGAACTGGAAGAAACAAAGCTGCTCGCTTGAACCTGCTTACCCATGCAGGAGATGGTAGCGGACGATTATTTGTTAACGATATGCGTGGCAAGTTGTATGTCATTGTTGACGGCACTGCTACTGTTTATATGAATCTGAAAAAATTAATTTGTGCAGACTTTACTTATGAAACTCCTCAACAGGGCTTCGCTTATTTTGCTTTTCATCCAGAATTTGCTCAGAATGGAATTTTTTATACTGTAACTAGCGAAGTTAAAACTGGCAGTACTCCTGACTTCCCCGTTACCAAACCAATTATTGACAGTAACAAGAAGATTATCGAAAGTGCCCACCACGATGTAATTCGCGAGTGGAAGGCAACAAACCCTTCTAGCAATACTTTTGTCGGAACATCCCGTGAGATTTTGCGCATTGAAGAGCCTTACCCAGATCATAATGTTGGACAATTGGGCTTTAATCCCAATGCTAAACCAGGGGATGATGATTATGGCTTGCTCTACATTGCTGTAGCTGATGGCGGTAGTGATGGCTACCCTGTTAGCGATACCGAAGCTCACGGACGTTGGGTCTTTTTGGCATGGTCTCGGTGGGTTTTTCGGTGGCCGCTCATCAGGATTCACCATGGCTCAATTACTTGTCTGTTCTGAGTTTCACACGACTTGAACCCTGAGGCAATCCCCCCTCTTGACAAAAGGCTTTTTCTCTTAACTTGTCACCAATGACCGGGGGCTTTCTTCTCGCAAATCTTTCCAATGCTAGCGCTTCCCCTTTCTCTAGAAATCCCTGGCGGATTCGACCCACTGTGTTGCGATGCCGATTCAGAGCTTGAGGGATTTCGTTATCTGTCCATGAACTCGATTGCCAGCTCTCCTTCATCGGACATCAAAAAGATTTGTGCATGAAGGATTTTTTGGGCTGGTGCCTGTCCATCATTCAACTCCAAGGGGACTCCCGTTATACCCGCGCATGTTAGCGGGAGGGGAATTGGAGACTGGATCTGTTGCGCTTTTTGATAATCTATGCTAGGATTATCGTATATTAATGGACCTTTTAGGTGCCGGTCGGCAAGCTGAAAAGCCTCTGCTAGAAGGATAAACCAATAAAAACCTTGAAAAAGTAAGCCCAATGATTTGAACGGAGGGTGTAGAGGCTGTTTGGCTCAGCCGTTAAGGGTTTTATACTCTTAAGAATCCCTCACTATAATCTTGGCCAAAAGGCCACGCTACGCGAAAGATTTAGTGATGGGAGTGTCAATCCGGCTAATTGCTTCGAGTCAATGCCAATGCTCTGTACTCAGTGCCATCTTGTCCCGTCTTCCTCTACCCATGGTTCTCACCGCTCCCTGGCTCTATTACACTAATTTAACATGGTCACTCCACTACGCACTTAACAAGAATACATTTTCCCAAACTATTCCAAAAGCTCCAACACAGCTTTCGGTGAAAGTTTATCCTTAAACCAAACAACTTGAGCTGGCAAATTCTTCACCGTAACCCCAGCTTTATCCAAATTTAACCGTTCCGAAATCGCCAGAATCAAATTGTCACATTCGGCCTTGCGCACCTGAGCGAATTTCTTCTTTAAATACTCTGGACGCCAGTAACCAATAATTTCTAATAGGAAATTTCGCCCATCAGGATGAACAATCCGAAAGTCGGGCACCATCACACTACCAGGAATAGGAATTAAATCCACTTCTCGCTCTAATACCCACTCAGTTTTCTGAGATTCCCAACGCTTAGCAAAGGAAGCCTCTAACATACTGTCGTAAGGTTTACCAGGGGGATAGTGAGTCACCAAGCCACAGCGGTCATTAAGGCTAAAATGCCCCGTCTTGATCGTACCGCTGTAAGAGTCACGGCTTTGTAAGGTAGCCTTGAGACTCCATTTAGTAACGTGTAGTAAGGCTGGAATCAGTTTTGCGATCGCTAAACCATAGCGAGTACTCGGCTTAAATAAACTAGTCGGTCCATCAATAGTAATCGTGAAGCCATGGTCCGCATCCCCTTCAATGTAAGTCATCAGCTGAAACAACTTCAAATAGCGGATTAATAGCTTATACTCCCCTGGAACATTCCGATGAGCATTCAGAGTCATCTCAGATGCCCGATAAAAAATACCCTGAACTTGAGATAAATTATAGCGATGCAGTAATGCCTCTGGTGCTGGGTGATCGAATTGAGTCAGAATACGATTTTCTTGTAAATCCGCATAAAGTCCTTTAGAAATTTGCTCAGGCAACACTTCCTGGTTTAATTCCTCAGATAAAGCAGTGCTCAGGCTTTCTAGAGTAGTCTGAGTTGCCTGGCGACTAGGAACAGATTGAGCCGCCAGGGCAAAAACTCGTTGGCGGAGTGCCTTAGGGTCTATGGGGCTAACAACTTCAAAGGTACTGAAGCTCGTTTTAAGAATATGGGCTAAACCTCGTTTAACCCGGTAGTCAGGGCTATCTCCTTCCCAATCCAACAACTTACGGTCTAGTTCCCCTTGGGTACTACCAGTAGCCTCAATAAAGCAGTGGATTAACTCAGCTGCCATAGCACAGGTCTGATTGTTAATCAGCAACCGTTTGGGAATGATTTCTTCGCCATTTTGTCTACTAATTAGCAAATCAGTCGGTAGCATTAATAATTAAGTGTTTTTTTTCTTTCTTTGCTGTGATATCTTGCTTGTAATGGCGGTGTCATGATAAAGAGCAACGGGTAAAGACACTGCCAGCTTGCCTGGTACAGAGAGTAAATGGTCAAGGAGGTTCCTAGTCAACTGTCTTTTCTAGCATCAAAATTTATTCTTTACTCACAATACTTCCTTTGACCCTAACCATTCAGGTTGGCTCGATTGAATTATACAGAGGTGCTAAATAATCATGAAAATCGCTCTATCCCCAGAATCGCCATTTTTGATTTCCCACCGACTAAAGCATAAATCTGTGGCGTCTACACCTGAACGCCAATCCAACCTGGACATAGAGACAATGGTAAACCAGATGATTACCAGGGGTCAATTGAGCCGTCAAGAGTATCTACAGCTGACGAGTGCCTTCCTCTGCGATTACAATATAAGCGACGCAGAACGCCACCAGATTAATCGGATATTTGATCATGTTCAGACTGGTCGTGTGAAATTAGTTGATTGTCAAGTTACTTGATTAGGGACGCACAGTGATAACTACCCACACTTTCGAGACCGGAAAGTGTGGGATGACAACCAAGCCTTTGTTATTAGCCGTTATTAGCCTCAGGGTTTCCTTAAGACATCCATCTTGGTTGTGATTATCTCAGAAATACTACCTTACCCCAGACTAGATAAGCACTCCCCCGTGAGCATCCTGATGGATGGGACATTGTTTTAACTGTTGTCAAAGCGCATCTGACAGGCATTGAATCCCACAACCCCCTTACCGCTAGGAGGTGGGGCTTGAAGCCAGAATAATTAACCGGAATAATGAATCAGCTTGACTATTACGTCACAATTAGGTTCAAGCATCACCAAATCAAATCTGGCATCTCCATATGGGATTACTATTTTACCCAAATTTGCGGAATTACAAGCAATCCCAGGGAATAATTTGGTAAAAGCAAAAATCTAGACTAGCGAGGTATTCAAGTGTCGCAATCCAAAGCAACTGTGCTAGTTACAGGGGGAGCCGGATATATTGGCTCCCATGCTGTATTAGCACTCTTGGCAGCTGGCTACAACGTGGTGGTTCTAGACAATTTAGTCTATGGTCATCGAGACATAGTCGAAGATGTTCTAAAGGTGAAGCTAGTTGTCGGTGATACCAATGACCGGGTATTACTCGACAATCTTTTTAGAGACTATGATATCAGTGCAGTAATGCACTTTGCTGCCTATGCCTATGTGGGAGAGTCGGTCACTGACCCGGCTAAATATTACCGCAATAATGTCACCGGGACACTAACACTCCTGGAAGCTATGGTAGCAGCATCAATTAAAAAATTAGTCTTTTCCTCTACCTGTGCTACCTACGGGGTACCAAAAACTGTACCGATTCCAGAAGATCATCCCCAAAACCCAATTAATCCCTATGGGGCGAGTAAATTAATGGTAGAGCGGATTCTATCGGATTTCCATACCGCCTATGATTTAAAATCCGTAACCTTCCGCTATTTTAATGCTGCTGGTGCTGACCCAGAGGGTAGGCTAGGGGAAGATCACACTCCCGAAACCCACCTTATCCCCTTAGTGCTGCTTACTGCTTTAGGTAAACGGGAGTCGATCTCCATTTTTGGTGCCAATTATCCCACAGCTGATGGAACTTGTATTCGGGACTATATTCACGTCAAGGATTTAGCCTCTGCTCATGTTTTGGGGTTGGACTATTTGTTAAAGGGTGGGGATAGTCAAATCTTTAACTTAGGCAATGGCAACGGCTTCTCAGTCAAAGAAGTGATTGAGGCAGCCAGATTTGTCACAAAACAAAACATCAAAGCTATAGAATGCGATCGCCGTCCTGGTGATCCGCCCGCTTTGGTCGGTAGTAGTGACAAAGCCAGAAAACTTCTGGGTTGGTATCCCCAGTATTCCGATATAAACACCATCTTATCCAACGCCTGGCAATGGCATCAGAAGCGCCATGGGCTCAAGGATGCTGGCCTTAGAGTTCCCGTCGCATAAAGGATTAAGGATTAAGAATTAAGAATGTTCGCCTTAGGCGTTCGGTGTAGGGTATGATTAAAAATTAACTATTATCGCCTAATCAAACTATGGAGTAGGCACATAGGGACAGCTTTACCAATTGGCTGGATGTACCGGTGCGCTTGACCTAGTCAAGCGCACCGCAATGGTCAACTCTTACGTCCGATACTTTTTAGCTACCAAAGTCTACCAAGATAGACCAAGGATCGCCAAGGCAAGATGCAATAGCATCCAGGGGGTATCTCCCAAAGCTCTCGGGAATATCCCGCGAGCGCCATAAAAATGTCAAAAAAGTCTAACACCGGGATGTAACCGCAACTATCTTACCTTGGTTTTCGGCTTTAATTTAAGTTACATAATAATCCCTGTCGGTGTTACCATAATTTAAGTCTAACAAATAATAATAGTTTTTGGTAGACTCTGCGACATTTTCTCTAGCTGTTTACTAACCCTATGTTCCCTATGTTCCCTCTGTTTCCTTTCTTCCCTTTCTTCCCTATTTTCTAAATTTCCATCTACCACACCCCTGAAACGTTCAACGCTTTAGGGGTTAATGTCGGGTGCATCTCATATTTGAAAATTTTGCGTAGGGTGTGTTAGGGGAGCCTTCATTTTTCGCCTCGTAGTCAGGGTTTGGATAGCCCGCCCCGTAACGCACCACCGTGTCAAACAGCTTTTAGGAGATGCACCCTTAGTGTCGTTCGTCGATTTTTTGTTTGATTAGATTAGGGTGTGGAAAGCTTGATAGTTGATCACACCTGAGATTATAGCAGTTGAAACGGGAATACTGATTCTATGCGCCATTTTGCATTTCCCTGATTAAAGTGTTTATCTAGCAAAGTGTCAATCACCCCACCTAAATCGACAGGTAATGGTTGGTCTTCCTGAGATTTGACCCTTAGCACGCTTGGGTTTAGCTGGTAAGCACTTCCGAATAGCTCCCGAGTTGAGATTATCGGACAATTCCATAATTATGAGGTAAATTCAATTTTGTTACCCCGACTCCCGACTCCCGACTTCCTCTTTAGTGACCATTAGACCATTAGTAGGGTGGGCAAAGTAATCTAATCATGAATACTCAAAAGAATCAAATGGTTTTTGCCCACCCTACAAGCTCCCGACTCCCTCTGTCTTGAGCATTAGTGCGTGGTAATTGGGACATCTTGCTAAACCCAAGGGGAGTAATAACTTTCACACGAGAGGTTGATCACCATGTATCGTGTACCAGTTTTATCAAAATCCGATGAACAAAAAAGTTTCCCTAGTTGTCAGTGACTTGTCCGGTGGTGGTGCTATCCGGGCATTTTTGCTCGGACAAGTCCTGAAAAAGCTCAACTATGCCATAGACATTGTGGGATTTATGTTTGGGAAGGAGTTATATGCCACTCCTCCTTCTGGTTTTACCATTACTTCCGTCCCTGGTGGTAAATATCCTGGGGTCTTAACCGCTGCCCGAGACCTGTTAAAAAAGATAGATGGCGATATTATCTATGCCGTAAAACCCAAACCCACCAGTTTTGGTCTGTCTGTGCTGAAAAAGTTTACTAGCCGTCGTCCAATCATTCTAGATATGGATGATTGGGAGCTAAGTTGGTATGGTGGGGACCAATGGCAGTATCGTCCAACCCTTAAACAGTTCGGTAGGGATATTATTACCAAAGATGGTCAATTGAGATATCCAGACCATCCCCTCTATATCAAATGGCTAGAAAACTTGGTCAATTATGCGGACGCTATCACTATAGATACTCAGTTTCTCAAGGAACGCTTCGGTGGTGTCTATCTATCCAATGGTAAAGATACCGATCTGTTTGACCCCGAGCACTATGACCCAGAACTGAGCAGGAAGCGTTATGGGTTATCGGAGTATCGGGTATTAATGTTTCCTGGTGCGCCACGACCCCACAAAGGAGTTGAAGATGTTTTAGTAGCGCTAGAGTATCTCAATCAGCCAGACTTAAGATTGGTGATTGTAGGAGGCAGTCCCTATGATGATTATGATCAACAACTGATCAAACAATGGGGACGTTGGATTCTTAAATTGCCCAGAACCCCAGTCGAAGAAATGCCAGAGGTCGTGTCAGCGGCTCATATTGTGGTGGTTCCCCAGCGAGATACTCTGGCGGCTAGAGCTCAGTTTCCTTTAAAATTGACAGATGGTATGGCAATGGCTAAGCCAGTTTTGTCTACCCGTGTTGGGGATATCCCAACAATTTTAGGTGATACCGGTTATCTGGTTGAGCCTAGTTCGCCACAACAACTAGCTGAGGGGATTCAACAGATATTTCAGAATCTAGATGCTGCCAATCATAAAGGACTTCAAGCCAGGGAGCTATGTGTGAAGTACCATAGTGTTGATGCCATGGCGGCAGTTCTTGCAGATGTTATTGCTGATTTATAATCTGCTAAGCTGTTCAACATATAATTTTGCTCACTAACTAACAGCTTTTTTGTTGACTGTTTATGCTTGAATGGAGCACCAGTAAGTCTTCCCCTATACCAACAGTCAACAGTCAACACTCAACAAGAAAAAAACAGTAATCATGTCTCCTAATCGATTACTCCTTAGCTACGCACTACGCCATCCTATCTTGATTGTATTGACTGTCCTGCTAGGATTTTCCAGTGCCATGTTTAATAGTGTCGGTACAACCATAATTGTGCCGTTAATGCTGGAGTTTTTAGGTCAAAAGAAACTAGAGCTAAGCAAAGCCCCCCCTATCATTCAGAAAACTATGGCTCTTTTTGAGGGCTTTGAAGGGGGCGATCGCTTGCTGCTCATGGTACTGGTAGTGCTCTTAGCCATTGTCCTGAAAAATGTAGCTAACTATGTCAATATCTTAGTGTCTACCCATTTATCCAAAAAATTAATTAATACCTTTCGTAAAGAAGGGATAAAATTACTACTGGATGTGGATCTAGATTTTTATGCTAAGACCAAAATTGGTGATATTATAAATCGGATTAGTCAAGAAATTGGTCGAGCCGCTAATGCCATTAAAATTGCCATTCAATTATTTACGACGGTAATCACAATTTTTGTATTTGTATTTCTTCTAATCTCGATTTCCTGGCAACTCACTATTGCAACAAGTATTTTATTATTGGGCGTATTCATTATTAATCAAGTTTTTGTGAGGCGGTCTAAGCAATTTGGTAAAATTCTATCAGAAAAATCAAGAAAATATTCAGGTTCATTACTGGAAATATTAACGGGAATTAGGTTAATCAAATCAGTTAGTAATGAACAAGATGAATATCAACGGATTGAAAAAGTTATTGATGAACGTGAACAGGCTGAATTTCAATCCCAGGCTAATTTTGCGGCAATTAACCCCATTAATGAAGTCTCGGGAATATTGGCAATTTTAGCCATCGTCTTTGTGGGCAAAAATCTCCTGTTGCAAGATAGTTCAGCAGAAGAACTGGAAGCGATATCTACTGTTTTGGGGATTTATTTATTCTTACTATTCCGTTTGTTACCAGTAATCAGTCAGTTGAATGGGCAAAGAAGTCGGTTTGCTAATGTGTCTGCTAGTACAGCAATCGTGGCGGATTTTTTGCGCAGAGACAACAAACCGATCATGAGCAATGGCAAAAATATCTACAGGAAGCTATCCCAAGAAATTCGCATTGAAAATCTCTCCTTTGCCTATCCTGGTCATCAGGATTCGGTACTCAATGGGGTGAATTTGTCGATTCCTAAAGGCACTACTATGGCATTGGTAGGTGCTTCCGGTGCCGGTAAGTCAACCTTGGCAGATTTGTTGCCACGATTTTATGACCCAGTTGAAGGACGAATCACTATCGATGGCACAGATTTGAAGGATTACGATATCCGTTCCCTCAGACAAGCGATGGGGGTTGTCAGTCAGGATACGTTTTTATTTAATAATTCGGTGCGCAACAATATTGCTTATGGAATGACAGATGTGACCGAGGAAGATATTATTGCAGCAGCGAAACGAGCCAATGCCTATGAATTTATCATGCAATTACCCCAAGGGTTTGATACCAAAGTAGGCGATCGCGGTGTACTCTTATCCGGTGGACAACGTCAACGCATGGCCATTGCCCGGGCACTGCTGCGGAATCCAGATATTTTAATTTTAGATGAAGCAACCAGTGCTTTAGATACGGTTTCCGAACGGCTAGTACAACAAGCTATTGATGAACTCTGTCGCGATCGCACAACGGTAGTGATTGCTCACCGACTGTCCACGATCCAAAAAGCTCATCAAATCGTAGTTATGGACAAAGGGCAAGTGGTTGAGATTGGCACCCATAAAGAACTGCTTAACAAGGAGGGTTACTACTCTCGTTTGTACAAGATGCAGTTTGAGCACAATAGCAATGGAGATATTAAAAATGTCGTCAAAAAGGAGTTAGTCAAGACCTCCCATGAAGTGCGAACTCACCTGACCCCAATGATTGTTTGCTTGCAGTTAGTGGTGAATGACCTAGTTGATAGCCCTCAGGAACGTCATGAATTAACTGAAGAAGCCTATAAATCAGCAGTTCGTCTGCTTAAAACGTTGGAGTATTTAGAAGAAAGCTCAACTATAAAATCAATAGCCTGATTTGTGATGCCTTTTATCGTAAGCATTCAGCCATCAGCGGTCAGCCGTCAGCCCTGAGCCATTACCGTAGCGTGAGCCTTGGCCCAAAGCTAATAGCTAATAGCTGTTCGCGTAGCGTGCGCTACGCGAACAGCTATTAGATCTTTTTCTTATCCCGAACTGACCTGAGTTATAAGGGTTTGAGCTTGCTATTAAATGAATCTAGGGTTAATTTGGGACTGTATCTTCCCTAAGCTCATTTGCATCAAAGCCTTATATACTAAGCTTTTTAGGGCTCATGTCACCCACTCAGCTACACCTCACCAACAGCAATAAAGCTGAAACCACTATCTTCAGGACGATCGGGTGTTGAAGTTTGGCATACGAAGTAATTAGGTGTAATCTCAACGACTGAAATAGACATCATAAAACTCATCCAAGAATGCCCATAAATTGTACAGGTTACTCCAGGAATTTCTGCAAATGGCTGATCAAACCTGATCATGTAAATCCCTCCCCGGTTTTTGTCAACCTTGAAGCCTTTACCAGAGACAATAGAGCCGTTTGCCCCAACAACACCGAAGATATGAGCGTCTTCATGATCACCATGAGATGTAACCATTGTTAATACTAACTCCTGTTAGATTTACTGTTTACAATAGGGTTGTAGGAAAAAAGAATTGATTACATTCTTTAGTTTCACTACACATACTAGATTAGTATTCTCCACAGTTTTTAATCTCATAAAACTCATGTAAAAACTCATGTAAAAACTCATGTAAAAACTCATGTAAAAACTCATATAGCAATTCTACGACTGGTGAGGTGAAAATTTCTGAGGTGCGACCCGTGGCGAATTTAATTACGGGTCAAGCGCACCTAAGTTTTTAGGGAGCAGGGAGCAGGGAGCAGGGAGCAGGGAGCAGGGAGCAGCGGATATGGGAAGTCGGAAGTCGGAAGTGGGAAGAGGAAAAAAATAATGTGTACCTCATAGCTATGAGAAACGCTATTATACCTCATAAACCTCATGTAAAACCTCATGTAAAACCTCATGTAAAACCTCATGTAAAACCTCATGTAAAACCTCATGTAAAACCTCATGTAAAACCTCATAAACCTCATAAATCTCATGTAAAACCTCATGTAAAACCTCATAAAACTCATGTAAAACCTCATAAATAGGACTTAAGCATTGACAAAATAAACAAAATGTGTATCAAAGGGGAAGGATTGACTCTTATACCCATGAGGTACAAATCGCTGCTCCGAAGTCCCTGCTCCCTGCTCCCTATTTCAAGAATTAATTTTAGTTTTGTCCGACCCAAGCAGATCAGTGGCGTGGCTAGGGGCTGTTGGTTGACCCAACTGACTAAAGCAGCTATAGTTAGGTGAGCATGTGACCGAAAATCTGAGGGCGCAAGCCCCTGAATTATATTCATGGGGTTAGCCCGAAGGGAATTTATTCCCTAACTGTTCCTGGAACCTTGGCTCTGATATATCGACTATAATAGTAAGCAAAGCAAGCCGCTATGCGGAGGTGATATAGAGTGCTAGTAATGGAGTTCAAAGCAGTCCTCAAGGAATCCCAAAAAATAGCCATTGACGAAGCTATTCGGACATCGCGATTTGTCCGAAACAAAGTGCTGAGATACTGGATGGAGAATCGCGGGGTTGGAAAAAAGGAACTCTATCGCTACAACACTCAATTAAGGGATGAATTCAAGTTTGTTAAAGACCTAAATAGTCATGCATGTCAGGCTTCAGTCGAAAACGTAGAACGAGCAATAAAGCGGTTCTACGACAACTGCAAGAATAAGGTACCAGGGAAGAAGGGTTACCCCCGTTTTAAGAAACATTCTCGCTCTGTTGAATATAAACAGTCTGGCTGGAAATTATCGCCCGACAAAAAATCCCTCAAATTTACCGACAAGAAAGGGATCGGAAACGTCAAGCTCAAGGGGACTTGGGATTTATGGCAATTCGACCAAAAGTTAATAAAGCGAGTTCGCATTGTCAAAAGAGCTGATGGTTACTACATCCAGTTCTGCGTCAAGGTAGATAACCACGAACAATTAGAAGCGACAGGCTTTGCCGTTGGATTAGACGTTGGACTAAAAGAGTTTTACACAGATTCTGATGGATACTCCGAGCCTAATCCTAGGTTTTATAGAAAAGTCGAAAAACGTCTGAAATTTCATCAACGTCGAGTTTCTCGAAAAAAGAAAGGCTCTGCTAACCTAAGACACGCCGTTAATAGACTAGGTAGACAGCACCTTAAAATAAGTAGACAACGTGAAGAACATGCCAAGAGACTGGCACGTTGCGTAATCCGGTCTAACGACCTGGTCGCCTATGAAGATTTAAGGGTCAAAAACTTAGTTAAAAACCACTGTCTAGCCAAGTCGATTAATGATGCAGGTTGGTACCAGTTTCGAGAGTGGCTGGAATATTTTGGCGAAAAGTTGGGCAGGATAACTGTTGCGGTGAATCCTGCTTATACAACCCAAAACTGTTCCAACTGTGGTGAAGTGGTCAAAAAGTCATTATCGACTCGAACCCATATCTGCAAGTGCGGGTGTCGGTTAGATCGCGACCACAACGCCGCCAAAAATATTCTCACAAGAGCCTTGAGTACGGTGGGGCACACCGGAACTTTAATCAACGCTTGGGGAGAGGATGCCTCTACTCTTCTTGGTTCCGGCCTGGAAGAGCAAGTAACCTCGTTGAACCAAGAATCCCCTAGCTTCTAGCTATGGGGAGTGTCAAAATCAGGGAATGATCTATCAACCACCACGGCCAAAAATTCCTGAGTGTAGCTGGCAACGTCCCCTGGGACTAGGCTGGGATAAACCTTATACTGTCCGTTACCCAAGTAATCTGGATGATGGGCCTTGGCACGGCATGCCCTTGGGGGGATTTGGGGCTGGTTGTATTGGTCGCTCTCCCCGAGGAGATTTTAATTTATGGCACTTGGATGGGGGAGAACACATCTTTAAAAGCCTCCCCGGTTGTCAATTTAGTGTATTTGAACAACCAGAGCATTCTCAGCCGATGGCTTATGCTTTATGTACTCAACCACCAGAGGATGGTAAGCTAGGCTCTTGGGAATGGTATCCAACCCAAGGCAAAGGTGAGGAAAACAGCTCAGAGGTTTCTGGTCACTACTATGCTTTGTATCCTCGCAGTTGGTTTACCTATGAAAATGTCTTTCAGACTGAACTAACCTGTGAGCAGTTTTCTCCGATTTGGGCAGGATGTTATCAGGAAAGTAGTTACCCGGTGGCGGTGTTTGAGTGGACGGCTCACAACCCTACTGATACCCCGATTACCGTTAGCATCATGCTCACTTGGCAGAATATGGTGGGTTGGTTTACCAATGGGATTAAAAATCCCGAGGTGCGGGTAAGGGATGATGGTAGTCCGGTGTATGAGTACCAGCCTCGGTGGGGAGATAGTACCGGGAATTTGAATCAGTGGATTGTGGATCACTATCGGGTCGGATTTGTTCTAGACCGGGTGAGACTGGGGGATGATATTAAAGAAGGGGAAGGGCAATTGTGCCTGGCTACAGTTACTAATCCCAGTATGGAGGTGTTCTACCACGGTCGCTGGAATCCAGTTGGTGATGGTGCTGAGGTTTGGGATACCTTTGCTACGGATGGTAGCTTGGTAGACCATCAAGATGAAACCCCAGCGGCACCAGGAGAACAAATTGCCTGCGCGATCGCAATTCGCTTTACCCTTCGTCCAGGTAAAACCCGCAAAATTCCCTTTATCCTGGCTTGGGACTTCCCGGTGACCGAATTTAAATTAGGTATTAACTATTACCGGAGATACACGGACTTTTTTGGACGCAACGGTAATAATGGCTGGCCGATGGTGCGCACTGCTCTCAAGCACCATGATCTGTGGCGAGAACAAATTGAATCATGGCAAGAACCGATTTTAAATCAGGAAGATTTACCGAATTGGTTCAAGATGGCCTTGTTTAATGAGCTGTACTTGCTCACGGATGGCGGTACTCTCTGGACAGCAGCAACTGAACTTGACCCAATTGGACAGTTTGGTGTATTAGAATGTCTAGATTACCGTTGGTACGAAAGCCTGGATGTGCGGCTCTATGGTTCTTTTGCCCTAGCAATGCTGTGGCCGAAACTGGATAAAGCGGTGCTAGAAGCCTTTGCCCGAGCTATCCCGACCAGGGATGAAACACTGCGTATTATTGGCTACAACCAAGCTCAAGCTGTCCGTAAAATTGCGGATGCTACTCCCCATGACCTAGGAGCTCCCAATGAGCATCCTTGGCAACAGACGAATTATACTAGCTACCAGGATTGTAACCAGTGGAAGGATTTAGCCAGTGACTTTGTTTTACAAGTCTATCGGGATTTTGTCTTTTCTAGCGCTACAGATATAGAGTTTTTGTGGGAGTGCTGGTCATCCATTGTCAAGGCACTGGCTTATCTCAAGGGGTTTGACCAAGATGGAGATGGGATACCAGAAAACTATGGCGCACCAGATCAGACCTTTGATGATTGGCGATTGCAGGGAGTAAGTGCTTACTGTGGGGGGTTGTGGTTAGCGGCCTTGGAGAGTGCGATCGCAATTGGAGAAATTCTGACCAAAAATTATCCACCAACATCCCCATTCGTAGAAGTACCTGAGCTAGATTCCATTCAAGACACCATTGAGTGCTATCGCCAATGGTTAGCACAAGCTATGCCAATTTATCAAGAAAAGCTGTGGAATGGGCACTACTATCAACTAGATAGTGAAAGTGGCTCAGATGTGGTGATGGCAGACCAGTTGTGTGGTCAATTTTATGCTCAGTTACTGGGATTACCGGATATTGTACCCCCAGAGTGTACTCTCTCAGCCCTCAAGACTGTGTATGATGCCTGTTTTTTAAAGTTCCATGAGGGTCAACTCGGAGCAGTTAATGGAGTCAGACCCGATGGCACACCAGAAGATCCTGATGCCACTCATCCGATGGAAGTGTGGACAGGAATTAATTTTGGATTAGCAGCATTTCTGATTCAGCAAGGCATGAAAGATGAAGCTTTACGTATAACTGAAGCAGTGGTGAGGCAGGTTTATGATCATGGCTTGCAATTTAGGACACCAGAAGCAATTACAGCAGCAGGGACATTCCGGGCTAGTCACTATTTGCGAGCCATGGGGATTTGGGCAGTTTATCTAATGCTTAAGGATAATACCAACTAGAAAAAGACAGGTAATGGCGGGGGTTGTTTACCCTTAGTTATGCGATGCTCCTTTGGAGCCGCTACGGGAACGTACTGCCACACTATCAGCAAGATGCCCTAATCGCTGGTTTTTCAACGGAAAATCCTATAGCCAAATTTTATAATGTCCTGATGATGAACTTAGCAATAAGAAGGTAGGTAAGGGAGCAAGCCTGATTGATAGTCCAAGCTACAGCAGCTTGGGGATCTTGCGGTGCGACCCAAGGGCGATTTACTCGCCCATTGGAAAGCGCACCGTCAGGATGATAGTTAATTTTATGGCGTTGCTGATTCTGGGTATGGTTTTGCCCCCCTAGGGCGTGTCTTCAAACTCCGAGATCCCCCTAAATCCCCCTTAAAAAAGGGGGACTTTGAGTATGGCTCCCCCCTTAATAAGGGGGGCTGGGGGGGATCTAATATCTTGCGGAAAACTTTGAAAACACACCCTAGCCCCCCAAGCGAGGGATTGCTCGCTTGGGGGGAACAAAACTCTCAAAGTCCCCCAAGCGAGGGATTGCTCGCTTGGGGGATTTAGGGGGCTGTCATAAAACCAGATAATCGCGCATTCATTCTTTAATTCAGCAACGCCAATTTTATTGCTGTTTCGGTAAATTTTTTACCTGGTTGAGTGATTTTTTCTCTGCCAGGGATTATTTTAACATAGTGAAACCAACCTTGGCAATAATTTGCTTTGGTTTCGCTACTCCTCAACTGCTCTCTACATAAAATCAAGGGTTTTAGGAGTAAAGTCACTCAACCAGATTTGTTACTTGTAAGCATTGAGCTATCAGCACAAAATCCGTCAGTTTTTCAATCAAGCAAAACTTAGAAATTTTCCTGAGAGGAGCGAGTACATGAGTTATCTTGGACAACCTTCAATCAGCGGATAGCTGATAGCTCTAGGCTGAATGCTTACTGTTCCGTTAGTCTAACTTTCGGGCATTCTCTAAGTATAGGCTCTGACTTGGAGTGATCAATTACAGATATAACAAACAATTAAGAGGATAAAATAATGAAATTCACTTACCGTGGTATTACCTATGAAAATGATCCGGTAAATTTTGAGATGAAATCCGAAAAAATTGTTGGTAAGTATCGTGGTGTCCGTTGGCGACAGCCAAAGCTCAACGGTGTGCTTTTACCGGAAGCTATCGGTAAATTAAAGTATCGTGGGGCATATTATCTCCACGTTGTTTGGGGTAAACCGATTGATTTTACTAAGCAACGTTACGGAGCAAAGCATCCTTGTTCTAAATAGCTAAGCTATTGCCTTATCCCAGATCAGCTATAGCGCCAATCGGCCTTAGCTGAATGCTTACATACATAAGCTATAGAGTATCTTGAAATTGTTCCTTAAGTTGGGCTTTGGGTAATCCACGATAGCAACACTATTACTAAACTAAGGCAAAAGGCTTTCATGCAAAAGGCTTCAATGGCTTACCCAAATTGCCACAATACTTGGCACAATACTATAGATGCTTTGGATGCCTTCCCGTAGGGGTGGGGAAAGCCCGTTATATCCTTGGGACGCTTCTGCTGAGGAAAACCTCTGGATGATTGGTTGAGCTAGTTCGCCTCCTTATAGCTAGAAACTGGTGGCGAACACCAGGTTATGATATAGGTTAGTACCCAAAGACTAACTAATCGAAACTAATAACCGATGGATGGATATGGCTAGAAGCTCCACCCCTGCACCGGACAAGGGAAATTTCCGTAGCTCTCCTTCTCAGGAGAAGCACAAAGGGTTCCAAAAGAAAGTCAAAAACATCGTCAACAACTCGAATTATGGAGCTAAGATTAAGGCAGAAAAACTTGCACCAATTGTAAGAGGATGGCGAAATGATCACCGCTCCGGCAAAATTGACAGTGTAAGACACTCTCTCTGGTTCCTTATAGTTAAGAGGTTTTGAGTTTTATTCGATAGTGATTATGTCCCATCATCTCATCTTCAGAGAATCACGGACTGAGGTTTCTGTACCTGTGAAAATTGCATCCTCACCTCCATCTACCATTCCCAATACGTCTGGGTCTGCTGGGCAACTGGGGAATTTGAATCATTGGATTTTTGTGTCTATTGGACTAGCTTTAGTGGTGATTGGATTAGTAGTGTATGGTAAGCTGCAATTCAAGGATAGGGACAAAAAGCTCAAATTGGAGCAGTATAAAACTGCTGATCTCCGAAAAAAGTTAAAGCTGGCGCTTAATACCATCCGGAAAATGGAATCCAATCCCGATTTGGTTCACTCGCGGGAATTTAATCTGGACTACCTCAGAATGCGAATGGAAGAAGAGGTATTCCACTTTGGAGTTATCAATCAAATTAAAATTCGAATAAAACAGTTAATCAGTATAGCATTACGACCTACTCAAGACTCTAGAAATGTTATCGGTGTTGCTAGTATGTCAGGTCGTAAAATTAATGAAATATTTGATGTTAAGTACGAGACTGAAATTCGAGGTAAACGCAGTGTGGGAGTGCTTTTCCGCATTCAAGTTAAGTTAATGAAATTACCCACTCAACGCACCTCGGCAACCGTTAGCCAAATTATTGACTGTATTGAAACATTTCTTAGTCCAGATGCGGACAATGATACCTGGCAACCAACAATTCAAGGACGTATTGTTTGCATGCGTTGGGATCAAAAGGCAAAACCAACGCCATTATTAGTATTGGAGCAATCCACTGAAGGGGTTAATGTTACTCTAAGAACCAAACGGGTTGGGATGACGTAATATCAATTTCATTGATAGTAGTTCTCAATGGTTTTAGGGAGTAGGGAGTAGGGACTTCGGAGCTGGGACTTCGGAGCTGGGAGTAGGAAGATGGCGAGATGAAATTGGTATTACCAATTACCAATTACCAATTACCCAACCTTTACAATACCGATGCTCCCGGACATGATATTGGGCAGTGACTCTACCTGTAGGGTGCCTTAATCAGGCACTCTACTCTACTACTACGTAGAGATGAGGGTACGCAGTTTGGGGTAAGTTCTGTTTAGGTTATAGCGTTTATCGCAGTTATGAGGTACAGTATTCTTGGACTTTGATTCCCTGTATTGATGCAGCGCATCCCTATTCCCTATTACCTATTCCCCTACTGGGAGGGGTTAGGGGTGGGTTCCTGTTCCCTGTTCCGGTGATCCGCTGTTCCCTAAAATACCGAAATTTTGTACCTCATAGCTATGAGAATTGCTATATACTCCTTAAGCAAATTTTCAAACAGGCTTTAATAATCTTTATGCAGCTAATAAATTTGCTTCGATACTATAGATAATAAACGAGTAAAATACTCAAAATGTTTATTAATCCTAGGGGGTGGTTCGGGAAGATTATTCCTTCCCATACACCAACTCAGTATACAGATATTTCTACAAATAAAGATACATCATCACAGCATAACACTCGGTTAAATCCAGCTAGATTAGGTTTTATACTAGCTGTTTTTTTTCCCCTATTCGGAGCAATTTCAACGGCTCGTGATTGGGAGGGAGTGCAACGGATGGAAAGACAAACCCAAACTTGGTTTTTCCAACTTAGGGGTCCGGTGACTCCCCCAGACAATATAGTGATTTTGGCAATTGATGAGGAGTCTCTGAATTTAAATCAATCCTATTCTAATGATCAGTCTCAAGCACTAACTGATTTAGAACTTATCAAAAGCTGGCCTTGGAAACGAGCTGCTTATGCTACAGCGATTGAGCGGCTGATGGCTGCCGGAGCTAGGTCTGTCGCGGTTAGTCTTGTGTTAGATAGTCCCAGTAGTTACGGTGAGGCAGATGATCAACGGTTGAGAGAGGTGCTAAAAAACTATGGCGAAAAGGTTACTCTGGCCGCTATGTATGAGACTTACGAAACTGTTGAAGGTGAGACTATCAAGCTAGTTAAGCCAAATTCTTTGTTTGAGACACCCCAGCTATCTGTAGGTTCGATTAATTATCCCGTTGAGCCGGATGGCAGAATCTATCGTCTAGCCAATCAGTATCCCAAAGTTTGGGCTAAGAATAATCCAGAATTGGCAGAAACATCTAATCAGCTGATTTTTAAAGTACCTTCCTTTAACGAGGCTACCTTGGCAGCTGCTCAAGACTCAGGACTGAGGACGAAACCCAAAGCAGAGAATATTTTCTTCTACGGTTCGGATGTATTTCCATCTATTCCCTTCTGGTATGTCTTAGACGATAATCGCTGGCACACTCGCCTAGAAGATGGTAAGTCTTTCCAAGACAAGATTGTGTTAATTGGACCAACTGCTAGCTCATTACCAGATTTTCATCGGACTCCTGTGTCCGACAGAATGGCTGGGGTGGAAATCAATGCTAATGCGATCGCAACACTACTCGAAGGTCGTGCCATTGTCCAAGCAATTCCCAATCCTATCCACAGAGGAGTGTTGATCTTCTTAGGGGTTACGGTAGTAAGGTACTTATTCAGTCGGATTAAGCGATGGCAAGTTTGCCTAGGCTGGACAGTGCTCGGGGTAATCACTTGGGGAGGAATCAGTTATCTATTTTTCGTGTATGGGCGGCTAATTTTGCCTACAGCAGTGCCTTTAGTTAGCATGACTCTCAGTGGTATTTTCTGTAGCGCTATGGGAGCAATGCAAGACCTGAAGAATAAACAGCAACTACGCCAAACTCTCAAACATTACGTTTCTGCGCCGATTGTCCAAGAAATTATCTCTGGACAGGATGATTTACGCAATTTGCTGGAGGAAACGGAACAGGAACTATTTGCTACTAAGTTAAGTGGACGCTATCAAATCATCAAACGACTTAGTGCTGGAGGATTTGGCGAAACCTTTATTGCTGAAGACACCCAACGACCGGGAAATCCGACCTGTGTGGTCAAGCAGCTCAAACCTGCTAGCAATAATCCTCAACACTGGCAACTGGCTCGACGGTTATTTCACACCGAAGCAGAAATTCTGGAAAAGTTGGGCAAACATCACCAAATACCTGAGCTGTTAGCCTATTTTGATCAAAATCAAGAATTTTATCTAGTTGAAGAGTTCATTAATGGTCATCCTCTCAGCGATGAGTTACCACAGAAACCTCTTCCTGAAGCCAACGTCATTGCCATAGTGGTAGATATTCTACAGGTATTGCAGTTTGTCCACAGTCACAGTGTGATTCACCGAGATATTAAACCCGATAATCTAATTCGGCGCAAATTAGATCACAAGCTGGTGCTAATTGACTTTGGCGCTGTTAAACAAATTACTAATCAATTGCATCCAAGACGAAACCTGACTAATTTCACAGTGGGCATTGGTACTAAAGGTTATATGCCTAATGAACAAGCTGTGGGTAGTCCAAGATTTAACAGTGATATTTATGCCACAGGTATGATTGCTGTGCGATCGCTTACTGGCATACCTCCTAGCAAATTACCCACAGATCCCATAACTGGAGAAGTAATTTGGTTCGATAAGGCACAGGTCAGTCCTGAATTAGCTACAGTGGTCAACAAAATGGTGCGCTATAGCTTCCGAAGTCGCTATCAGTCGGCTCAGGAGGTATTAGAAGCACTGAAACCTTTAACCACAACCTTGCCAACATTCTCGTTTAGTAGCCCTAAGTCATCCGTAGTGCTAGAATCTGAGGCTTCCACCGTGCCAGCACTACAGGAAACCATGGTTGATAGTGACTGTTCGAGTTCACAGAAAACTGTTCCGTTGTCGGAATCTACCACAGTGCTAGAGGAGGAAACCATGCCCGATAGTGATTATTCGAGTTCACAGAAAACTGTTCCGTTGTCGGAATCTACCACAGTGCTAGAGTCTGACGAAACCTGATCCTAGTGATTAGTCAAGTGATTAGTCAGTCAATAGGCCAGTTGAATGTTAAGTGTCTACTTTCAAGATTCAACCTACCCTACACCGAACGCCAAAGGCGAACAACATTTTAGAATTTAGAATTCTACATTCTGCATTCTACATTCTGCATTTTGACAGACAACCTACCCTACACCGAACGCCAAAGGCGAACAACCTGCTAACCTTCAACCTGCTAACCTTCAACCTTGAACCTACTAACCTTGAACCAGCTAACCTTGAACCTACTAACCTTAAACCTTCAACCTTAAACCTTCAACCTTAAACCTTCAACATTAGGCCACTGCTAGAGGATTCAACCATCGCAAAATTTCCCGTTGCAAGCGATTTAAATCGCGATAGACTTCTTGCTTGACCCACTGACCTACGGCATCCAATGGGGTAAAAACTGCTCCTGGGTTTAACGTGACATCTTGCCCTAAAGGTGTTAAATGATTTCCTGGTATCCGCTGTAGGGCAACCATATTTGGAAAACGTTTCTGCAAGGTTTGGGTCAAGCTAACACTTTGGTCAATCTCGTCATCAGTGAATTTAATCAGTAAATTACGCTGGATTTGATAGCGTTGAGTAATCAGATAGTTAGTTTCTTGGGGTGAGGGAGTAAACTCGACCTGGAAGATAGGATTTAGGTTTAACTGTTCCACAAAGGGAATGGCACGGTCAGCGGAATAGTTGTTATAGGAAATCAAGATATTACCAGCTCGCTCTACACTGAAGAGGCTGCCAATCAACAAATGCAGTTTGCACCCCATGCTGTGGCCAATACCATAGATGGGTAGATACCGTTTCCTTAAAACATTGGTTACCTGTAAGCGATTTAGAGTAGTCTCGAAGCGGTTGAGTACATCTCGTGCGATCGCAATATGGTCGAGGGTATTCACAAACGGTGTCGCAATCACTGCATACCGTTGAGCTGCTAATTTTTCCAGTAACAATCGGTAAGTTACGTGGGGTGCTGTAGCAATAAACGCCCCACCCAGGAAATGGATAATCCCGGTGGGACGATTGGGGATTAAAACCCAGTTACCAGATATCTCTTGCCAGTCCATGCCATACTCTACAGGGTTTACCTCTTTTATTGTAAAGAAGTTTGTAGAGTACCCTAGAGTACTTTATTAATGTAGTATTATATAAAATTTAGGCATTCTGAATTTACAATTGAGTGTTTTCTTGACCTGGTATCATGAATCGAAATTCATAAGTGTTGGGAGTAGATAATAATTCTGCACCCCTAGGATTAAGGTATCGCCCGTTTAATTTTAACTTCATGCGACTCTTGAAGCTACCAGCGCAGTAGCTATGATTAGTATTAGCTCCAGGTGTGAAGGAAATCCTGTATTGAATTTCTCCTAGTGTAGGGTAGGCTTCGATATTAGGTAAATCTTGAGTAACACTAGTAATATCTTCAATTATGGTTCTTCAGTACCTAGTATGCTAAAATATTAGTTAAAATTCCAATTAAGTAAACATCTGGATTGAAAGTTTTTAAAGTTTCTGAATCCATAAGCTGAACGTTTAATAACTTTTAATTTGTTATTAATACCCTCAACCACCCCACTAGTTGTTC
>NZ_JAAHFZ010000057.1:0-40615 GCF_010672795.1 Moorena sp. SIO1G6
TCCCACTTCTGATAATTCTCAACCCAGCCTCCCCCCTCCTTTACCCCGACCCCCGACTCCCGACTCCCGACTCCCGACTCCCGACTCCCGACTCCCGACTCCCGACTCCCGACTCCCGACTCACTTTGCTATACAACAATCAACTAGGGGTTTGACTGCGATCGCACGCAAACCCACGGAACCTAGGAAATCCTCCCAATCCCGTTCTAACCTAGAATCCTCTGGTTTCTGGGACCGTAGTTGAGCTAAGGCTGTCATCGCATCATGCCAAATACCGTGGCTCGCATAAATAGCAATACGGTCCCGTGGCGAAGTAGCAGCGTTTAGCTTACTACTGAGGGTAGAGTCTGCTGTGATTCGTTTGACTAATCCTTCCACCGTGGGATTCCCAGACGGGTTTTGGGGATTAACTAAAACAGAGAACTGCCATCGATATAGCTGGTCAGTTTGTAGGGGTTGGTTCAATCGAACACGGACAATACCAGGAGTTCCAGATAAGGTGATCGATTTTACTAGTACAGCCTGTTGGTTCTGATTGAGCAGTACAAACTCTACCGTTAGTTCACGAGTAGACTGTTCAGGAACATAAAACCAAAAGGTAGGAGACTCAGCTAAGGTCAGTGCTAAGGAAGAGTTGGAATCATTACTACAGTTGCCCGTTGCCTCGACAATCTCGCTACTACCAGGGACTATAGCAATCAGCTGATCCGAACACAGACCACGTGCTCCTCCTGATGTTCGTTTCGGTGGTCTGCCCACATCATCAAAGTCTTGATTTTGTGTAGCATTTGGTGTAGTGTAGTCTGGTGGGAGGAAATATAAACGTCCTCCAGCTGTTGTGATCTGATCAGTTCTGCTATCACCCCCAAAGTCTACATCTGGTTGACCTGATGGAGTATCGGATCGGGAGAAACTATTTGTGACAGAGTTGCTGTTTAGGGCAACAGAGTGCGAACGCGCTCGTAGAGGGTAAATGGTGAAATTAAGTAGTACCCAGGCAAGGGCCAAGATCAAAGAAGGTTTGTACAACGCTAGCTTGAGTTTATACATACTGAGAGGTTTGACAAACGTTAATTTTTTTAAAGCATTCCATAATCTTTATCAGTCCTTACTCAGGGATTTTATGCAAACGTTTACATTTCTTATCACACCGATCGGATATAGAGCATTTGCCAATCTATTTGGCGTTGCTTAATAATGGAATGATTTTAAGAGTAGGTGCGCGCTTTCCAATGGGCGAGTAAATCGCCCTTGGGTCGCACCTGTGGAATAGGCATCTTGCTTAGGTGCGCTTGACCTTGGCGAATTAAATTCGCCACGGGTCGCACCTGTGGAATGGGCATCTTGCGTGGAACTGGCATCTTGCCAGTTTCAATATATTTTCGGGCGGGCAGGATGCCCACTCTACTCCTATTCATTCAAAGACTGATGCAACGCGATCTATTTAGAAATGCTAGATCTCAACCTGGGTGTCTTTTCGTTGTAAGCATTCAGCTATCAGCATTCAGCGATCAGCTTTCAGGTACAGGTATCATCAGTGATCAGCTTATGGGCTACGTCACAGGCTTCTAGCCTGTGCCACGCTACTGTTCGCCCAGCGTGGGCCAAAAGCCCACGGCTGACGGCTGACCACTGACCGCTGACCACTGAATGGTTACTTTTCGTTTACGCCTTCAGGTTGGTAGCTATGAGAACAATGACGCAGTTAACCTTGATGACTGATTTATCTACCAAAAACAGTATTACATATCAATCCCGACTCATTTCTCTAGTTGAATTAAAATTCACTAAATCTTTAAACAAATAACCTTTTTATCAAAATTATCTAAAAGACTTGGATGATAAATCTAGCCTTTCCATTTGAGATGTAAACATAATCGTGATTAGTAAAGGCAAGAGGCAAGAGGCAACAGGCAATAGCTAATCAAGTATCTAGGGATTTTTGGGAATATAAAAAACTGTCATTATTGTTTACAATTCATTTGAAAATGCTATAAACTACGATGGAACCACTGGTTGCCACTAACCCCAAGGCTGATGGTATAAAGGGTATCCATCCCCCTTGGAGTAAGAGAACATAACAGACTCCAGATAAGAGGCTGATACCAGCAAAAACAGCAACTCCCAAGTAGGATGGGGAATGTAAACGCCAAACTAATAGGCCTCCCACCAAAGACCAACTACCAATCCAAAGCAGTTCCCCCCACTGTGGCAACCACCAGAGCAAGGGTCGTTGATTCAAAACAGCACTAATAATCTGACTAGTCATCTGAGCGTGAACCATAACCCCAGGTATTTTGTCAGGCCATGGCCCTTTAGTATAGGGAGTCAGGTGTACATCCTTTGAATCTTTACCCACCCCAATCAAGACAATCTTATCCTTGACCAAAGTGGGCAGTTGGGAATCGAGTTTACCCTTGAGTAAGTCTTGGAGATTAACTTTTTTGGGATTCTTAGCACGGTAATTAAGGAGCATCTGATATCCCATGGCATGATCTGGCTCTAACTGATACCCACCAGCATTGTGTGGGAATTTCCGAAACATCACACCACCGATTTCTACATCCCCTGCTGAATTTCTCGTCATCGGCGGGATTCCCTCTTGGGCTAGGTAATTCAGAGCGACTTGTAAACTCAGAGAGTAACTGGTATCACAAGTATCCGAAGGGGTCATCGCTAGAAATTGGCGGCGGATAATATCATCTGGGTCACGAGGCAAATCACTAAAGCCGATCTGTTGTGATGCCATACCGGGTGGTGAAGCGATAGCAGTCTGATCAATACTTGGCATTTTGCACACCGCAATGAAACGGGGATTTTGCTTCAATTGAGTAGCTAAGCTGGGTTCAAACTCAAAGTCATGATAAATATCTAAGCCAATCACTCGCGGTTGATCAGGGTTGAGTTTCCGCAACAGTTGTGCCAGAGCCGTATCGGATAATGACCCTTTCCTCGACCAACCCATCTTGTCCTGATACTTAATATCTGGTTCTTCCACCGCAATTACTAAAACCCGCTCATCCCGCTTTTCAGGTGGTCGCAGACCCATGAGATGGTCGAAAGCACGTAATTCTGATCCTTGTAACAGCCCTAGCGATCGTATTGTGATCACTGCAATAGTGGCAATAAAACTTACCAGTAAAACCGTTGAGAGTTTGGGTTTATTCTTGGTATAGAATCCCTTAGTCAAGTCTTTCCAAGTTGGCGGTTTCAGAGCAGGATTCTGAAATATCACTGGTAACCAACTGGCACAGGGATAGTTATCTTCTACCTCCTCCTGCAATCTTTTCCGGGTTTCCCACACTGAATCCGATAAGGATTTTCCCTTTGTGGCAAATGCGTTGAGAAAATACCTCAAAAACTTCTGAGCTACCTCATCTGGCACCTTTTCCCGCATTACCAGGGTTGTCGAGATTGGTAAACTAACCAATTCTGCTGCTAATCCTAACCCATCACAGGAATTAAAGATAGCCAACTTCAACCCATTCTTAATCGCATTGGTTAGACCATACTTTAACTCCTCAATGGTGATGCTTTCATCCTGATTGATGAAAAACCGTCCTTGTAAATTCTTTTTATTCTGGGTAAAACTATGACCAGCAAAAAACAATATCTCCCACTTTTTTTCCCATAATTCCTGGCTTAATTGTTTTTTTTGGGGACTGATTAAGGGGGAAATTTCTGCATCGGGTAATTCCTCCTGGAGTAATGCCAAATCCTTCTGGATATCAATCCCGGTGTCATCTCCTAGAATTGCCAATATTCTGACTTTATTTATATATTTTTTGCTTGGTGGTGAGGGTGGGGGAAATTCTGAAGCACTGAAATTAACCTCAATATCACAATCGGACAAGACATCCCAGAGATGCCAAGGCAGTTGCCAAAGTTTGAGATTATTAGTTTGAATAATAAACCGAATCTGGTCATTGGTCGATAAAGATTTTAACACTTGATCCCGGAAGCGTTGAAACTTTCTATCGGTTGAATTTAGCCAATTATTGATCGCCTCTTGTAAATCCTGAGCTGAGTGGATAATTGAATAGTTGGTTATCTGTTCTGAGGGAGCTGTCAGTTTCCGATGCACTTTGATTCTCCCTTGAGCACGATAGCTTAAGAGCCAACTGTCACACAATTGGTTAATGTGAGGTGCTGGTGGTAACCAACCGTCAATTTCTCTAGCCATTAAATTATTTTCCTTGGCATCAATCCCAATTTTGAGGATGACCCGAAACCCCTGTTCAAAGTCACCATCAACTATTTTTAAAGTAACTAAATTCGTCATTTTTCATCCGGTATTATTGAATTTATTAATATATTTTTTAAATTGGTTGGGAGAGAAAGTCCTGGGTTTTAGGGAGTCGGGAGCGGTGCGACCCGTGGCGAATTTAATTACGGGTCAAGCGCACCGAGGGAGTCGGGAGTCGGGGTAATAAAATTGACTCTACCTGATAAGTATGAGAAACGCTATATAAAAACATTCAACCGAACATAGGTGACAAATTAATCACCCTACCCTACGGGAACGCCAAAGGCGAACAACATTTTTGAATTAAGAATGTAGAATTTATAATTTAGAATTGGGAATTCTGCATTCTGCATTCTGCATTCTGCATTCTGCATTCTACATTCTGCATTCTGCATTCTACATTCTACATTCTGCATTCTACATTCTACATTCTGCATTCTGACAGACAACCTACCCTACACCGAACGCCAAAGGCGAACAACCTCACAACCTCACAATCTCACAACCTCACAACCTTGGCCAAAAGGCCACGCTACGCGAACAACCTCACAACCTTGGCCAAAAGGCCACGCTACGCGAACAACCCAAGATAAGTTACAAGACAAACTCTTTGGAAAAGCTGGCATCTACCAGTACCAATTTTACCATAAACCTATCCCCCCTTTCGCCATGAAACTCTAATTGGATCCAATTATCAGCACTTCTCGACTGAGCCGACAAGAAAATTTCTCCCTGCTGATCAAGTACTAGCAATTGGAGATTATTTTTTAGATATTTCTCATTAGTAGGATACACCCGTAAGTGAACATTAATTCCCCCATCTGCTTCAGGTATGAGAGTAACCATAAATGCTACTTTGCTCCCATTCAGTTGCATTTCTAAATCAATTATCCTAACTCGCCTAATCCCAGCTTGGGGATGATTTGGGTCAAGTTTTCCTAAACTGACAGCGGCTTGGCGGCGTAAGTCATGATCGTGAGTAGTATTGATCATGTCAGCAAGCAATGCGATCGCGTCTAAGCTACCATGAGCAATTTCACCCAATAATTCTATAGCCGGTAAGTTAGTTTGTTTACTGTTATTGGTCTTTAATAGTTTAATAATTGCGGTCACAGCTTCAGGGATATTTTCGTAAAAGGGGGAAGATGCTGAAGAATTACCATTCAAACTATCCTTCAAACGAGTCTGTTGAGACCGGTAAGCTACTCTTAGAGTAGGTTGACAATTACGTGCTCGAACTTCCTCAACAGTTTGCCAACCAGCCTCCAGGAAATTATCCAGCCATGAGAGTAAGTTTATAGATGGCTTACGAGAGTAAACTAGGGAACGTTGTTTATATAATTCTTTGCGCCATTTAGAATTTGATACCAGTGCCTGCCACTTAGCAAAAGGAATATCTAGCCTCGGAGAGTAAGGAGTTTCCTGGCTCAATTGCTTGATTAACGTTGTTGCTTCATCACAGGATAATCTTGCCATTGGCTTTACTGTCAGTTTGGGACTTGGAGTAAGTTCCTCCGTTACCCACATCACATTCAAATCTTCAATTAAATCTACTGCATCCACAGCATAGGTTTCATCGATGATGTCATAGTTACCATGATCACGTAACTGTTGATAAGTGGTGTATCCCCACACCTGTAACCAGCATTCTTCTAAATTCAGTTGCATCGCCACATAATAATGACTAGCCCACTCAGGAATATCAACCCACTCTCGCGGTACTCGCAACGCTGTAAATTTGATTTCTTCACTAGGAATTAATACCAGTCGCGTCTGGTTTAGCTCAACAGCTGTACCATTCACTACGTCCCAGAAACTTGGTAAATCCCCCAACTCTGGCCATACTAATGCTTTGTTTAGTGGTTTGTTTAGTGGTTTGTTTAGTGGTGTATCTAGTGGTTTGTTTAGTGCTTTGTCTAGTGCTGTTTCTAGTAAATTTGTTCCTGTTAAATTTGGTTCTGTTAAATTTGCTTCTGTGTCCAGATAGCTTAAAAACGTATTCAGACAGAGACAATTCAGATAGGCTCGCCAACGAGCAGCTTGGTTAGAATAACCTTGAGCTTGGGTTTGTTGCCATGCTTTTTCTCGTTCTTCTGGGGAGAATTCTATCAACATTTGGTCTGGGTGTAGGCAAGCTACATCCTCTAAACGTAATTTCATTGACTCATCTCCTTTTTGGTTAATCGTTAATTGGTATTTGGTATATTTGGGTTAACGTTTCACGTTTCAGGTTTCACTGTGCCTACATGGCTTTTGACTGTTTTGTGATTGGGATTGCTCTATTAGTGCCTGATTTTGCTGGAGCCACCGCTCAATAAATTTAGCGATCGCTGGCTTAGCTGATCTGAAATTAATCAGTTTTATAGCAAACCTTTCCTCAATCATTACCTCAAATTTTGGTTGAATTAATTCCCTTAAAATCTGGTTGCTGCTAATTAGTTGTTTTTTTTCTAGATTACTAAGCTTTGTCGTGATTATTTTATCGACAATTTCATCATAAATTTTATAAATAATTTGAGCAAATAATTCTTTACTATCAGCACTTAAGTAAGATTTGAGATAGTTATTAATATAGTTAGTTTTAGTGGTTTTATTAAGGTGCTGATTGATGTCTTTAGAGGTAATATTTTTGCTCATAGCATCCCGAAAATAAAAGGTGACGACTGCCTTCAAAATCCGTTTAAAATAACGTTGAAACTGGCGAGCCACTTGATATTGCTTTTTAAACCCGAAAAGCTCGATAAAATCTTGTTGATTGATGCCTAGACCAAGCCAAAGTCTTAGGGATTTCTGAGCTAGCTGATCTAAAGCCGTAAATTCTTTTAAGATAATACTCCTGACTTGAGTCAACTCATCCTTTTCTTCCTCTTGGATTACCACCTCTAAAGGATTAGATCCTATATCAGTAATTTCCCCATACTCATCTAAGGATACTGAATTCCTTTGTTGAGACATCCGCACCGCTTGGATGCAAATGGCTAGCATTTCTTCAATGTGTTCAGTGCTGAGTCTTGAGGGCTGAGTGCTGATTGCTGATTGCTGATTGCTGAGTGCTGTTCGCGTAGCATGCGCGTAGGGCATATGCTGAGTGCTGATTGCTGAGTAACGTAGTACTTGTCTTAACCAATCTGAATCACTTCTTCTAAGATTATTCCTATGAAACTCATCACTTTGGAACTCAGAGCTCACCAGTTTATTTAACCGATTTAACTGCTGGTTGTAACGAAGAGCAATTTGGTTAAGCTGTTGCTGGGTTAGGAATTTAATTGGGGAATGATGGCGATGATTTCCCTTGCTGCTGGGAGGATACATCTCATTAAAGTAGTCTTTAAACGATTGCCAAGCCAGACGATAATAGTTAAAATATTGATTAGTGATGCCATAGTCGTTAAGTGCTTGCTCAAGTTCTGTTTTATCCAAATATCGCAACAAGCCATAATCAGAAAACTTGATAGATTTTAACCTGAGTTCCTTGGCGACTTGATTTCTAATAATTCGCTTGAGGGCATTAAAAGCATAGGCATAAATAGAAGACTTAGGATAAAAGTTAAATCCTCTGAGGAGTTTAGCGGGGTTGCTGGCTGCTGCACTAGCAATGATGAAACATTCTTCTACAGGGTAATGTAACGCAAGATTATGAGATTTACTCAACTGATGGGCGATCGCTTGAGCTGCAGACCAACAAACAAACTGTAGATAATTGAATAAGAGCTGATCAGATAACGTTAACAATAACAGATCAGCTCTAATCACCACTATCGGAGGATTAGTCATGGATAAAATCCGGTAAATACCAGATGCTTGTCTCAACTGATATAAGAAGCAAGCAGCCCACTCGGCTTCGCTCCTATCTGGCTCAGACTCGACTAGATGTGCCATGAAATCCTCTAATCTAGAATTAGACTCAAAAACCGGCTCGATCCCCCTATTACCTTGGCGGTCTTTTAAATAAATAGATGTCGAAAACGGTTTGATACCTGAGTTGTTATCTGAGTTGTTAGTAGGCATTGATTCTTTCCCCTAACTTGTAGTAGCGCTTTCGCCTAACTCCTAACTTGAACCGATTCATAGGTCAAACAACTAAGTAGAAGGAAACCTCATTAGTTACTTGGTACTCAAACTTAGGGGTTATGCAGCTTCTCTCTAAAATAACTAGATAATAGTTCACCAGAGAAAATTATGCTCAAGGGTAACTTAAGCAATTATCCCTACCCATCAAGACGAGGGGTAGTCATGGGTAATCGATTTGCCGTAGCCACCAGCCAATCCCTAGCCACCCTAGCTGGTATGGAAATGTTTTGGGCTGGAGGCAATGCTGTAGATGCTGCTATAGCCACAGCGATCGCATTGACAGTGGTTGAACCTACTTCTAATGGTATCGGTTCCGATGCCTTCGCCTTAGTATGGGATGGTAGACTCCATGGCATCAATGGCTCTGGCAAAAGCCCTCAACACCTGACCCTTGAGCATTTTGCTGGCATGAGTCACATTCCTGCTATCGGCTGGTTATCGATAACAGTGCCAGGAGCGGTATCAGCATGGCGTAGTTTGTGGCAACGGTGGGGAAAGCTACCCTTTGAGCAATTGTTTGCCCCAGCCATTCGATACGCCGAAGCGGGATTTCCAGTCTCTCCAGTCACAGCAAGAGCTTGGAAACAAGCGGAAGCTCTGTACCTCCCCCTGACTGGGCCAGAATTTGAACCATTTAAACAGGTATTTTTCCCTAACCAGCGCGCACCAGTAGCTGGGGAGGTATGGGGGAGTAAGGATCATGCTAAGACCTTGAAAGCGATCGCAAACAGTGGTGGTGAAAGCTTTTATCAAGGGGAAATTGCTGATGCGATCGCAAACTTTGCGGCTAATACTGGTGGCGTGCTGACCAAACTTGACCTAGCTACCCACCAAGCTGAGTGGGTCAACCCGATTTCAACTAACTATCGTGACCTGACCGTATGGGAGATTCCCCCCAACACCCAAGGGATAGCGGCATTAATGGCATTGAATATAATCGAAGGTTTTGACCTAAGCCACTATCCCCGTGAATCAGCCCAAAGCTACCATCTACAAATCGAAGCCATGAAGCTAGCCTTTGCTGATGTTCACCGCCATATCACTGACCACCGGTTTATGGAAGTCCCAATCGAAAAGCTATTAGACCATGGGTATGCCAGGGAACGCCGGAAGTTAATTGGGGAAAACGCGATCGCTTTAGCAAAACCCGGTTTACCCAAAGGTGGGACAGTTTATCTAGCAGCAGCAGATGGGGAATTAATGGTATCCTTTATCCAATCCAACTTTCAAGGCTTTGGGAGTGGGATTGTTATTCCTGGCACTGGGATTGCCTTGCAAAACCGAGGCTTAGGGTTTACCCTAGAATCCGGTCATCCTAATCAAGTCGCACCAGGTAAGCGGTCGTATCATACCATTATTCCGGGTTTTCTGACTCAAAATGGTCAACCTCTAGGACCCTTTGGAGTTATGGGAGGCCCCATGCAGCCTCAGGGGCATGTACAGGTAGTGGTTAATCTGGCAGATTACGGGATGAATCCTCAAGCTGCTCTAGATGCTCCCAGATGGAGATTTGTAGATGGGTCACAAGTCCTGTTGGAACAGAGTGTACCCCGTCATATTGCTCTGGAGCTAGCTGAGATGGGTCATGACATTCAGGTTAAGGCCGATAGCATAAATTTTGGTAAAGGTCAAGTAATCTTGCGTCAGTCAGGGGTTTTGGTAGCGGCATCTGAACCCCGTGGTGATGGATTAGCGTTAGCAGGGTGAAGGGGTGATCACAATCCAACAGATGTTTAGAAAAATATTAATAGCGCTGTTGGCTATATCAGGACTTACCCATTGCCCCCTAAATCCCCCAAACTTGGGGGACTTTGAGAGTAGTCCCCCCCAGCGAGGGATTGCTCGCTGGGGGGTTAGGGGGGCAAAACCAACTAAACTTCGTAAGTCATATATATCTAGCACTACAGTTATCTTAACTATGGCTACAGGGATAGTCTATCCGGTAACCATAGGACGCTCACATTCTCAACAACCATTGCTAGCCCAGTCTTGGCAAGAGGCTCAGCTGACTCAACTTATTTCAGGTCATCGGTCAGATGTTAATTCTCTCGCCATTAGTCCAGATAGCAAAACTCTAATTAGTAGCAGTAAAGACAAAACCATCAAGTTCTGGAATCTAAGGGATGGTAGGCTACAGAGGACGGTCAAAGGGTTTACGAGAACGCCAAGTTCTGTGGTAATCAGTGCTGATGGTAAACGTCTCGCTGCCGCAACAGAAAGACAAATAAATATCTGGAACCTAGAAACTGGAGCACCACCTCGTACCTTGAAAGGACATACGGGTATAGTCAGATCAATAGCAATTAGTCCCGATGGCAAAATCCTAGTAAGTGGCTCTCCTGACAAGACAGTTATGGTGTGGGATGTCCTCACTGGCAAAAGTTTAGGCACCATTACCGAGCATTCCGACTGGGTTACTGCTGTTGCCATTAGTCCCGATGGAAAACATTTGGTTAGTGCCAGTGGCGGGTCAGATCGTTCTATCAAGATTTGGGATTTGTCTTCCCTAGAATTGCGGCAAACCATCTCAAAACAACCCAGATTTATGATATTGCCATTAGTGAAGATAGCAACATCCTAGTTGCTAGTGTTGATAAAACCGTCAAGTTGTGGGATATCAACAGTGGCGAAGAATTAGCTATCCTCGAAAGTCACTCCGCACCAATTCTTACCATTGCCATTAGTTCCGATGGCAAAACTATCGCTAGTGCTGGCAGTGATAAAACTATCAAGGTGTGGGATGTAGAGAGTAGACAATTGCTGCGCACTCTATCTGGACATGATGGCTGGGTTTGGTCAGTTGCCATTAGTCCAGATGGAAACACTCTAGTTAGTGGTGGCGAAGATGGTACTATCAGGATTTGGTCGTTAGTTAGTCAATCCCAATAGTATTGAGTCGAACAGACCAAGTGCGTAGGGTGTGTTAGGGGCGGACTTGCCCTTATTTTTCGCCTCGTAGCCAGGGTTGGGATAGTGCGCCCCGTAACGCACAACCCTTGGTTTGCCCTATTTTTCCGCATCAATGCCCCGGTTAGTTCGGAAAGTCCGTCGGGAAATGAAACGGGCAAGATGCCCGTTCCACCAAGATGCCCGTTCCACCAAGATGCCCGTTCCACCAAGATGCCCGTTATACCCACCGAGTCAAACAGCAAATATTCAGATGCACCCGGTTTGATCACCCATGGAAGCAGTTGATTGCGACAGTGCAATAGTTGTGATTTCCCCCAGGTAAACCTATCTAATTTTATTCATCCTATATATAGTGTTTATTAAATTTTAAAAACACTATATGTGTCAACTGCCTTGTCAACAAACACCATAAGCCATGGTTTATTGAGAAATATCTCCGGTTACCCAACAAGATGGGTTTGCCATAGTTTTCTTACTACTATTGTAGCGTTTATCCGGATTTTTTTTGTAAAGAATCGATGAATAAATAGTGTTTTAATTAAACGGATAAAGTTTTAATCAATACCTATTTTTTCCGGATAGCGTGTATATAGCAGGAAAAGTGTATAGGTAAAAAATTATTATTCCTGGTTTGATATGAGCTTTAAACAAATGTCAACGGAAGAAATCGTTAATTTTTATTATGATACAAACAAGTTAGAGAAAGTATCTGAAAGTCAGAAAACAAATTTTAAACATGATGTAGATCGTAGAATAATTCAAGCCCAAAATCATCTTATAGATCTTGGTCTAGAACCAAAATTTGTGAAAGATAATAATTCGACTAAAAAGAAATCTTTAGAGAAAGCAATTACTGACTTAAATCTACTAGAAAACATTTCGTTATAGCCCCAGGGTAAACGCATCTTGTCAATAAAGCGGGGGTAGTTCTCAATAAACCTGGCCTTATTGTGCTTATTGACAATGGCTTTTTAACATATAGTGTTTATTTAATTTTAAAAACACTATATATAGGATTGAAAAAATTAGATGCGTTTACCCTGGTTATAGCCCTAAACTAAATGCTTGATGTATCAGCAAGCATTTAGAGCATACAATTTTGAAATAGATCATGTTCAAAATTGTATGCTACCTCACTATTTAACTTTTATTATTAGAAAATTTATCTATTAAGAAATCAATTGTATCTTCAATTTCTTCTCTAGCCTGATACTTAATGTCATCAGTTAATCGAGTTTTCAGTATTTTTAGACTTTCTTGATATACCTCTGGAAACGACAAAGAATGCCTAACTACAGCTCCAGGTACTCGGAGATTTGTATAGTCTTGCGTGAGTAAAGAAGTCCTTATAAGTCTAAGGTACTGCGAAATATCAATGCAAAAACGATCCTCTTGAATAGAGTTTATATCAGGAATTTCTTCTAGGAATTTATCTTGGTCTCTATATTTTTTTAAAGCTGCTTTTCCAATCTCTTCTCCTAACACAGAATTGTTGTGGTCTGAGAAAAAATTCTTATAAATTTCCATTCGCTTTTTCTTTTCTGGATCTTTTTCTTTTTCTAGTGTCTCTTGGTTTAGATCTCGTGAGACTTCTATAAGTTTGTCTATAGCCTTTGCTTGTTTGGAAATTTTTTTGAGATTATCTTCACTCCCCATATCTTCATCTGGATCAGTTCTTGTAACAACTGGTTTTTGTGCTGCTTCAGAACCATCCTGCAAATTTTTACTACTTATATCAGAGAGTTTATTTCTTCTGGTATCCAATTTTATCCAGCCATATACTACCGAGACACCGGTTATTACTCCCACCACAGTAAAAAATAAGACATTTATTATAGCCTTTTGAGTTTGTAATGAGCTATTGTTATCCCATTTACCCAAGCCATATCCTACCCAGACTACTATTATTACTCCCGTCGCAGCAAATAGATAAATTGTTATAGCTTTTTGTTTTTTTTGTGAACTAATTGTTAGGAGTCCTCCTATAGCAGCACCAAGAAAAGTCCCAAGCAAAGTCAAAAACAAATTATTCATAACCTAATCAACTTCCGATACGTATCTGCAAGTTACCTCGAAATTAAACATAACAGAACTTAAGCAGTACCTCTACCTGTAGCGTGCGTTAATAACAAAGTCTACAAATTATAGGGTTTGTTGTAGATGCCTAAGTCCTGATTTAAATGGTAAACCTAAACCAAACTGGAAGGATACCTATTAGGACGATTATAGTCTCATCAAGAATATAGCTTTTTGCGATTCCCCTAGTATACTGGTTTTGAATCCCTGCTCCCCTCACAGAGGTTCATAATTGGCTCAATTTTCGATAAGCTAGAGCCATTGGGAAAAATTTGTGAACAATCGACCACCTTCTCAGGACAAGACACCTTTATTAGACGCTCTGCGGGCATCAGCCCAGAAGCCCCATGCAGCCTTTTATGCACCAGGACACAAACAAGGGAAGGGAATACCTGATCCATTAGCGGATTTGCTAGGAGAATCAGTATTTAGGGCTGATTTGCCAGAATTACCGGAGTTAGATAATCTTTTTGCTCCAGAAGGGGTAATCCAAGAAGCCCAAGACCTAGCAGCAGCAGCCTTTGGTGCAAGCAAAACTTGGTTCCTGGTCAACGGTTCCACCTGTGGGGTGATGGCTGCTATAGTAGCCACCTGCTATACCGGGGAGAAAATCCTATTACCGCGCAATATCCACCAATCCGCGATCGCAGGATTAGTCTTGTGTGGTGCTATCCCGATCTTTATTAACCCCGAGTACGACCCATCAACTGACGTAGTTTATAGCATCACCCCAACTGCAGTTAACCAAGCCCTGACTGAGCATCCGGACACCAAAGCGGTGATGATGGTCTATCCAACGTATCAGGGAATCTGTGGTGACATAAAAGCGATCGCTAAAATAGTTCACCAACATAATATTCCCCTACTAGTGGATGAAGCCCATGGACCTCACTTTGCCTTCCATCCCGATTTACCCATCGATGCCCTATCAGCCGGAGCCGATTTAACCGTACAATCAACTCATAAAGTAATCGGTGCCATGACTCAGGCATCGATGTTGCACATTCAGGGCAATCGCATTGATGCTCAGCGGTTGAGTAAAGCATTACAGCTAGTTCAATCCACCAGCCCCAGTTACTTACTACTCGCTTCCCTAGATGCTGCACGACAACAAATGGCACTCCATGGAGAACGACTCATGAGTCGTACCTTGCAGCTAGCCCAGGATGCCAGAAGTAAAATCAGCAAAATTCCTCGATTATCAGTTTTAGAACCAATAAAACCCCCAAGATTCCAAGCCCTAGACCCAACTCGCTTAACCGTAAGAGTGACCGAATTAGGATTAAGCGGATTTGAAGCCGATGAAATTATTCATCAACAGCTTGGTGTCACAGCGGAGTTACCCACACTTCACCACTTAACCTTTATCATTAGCCTAGGCAATACCCAAAGGGATATTCAGCAACTTGTACAAGCTTTCACCAAACTTGCCCAAAATAACGGCAATTCCTCCACCGAGCAACCTGCCTTCTGTAACCTACAACCTGCAACTGGCAACCTGCAATCCTTACTCTCCCCCCGTGAAGCTTTCTTTGCTCCCACCGAAACCCTACCCGTAACCGAAACCATAAACCGGATCAGTGCGGAATTAATCTGTCCCTATCCACCAGGAATACCAGCCCTAATGCCAGGAGAACAAATCAAATCAACTACTATTGAATACCTCCAAAAAATCCTAACCTTAGGTGGTCAAATTACCGGTTGTAGCGACCCCAGCCTCCAAACCATAAAAGTTATTATTGACTAATGAGATTGCTGGCTTAATGGGAGTAGGGAGTAGGGAGTAGGGAGTAGGGAGTAGGGAGTAGGGAGTAGCGATGCAGAGAGGTATTGGGGGTTTACCCCCTTAATAAAGAGGTAATAAAATTGAATGTACCTCATAAGTATGATCAAGGCTATAATCTTCGTAAATAGTTATGGTTATTCCCTACAAAGGGATGCTAAGTTGTTATAAACTTGAGCTCCTATTTAGGATAAAAAATAAATTATCAAACTATCAAAACTAGACACAGTAATCGTTTTAGTCGATTAAACTTAAAAAATTAGCCTAACAGGTACCGAACAGCCATATTTATAATACTCTTTGTGTGTTCTCTACCTGAAGTGGTTAGTTTAATAAATCAAAATAACTACAGGAAAAAAAATACCCCGAAACCTAAATACCACAAATGTCATCCCCAATTTGGCCGTACATTACTCCTGGAATCCCAGATCACCTCTTTGAACGCCTACCCGGTATTCCCTTAAGTAAGCGAGAAGTCAGACTGCTGATCATTTCTGCCCTACGACTAGGAAGCCAAGACCGGTTGTGGGACATCGGTGCTGGAACCGGTACCATTCCTGTAGAAATTGGACTACTGTGTCCCAAAAGTGAGATTATTGCCGTAGAACGGGATGAAGAAGTAGCCAACCTGATTCGACACAATTGCGATCGCTTTAATGTCACCAACGTAGAAGTGATCGAAGGTAACGCCCCAGAATGTCTCAAAGATCTACCATTGAAACCCCACCGAGTTTGCCTTGAAGGAGGACGACCAATCAAAACTTTACTCAAAGAAGTCTGGCCCTACCTACAATCTCCAGGGAGGATAGTCGCAACCACCAACAATCTAGAAGGACTCTATTCCATATCAGAAGGCTTAGCAGAGTTACAGGCTCGCAATATCGAAGTGGTTCAGTCAGCCGTCAACCGCCTAGAGACACGGGGGAATTATCAAACATTTGCAGCAGTTAACCCCATTTTTATTCTTAGTGGAGAGAAGTTAGAGTAAGGAATAGACCCATTCAGGGAACAAAATTAACAATAATAAGATAAATAACCTGTTCTTCTGTCAGAACAGGAGTGTCAAAAAAAAACGTCATATGCCCTGGTTACGGATTTTTAGTGGAATAGTTGCGATCGCCCTGGCGATGGGGATGATCTTACTTGGGGGATGGTATTTCACCATCGGCTTCTGTGTCATTGTCTATTTAGGTCAGTTAGAACTTTTTAAACTAGTCAAAGCAAAAGGTATGGTGCCAGCAACCAAAAGCACCATGTTTGTGTCTCAGCTACTACTAATTACAGCTACCATTTCACCAACCCTGACTGATGCGGTGTTTCCCATTGCTGGAACATTTATTTGCTTTTACTTACTGTTCCAACCCAAGATAGCAACCATTGCGGATATTGGGGCTTCCATATTGGGTTTACTCTATGGTGGTTATCTGCCCGGCTATTGGGTTCGTCTGCGAGTGGGTTTAACTGAAACCTCCTCCCTAGCTAGAGATGCTACAGTCGCTGCTACGAACCTACCCGGGAGTGAATACTGGTCTAATTTTTCGATTAATCTAAGTCACATACCTGCTGGGTTAAGTACAACTCTCCTAGCATTCAGCTGTATTTGGGCAGCAGATATCGGAGCTTACACCTTCGGCAAATTTTTTGGTCGCACTCGCCTTTCTATGATCAGTCCTAAAAAAACTGTGGAAGGCGCTATATTTGGCCTTGTCAGTAGTATTGCTGTAGGAATCGCAGGAGCTTGGTATCTGAATTGGCCGTGCTGGCAGTTGAGTGGGATGATGCTCGGAGTAATCATTGGTGTAGCTAGCCTATTAGGAGACTTAACGGAGTCCTTAATGAAACGGGATGCTGGTGTCAAGGATTCCGGACAATTAATTCCTGGTCATGGTGGCATTTTAGACCGAACAGACAGCTATGTGTTCACTGCCCCTTTGGTGTATTATTTTGTCACGCTATTACTACCACTGTTACCCAGCTCCCTGTAGTATTGTGTCAATGTCAGATTTTTTTTTAGTTTATTGATTGCAATAAGCAATATATTGATGTAATTAAAACGTTGCACTACCTTTGAGTAGATTAAAAATTTATAGCGGTTTCCAGCTCAGTAGAATACACGTTAGTCTCTGGTAAATTCCGAGTGCAATCACCGGCTGTATTCCATCGGAATAAAAACCTGAAAACCGCTATAAAAGTGCATTCTGGATTAGGTAGACGGTAGAAACCACACATGAGCAGATGGGAGGTAATGGTGTTACATATCAATGCAACTTGGGATAACTATCATGTCCGGATTATAATTAATGTAGGCAAAGACAGAACCAGAAAACGGTTTTTCGGTTCAAACCCAGCTTGGTGGTAATGACTAATCAGTAATTACGCGCTATCACTAATTACGATACTAATTAATTACGATGATTAGTGAGATGATTAGTGAGATGATTAGTTACTAGTGTGATTGTTTAGTTCGATCAGAGCCGAATGGGCTACTTCTAGGCTTAGGCGGACTTGTTGGATAGAAGACAAAGAGTGCCACTGTTCAGATTTAACTGAAGGGCTGACATTCATGGAGTCTGAGCTACTGCGCATGGCGTAAGCCCACGGACGAGCTAAAACCAATAGATCGTCTTCTGTCCAGTTTTGTAACAATGGCTTGACACAAAGCACAAGTTGCTCTGCTAAGGACAAGTTCTTGTCAACAACCTCTTGGGCTCTAGAAGCGATCGCTTCTAGCCATTCGGTAGGCATGCAAGAAGCACATCCGTTAGCTAAAGCTGCCTTCAACGAGTCAATGGTGGATTCGATGGTGGATTCGATGGTGGATTCGATGGTGGATTCGAGCGGTAATTCCCAACACTGATTTAGTCGCTCAAAAAAGGCAACAGAAGCCTGAGCAATTTCCTGATGATCTTGGATTTCGTCGAGGGAAAAACCTCCTTCTAGCTCAGCAAAATAAGCTTCTGCTTCTGGATGAGTTGGATCCCAAGGATAAAACTCCTCTTCTGGCTGTAATAGTAATTCTAGTAGTTCTTCTTGGATTTGAACCGAAGTATCCTCAAAATCTGATTGTTGATGTTCTTGATATTGAATAGCTTGGCTGTTCATAATGCCCCTCCTGTTTGGGTTAGTAGATGAAACCTGACATAAAATAGCTACATCAATTTTTGAGGAAGTTCCGCAACAGCTGAAAAAATAATCTGAACTTCTCAGCGCGTGTTTAATTGCCATGGCAACAGCACTTTCCAACTAAACTTATGTGTGATATTAGTTAGCTATTTAGAGAAGACTTTAGGTAGACAGCCACTAGTTGCCATTTGACTCTAACCAGTATCCTTGTGAAACTTCCATTGGTAACAGCATAGTTAACAGCATAAGCTGCACTTTATCCTCGGCAGGAGGATAGTCCGACTCAAGATTCTGGGGAGTCAATAATAAACTCAAAGATCTGACCACGAGGACCACCAAACTTAAGCTGAATACCAGACCTTAGCTTAACTTCCTGATGATGAACAGTTTTCCAACCATTATCGATTAATATTCTCGTCCCATTACGAGAAAAATCCCTCAAGAAGTAAGTTGGATCCGAGCCTTGGTCAGTGAAAGCATCACGGCAGATAATTTCAGCATGTTGCTTACTAACACAAACTTCGGGAATCACCAAATCGTTGTGAGATTGTAGGCGTCCCACTCGCATCAATCCACCTCGAATCGGCCAGACATGATCGGTTTTTCCAATTGAACGCAAAGATGCCGTTGGGGGCGGACTTTCAACCCAGCTTGAGGTGATGGTGGGCAGTTCTGTAATTCCTTCTCCCACCGGTTGGATTAACTCCCCTTCAAACTGAGGATGCATATAAAGGATAGGCAAGGTCCAGGCTGGTTGGTTAAACTTGTAAAGGGTCAACAGGTGCTGTCTCGCTACAGCTACAGCATGGTCTATGGGCATCCGCTCCGCCAAGGCTTGGGCGAATGCTTTAATAAAACTCACGGCTTCTTGGTCAGCAATGGAGTCCCGCATCCCCAAAACTGCTGGAACACCGTGGTGAATGAGCACCTCAGCTAAACTACTACGGGGAATGGTTTGGGAATTCACTTGGTCAGGTTTGGCACTCCAACAGGCATTGAATACAGCTAAGGCAACCTGGGTGCGGACCAGAACCTGAGCCAATTCCGTACCACTAATTTTCGCATCCGAGCGTAAAAATAGCAAACCTCCGTCTGGTGCGCTTTCACCATGACCAGCATAGAATAGGATGTTATAGGCACCGGTTTCCAGTGCTTTAATCAGTTCAGCTGGTGTCGGTTGTATGAGTTTTGAGACGTTGCAGGTAACTGGTGGAACCGATTGGTTCCTAGAAGTTTGAGCGGCTCTACCAGCTTGAAGGGCATTTACCAAGGTAGCCGCTTCTTTTTCGAGATCCAAATTGGTAGTCGAACCATTTAATTTTTGAACCTTCTCTCCTAGAACTAACAAAATATTGAGAGCCTGGTGGGAGCGCAGGGGTTCGAGGGCGTCTACATCACTAGTTGTGCGGCTAAACAGGATTTGCTGAGAAAGGGAAATTGCCTGTTTACCCGCCATGGGTTGCATAATTTCCCAGGGGAGGGGAATGAAATCTGGAGCGCGGACTTCCAAGCGCAGGCGAAGGGGTTTATTTTGTCCCAAGGCAATGCCTTGACTTCGTTCGAGGGCATTGCGAATTGAGCCTTGAAACAGCCACTGCCAGAGGTCAATGCCCAAACCTTGCATCAAACGACCACTGTAGCTAATCTCCGGACCTTTAGCACCGTTTTGATTCTCTGAGGGCAAAGTGGTGGGATACTGGTTGTGATGACCACTAATCGGCACATGGTTTGAAAATGGGGAAAACATTTCCTGCCAAGCCAGCCAGGACTGAGTCATGTATTCAGACCAAGTAGAATCATGATGAACCATTCCCCCTGGGTAAGGAGCTTTCAGCACCCAGATAGCCAAGTTTTCTCTGCCAGCGGCAGATAGACGAGCGATCGCTAAACTGAGGCAAGGATTTTCGATACCAGACATTAAAGGTTCATCATTATAGGGAATATACCGATGTTTTGATCACTCTATCGAGTCTTGGGTGGTATTGGCGCTATCAATAATGAGGCATTGGTCATTAGTAGGACATCATTAGTTTCCAGTTCTTAGTTGAGGAGTTGAGTGGTTAGTCAGAAAGCTTTGGTGAGCATTAACTTAAAAGCGATAAGCTAATCACTACTTTCTGGAGACTTAGGGAGATTGAGTAGGTCTAGGGGAACTAGACGGAGGCGTCTTTTTCTGACATTGACTCGTTTGGGAAGAGGTTGGTGTAAAATTACGATCCATCATAGGTAAAATATCCTTTTCTCTTATCCACCCTTCCTGTCCCTGTGACACCAAGGTAGCAGAGGGTTTAGTCTGCTTAGAGTTTAACGGTACTGAGGATGAGCCAACTTTGGGAGGGCTAGCCATTTGATCCGATGGAATATCCGATGGAATATCAGTTTTGTTGGTTCCAGGTGAGCAAACTCTTAATCTAATCCACCAAGTCTCTTCCTGAGGATACCTTTTTCTGGCAATCACCTGCAAAACACTACCAGCAGTAAATCTCCCAAGGATTGATTGCTTTTCAGGTTTAACCAAAAGTTGTACAGGACCCACTGTTCTAATAATATCTTGGTTTTTAATTAAGGCAGCTGGCTTAGGGTCGGTCCCGGAGTCAGGGGTTTGTTCTGGAGGAGCTTTAGTTACTGGAATCTGTGTAGGGGTTTTAGAACGGGTTATTTGTTGCCCCTTACCGAGACTAAAAACCCCACTCAGGAAGCGATTTATCTGTCCACTCGCCTTTGGACTCAACACTGGACTCAACAGATAAACGACTACCCCCCCTAACACCAACAGCACGAATATGCCCAACAAAAGTCTCCCAGTCTTCTCAGGAAAGGTTGAAGCTGAATAATTAGGATTTTGGTCACCAGAGGCGTCCCCCTCTTCCATGAGGTTAAGTGTGAGCAACGCTGTTTTTTGTTCATCAGTAGAAGCGGGTTGCTGATCACTCTTAACGTTTAACATTAGAGTCTTGTTGGTCTCGAGAGTGGGAAGGGATTCTATCCGTGGCGGTGATAGTTGGATTGGCAAGGAAGGCTGGCTTGGTGTGACTTGACAGTAAATCAACGCCACCGTGACATTGTCGTGCCCGTTTTTGGTATTAGCAAGCTCAATGATTCGTTCTGCTGCTTTCTTCAAATCAATTTGACCGTCGAGAATAGGCAGTATTTCAGTTTCCCAGTACTGCTCGACTCGGTCATTGTCACTAAGACCATCAGAACACAGCAGAAACAAACAATCTTCATCCAACACCAAGCGCTGTACAGTCGGGTGCAGTGTGGTTGATGAACCCATCCCTAAAGCTTGCACTAGCGCACCAGATGTTGGTTGTTGTAGAGCATGTCGGTAAAGGGTATATCCAAGCCGCACTTCTCGAGACGCTAAATCATCATCTAGAGTAACTTGGTGACAACCATGGCGACTCACCCAATAGATTCTGCTATCCCCGACATGGGTAATGTATATTTCATGGGCATGGGTTCTAGCCATGACCAAGGTTGTTCCCATACGCTGCCGATCAAATCGGTTCTCATGATCATTGCGTTGGCTAATGGAGTCATTGGCAGCACAGACAGCTTTTTCCAATTCCAGGGTTAGAGTGGTTGGGTGCCACACCTTCAGTTTAGCTGGCAGTTGTTTGAGCTGTTGTCGGAGAGTGTCAATCGCCAGTTGGGAGGCAATTTCACCACCTGCTTGTCCACCAATGCCATCGCAAACCATTGCCAAAGCTTCCTTACCTCTTGAAGAGCTAATTAGCTTACCACTAGGAGGGTAGCAAGCGTCTTCATTGTGGCTACGACCGGGACCGGTATCGGTACGAGTGAGAGTCTTATAGGTTCTCGATTGCCATGACCGGCATTCAAACAACCCTTTCGCCAGTAATGCTAACAGCTGCTCTGATGTCTGTATCTGTCCTTTTGTAAGCTGGGAACAGAGTTGTTGGCAAAACTCACTAATAACAGGGGAAGCCCCCTCAAGCAGTTGTGACCACAGCTGACCCAGCTGTTTTAAGGTTGGTGCTGGCGTTTGATCAGGCTGCAATTCCAACAACCTTAGCAAGGCTCCTTCCACCCGCACCAGGTCTGATTTCAGTAAGCTAGACGCTACCCCTTCTCGGCTCAAAGGTTGCCACAGTGAAGCCCATTGCTGCAGCCAGTTGAGTTGGCGTACTGGTGAGGCATCTTTCCAGACGCTAGTGAGTTCTGGTGACAGTTGTCCTTGAGTATTAATGTTCCCTGTTGCCTGAATTGGTACTCCTTCGAGTAACCAAATCTCTTTGTTATGCCTTGGCTGAGGTGTTAGCAGACCATACACTTGAGGCAGGTGTAATCCATAGGAAACCAGTCTCAAGTATGGGGTTATGGTTTGAGGAATCTCTAGTGGGGTCTCTGGCGGTACCGCTGGTTGAGTATCTAAAAGAACACGAGAATGAATCAGGAGGTAGCGCTTAGCAATAACTTCTCCCGGTTGAGCGGCTTTTATGCCTGACCCAATAGCCCACAAGTATCGTCTGAGCAGCGGCGTGCGACATTTTTGGCAGAACTTGTTGGTCTGGGGATTGGGAGCCTGACATTGATGGTTTGGGCAGTGGAGCGTTGCCGCCGGATTGTCCATGAAACTCTTTGCTGCTAAAGATAGCCTGATGGAACCGGGTTAACATTAGCACAGCTTTCTTTGAAGGAGTTATGTGCCAACAAAGGAAGTGCCAAAATCAGCCCATTGATTACAGATTGTAGCGCTTGACTTAAGGGCTGGTTAATGATTTACGTCAATAGTGAATGAATTCCCCTGAAACATTCTAGGCAGCAATGATTACCCTATGGTCTATGGGGAAGGTAACCATTAAGTTTTATGTATTAATTTTATGTATTAATCATTGCGCAATATTGACCGGTTCCCCTCACTCATAGCACTAATCTTGATTAGCTCAGGCCAGATCAGCAAAAAGTACGTCCACCAAAGCAGAATTGGCATAGCAACGAGTAGTGTTATCCAGAGGGTTTTGAAAACTACCCAGATACTCAAGATGATGCCCCCTCCGGTCAATAGGATTGACCAGGGTTGGCACCACCAAGGCTTATAACTCCAAGGATTAAATTTTTTTTCTGTAGACAAGATTAGTCTTTTAAGCTACCACGACTTACTTCTTTGCACTAAGCAAGGGATTGATTAAAAGCATGAGAACGTCAATTGACACTCCCCGCCCTGGAAGGACGGGGATTCTTGCTTGGCCTTTGGCCACGCTACGCGAACAACGAGGTGACTTGTTTAACCAGGCCGGAGCCAGGAAAAATAGAGGTCTCCTCGACCCAAGCGTATTTAGTCTATGACCTAGGTTTCGGTGTGCCGGAGACGAAACCTGATCAGAGGGTCGCCTTAATAAAAAAGTTTTAACCAAAGGTGCGCTTTCCGTCGGCGAATTAAATTCGCCACGGGTCGCACCTCTTTTATGCATAGCCTGTAACCCTTAAAGGCGACCCTCTGATTACGGTAACTTCTAACCCCACCGTACCTAAATTATTTAATAAATTTAGACAAACAATGTTTTTTAATCTTGATTTTCATAGACTTCCAAATCGCTAGATTTGATTATGCAACATGATTATCTCAAAACAGGTTTTTTACATTGTCTACTTATTTTAAGATTATGTTTATCTAAAGTACTAATCGTTTTTTTTATTATGTTTTTATTTATCTTAACGTGCTAGACGAAAACTGTCAAGGCATATCTAAAAAAAGCCGTCCGTTGAAGTTACCGTAAGATAGTGGAGCCTTTATAGTCGGCAGGTTATGCGTAAAAGGTAACGGTCTTTTGTAATAAGGCTCCACTATCTAAGGTTTCGTCTCCTATAAGGACGGGGCTTTAAACCCAATTTTTTTGGTAAACCAGCTACAGTTTGGCCGGGGATGAAGGCAGACAGGCGCTTGAGTTATTCGCTCCCGTCGTGACTTGGTTTGAAAGTAGCTTGTCAGCCTATCTCCTACTGCCTAATTCTCAGGTTCTACTTGGGGCAATCCCATACTGTAATTAATCACTCGGCTTTCCGTATTGTAGCTAATTTGTCCATTTTGCAAAAGCGATCGCACAAGGTGTTCTAGGTCAGAACCGATACGACGGAGGTTGTATTCGGTTAAATCAAATCCGCTGTAGGATTCAACCAACTCATCGAACTTCCGGTAAACCTGCTGTAGAGCGTCTTCATTCCAATTGAATTCGTTATCGGGGTCAATGTCTAAGGTGAGAACGTTATCACTCCCGACTAGTTCGTTGTTTTTTACCTCTGCTGTATAGATTCGGACATGACGAGTGGTTGACTTTAACAGCATCTATAAACCTCCTGCTCACAGCCTTTATTTTTTCATCTTTTCAGGCAGTAGTCAATGCTCACCATGTCAATTCCCTGCAAACCAATCAAAGATTTGCGGTGCGACCTGAAGGCGCGACCCAAGGCCGGGTTCCCCGGCCTTGGGTCGCGCACTACCATGGGAATTTAATTCGACGACTGTAAGCGCACCGGGAGAGTTGATCGAGTATGGTTTTCCGGGACTGGTAGGGGGAATAAAAAAAACTGTGTACCTCATGATTCTGATAATTACTATATCCACCTGGGTTTTAGCAGTGGTCTCCACGGGGCAAGAAAAATTAACAATACATGCACTAATGGAAGATCCTGGTACTCTAAAGGGAAAAACTATATTAAGTAAAGTCAAACACACTAATCCAATGTCATAGCTAAAAAAAATGTCTGGTACCATGGAAGATATTGCTAGACAAGCCCACCAGGGTAGCGTGGTGGCAATTATTCAAACACTGAATGAACGATTAGCCGATTTTGGGGTGAGAACTAGAGCCATTCTGGCTGATGGCGTATTGCAAGTTTTGTGTGAAGCAGCAAAACCGGAACAGCTGGAACAATCGATTCTAGTCAGTCAAATCCAGGAAATTCTGGAAGAAATTTCACCGCGTAACATTCGTCGTGTCAGGATCAACAGCCGCATCGTGCGAGAGGAACAATTACTCTGGTTAGAAGAAATTAGCCGTGACCCAGACAATCAGCTGTTGTGGTACGAAGACATAACCCTTACTAGGCCAAATTTCTTCAAGCAACTGGCTCAAACCTTCAACAATCGCCAAAACCTACCGAGCCAGCAACTGGCTCTAACACCAGGATTTTCCCGTCAACTGAGCCAAAAAAAACTACCGAGTCAGCAACTGGTCTTACCGCCAGCTTCTTACAGTCAACTACGTAAAAAAGGTCGATTGCGGCAAGGTGTTGTGATTGGGTTAGGTTTGGGTTTATTCCTGATCCTAGTAGGTTGGTTACTGAATGATTGGTTTGGGAGGGAAATCGAATCCCTAAACCCAACTCAAGCCGACCATTCGGCAAAAGACCCAGCCAATTCTTCTTCATCGGGATCTTCTAGTAATCCAGACCCCCCCTTTACTCGGGACCCCTTTACTGAAGCAATGCGCCTAGCTCAAGAAGCAGCGGCAGCAGGTGAAAGTGTCGAAACCTCAGCTCAATGGTTAGATGTGGCAGCTAAGTGGGAACGGGCATCAAATCTAATGGAGACGGTAAAACCTGATGACCAACGCTACCAGATAGCTCGTTATCGGGTTATACTGTATCGAAAAAACAGTGAGGAAGCTCAAAAACAAGCTAGAAAGAAGCGCTCCTAGTAGTGTTGAATTGAAGTTTTAAATCAGTTTTGTTTAAAAAACGGTATAAAAAGGTGCTCAAGGTGTTTAAGGTGTTCAAAGTGAATCTATTTCAATCCCAGGGGAGATATCTGGAGTTTCTCAATTCTCTCCTGGGTTTCCAGGTACTACTAGTCTACCCAACTCAGAGGCACGCGCCTTTTGGGATTTTTACGCTCTGTGCCTTAGGTCGAAACTCCAACAAGCCCTCATCCAATCTACCGATCAGAATTAATTGGGTAGACGAATTTCGAGCAGTAACCATTGTTGATATCGTGGTGCGCGCCCGTTCGCGCCCCGCGTCGGCTTTGCCGATAGGCGCGCCTCCTAGGCCGGGTTCCCCGGCCTAGGAGGCGCGCACCTAAAGCGAATTTAATTACGGGTCAAGCTCACCGGGGACGAGTTTAACTCAACTGTGACGATTACATGATGCAAGTTGTGCCACCGACCCACAGCTTCTCCTCTAACCAGCAGTGATGATTGAACGGGTGTGTAGGTCGGTTGTCGTAAAAAACTCCAATCTCTTGATCAAAAGCACTCTGATGCCGGGAACACTAATCCTAGCGAGATTACTGTTTTAACAGTTGCTCTAGTCAAGACCAGTATTCACAAGTTGTGCAACTAGCATAATGGATGCAGAAAGCGCGATTTTTGCCCCAAGAGTAAATTCCATCAAGTCCCGTCTCTCAGGTACATTTGAACCAACCTTTAGCCAGGAACATCAGGGTTCACTCATGCCTTACCCGACAGAGTTAGCTCAGATCGGGCAACAAATTGCTAAGACTATACTAAATACCTCAGAAACGCAAACTCTGTTGGCCATGCTGGCCAAGGCTATAGGAGAGAGTTTTCAGGTGGATAGCTGTTTAATTGGGGGGCTGGCTAACCCTAGCACTACACCCCAACTAGCCTGGTGGCGTGCTGATCAACACCTCGACCCAGAACACCGATACTACAAAAATCCAGTGCAACTGCTGGAACTCTTAACCACAGAGGATGACTTAGGCAGTGACTCAGTACTGGCAATTTCAGATTGGCAAAAATCCGATGCTTGGTCTAACTTAGATTTGGGTGAAGAAGTGCTATCTGCCAGGGCAATACTGAAGACCTCCACAAAGTTTCAGTCTGTAGTCAACGGGGTAATTGTTTTAGGAAAAGCCCAGCCTTACCAATGGACAAAGACAGAGCAAGAACAGTTAATTGTTGTATCCCAATGGGTATCAGTAGCAATTTCTCAAGTTCAGCTAACCCACCAAGTGAAGGCGGCTACTCGAGACCAAACTCTGCTCAACCAATTGAGTCAAGTGATGCATAGCTCTCTCAATCTCCTGGAGATTTTCCAGATAGCTACCACGGCTGTTGCTGAAGCACTTCAGGTGTCACGGGCACTACTGCTACTCTTAGATGAAACGAATCCCCTTGGTTGCACTGTACCAGGACAGCATTCACCAAAACATGATCTGACAGTCGTTTGTGAATGGTTACAGGAAACCTCTACTACTGATCTATTTTCAAAAGGCGACGCACTGTTAAATAAATCCTTCCCAGTTTCTGAGTGTTCTTGGTACCAACAGGCTCTCAAGCAAGCCCCTGAACCGATAGTCATTACCCATAGACCAGATCACCCGATTGGTAAAGCTGACCACCAGAGCATCTCACTCCTAGATCAGGTCCTATTGCCAGGGTTACTGATCTGTCCTCTGGTTGGGGCAGATAATCATGGCTTGCTATCCGTTAAGGTTTTGGGGTTCTTGGTCTTGCAAAATAGTCAACCTCGCCCTTGGCTAGAAAATCAAATCAACTTGGTCAAGTGGGTCAGTACACAAGTTAGTAGCACTATTATCCAAAATCAGACTCTCCAGCAAGTACAATCCCTTGTTGAAGAACGCACGGCTCAGTTACAACATAGTCTGAAAGTTCAGGCAGAGTTATACGAAAGAACTCGCCAGCAAATGGGTCAGTTAAAAGAATTAAATCGGCTCAAAGACGAATTTCTCAGTAGCATGAATCATGAGTTGCGGACACCTTTGACTGCCATGAGTCTAGCGATTCGGATGTTACGTCAACCCAAACTTGATCTTGAGCGTCGTGCCAAATATCTAGAAATCCTTGAGCAACAGTGTAATCAAGAAATTGAGCTAATTAACGACCTGTTGAGTCTACAGCAGCTGGAATCTGACCAGTCCCAACTGCAGCTGCAAAGAATTGACCTGATGCCGATGATTAAGCACTTGGCTAAATCCTTTGAGTACAAATGGGCGCAGAAAGGCTTAACCTTAACAATCAATAGTTCACTACCATCGCTCTTGATCAACACCGACGCTGAGAGCCTTAACCGTATCTTGCTGGAACTTTTAACCAATGCTGGCAAGTATTCTCACCCAAATACTACAGTGGTGATCGAGGTAACTGAGCAAATCCAGCAATCGGTGAAGCAGATTGTGATGAGTTTGAGCAATATTGGTCAGGGCATCTCTCCAGAAGACCTCAGACATATTTTTGATAAATTCCATCGCGGTCAGGGGATGACCCAAAGAGCAGTTCAGGGTACTGGTTTGGGTCTAGCGCTAGTAAAATGCTTAGTGCAGCATCTCAATGGCACAGTAGATGTCTCCACTGGCCCGTCTGACACTCCTCGCACCTCTCGGGTATCTTTCACAATTACTCTGCCCCAGGTTCAATCTTTTATGTAAAACTTAGTCATTAGTAAGTAAGAAGGCAAAACTAATCACTAATGACTAATAGCTCGGAAGACTAACTGGGAAGAATAGGTATTAAAGTGGATATGATCTGATTTATACTCCCGGATTGAATAGGAGTAACTATGAATAGCTGAGTATGCTCACAACTGATGCGCCCAAGCCACCACGTTGGCAACAACCTAACTATTCTCCCCTGGCTCGCCAGATCGATATTTTTACTGCGGCAGCGCAGTTTATGGTTTATTTATGGTGGGACAAGGTATCGGCTAATAATTCCCCCAAGCAAAGAAATCGTCGAGCCCAGTGGTTAGTTAGAAAGCTCTTAGACTTAGGTCCAACGTTCATCAAGATTGGGCAGGCACTATCCACACGCCCTGATTTACTTAGCTTAGAATATGTGAATGCCTTGGCGCAATTACAAGATCGGATCCCAGAATTTAGTGTAACCGATGCTATAACTCTAATTGAATCAGAACTGGGTCACGACATTCATGGTTTGTATCGGGATTTTGAGCATTTTCCTCTAGCCGCTGCGAGTTTGGGACAAGTTCATAAAGCCCGATTGCACACCGGGGAAGATGTAGTCGTTAAGGTTCAGCGTCCTGGCTTAGAAAAGCTATTTAACCTAGATTTTGAGATTATCCATCGATTGATTCGTTTTGTCAATCGATTTGTTCCGGGAACCAGAAAATATGATTTGGATTCCATCACCCATGAGTTTTTTAACCTGCTCTATCAAGAAATTGACTACATCCATGAAGGGAAGAATGCTGAGAGTTTTCGTCAAAATTTCAGCAATTATGCTCGTATTAGTGTCCCGAAAGTCTACTGGCGATATACAACTAAAAAAGTTTTGACTATGGAGTATATGCCGGGGATTAAAATTGATGACCGTCAGAGCCTGGAATCCCTAGGCATAAATCCTAAAGAAATTATTCAGCTGGGAATTTGTTGCTACCTCAAGCAGTTATTACAAGATGGCTTTTTTCAGTCTGACCCTCATCCTGGAAATATGGCAGTCTCTGCAGAGGGCAGTCTGATTTTCTATGACTTTGGCACAATGCTGGAGGTCAAGTCCATGACTAAAGACCAAATGCTCCAGACTTTTTTTGCTGTACTGCGTAAGGACACTGATCAGGTCGTTAATAGTTTAACTTACATGGGGTTAATTGAACCCATGTCAGATCTCAAGCCAGTCAAGCGATTAGTTGCTTTCCTACTGGAAAAATTTACCGAAAAGCCCATAGAATTACAAGCTTTTGAGGAAATCAGTAGCGAACTTTACTTAATGTTTGAGCAGCAACCTTTTCGCCTACCAGCACAACTGACATTTATATTAAAGTCACTAACAACTCTTGATGGGATCGCTCGTTCCCTAGATCCCCAGTATAATTTGTTAGCTGCTACAGAGCCTTTTGTTAAAAGCCTGGCTGTTTTTCAAGGGCGGGGGAATATAGTGGGGGAACTAGCTAAACAAGCTAGGGATTTTGTGAAATATAACTTACGTAAGGCTAGCGCTACCGAACTAGCAATTCGACGCTTAGAAGAGCGGCTCGAGCTGGGAGAGTTACAATTGCGGGTGCGTTCTGTAGAAAGCGATCGCACTCTCAAGCAGATCACCCTTGCTCTAAAAAGCCTAATTTATGCTTGTTTAACTGGATTTACTCTGGTAGCCGGTACTATTTTCCTATCAGGTCCTTATAGTGGATGGGCGATAGCCGCCTTTGCCTTTTCCGCATTCTGGTTTTTGATTTTGCTGCGTTCTCTGATTAACTTAGCCATTAGAGAAAGACTGGATAGGTTAGCCCAAAGGTAGGCAATCTTATATTTATTAGATCGCCTACCCTAAGCTGTTGTATTTTTTATGTTGTATTTTATTTTTTATATACCCCCAAGGGAATTCGAATCCCTGTCGCCTCCGTGAAAGGGAGGTGTCCTAGGCCTCTAGACGATGGGGGCTTATTGATTTCACTTTTATAATAATAGTGGATATTTTGGTTTGTGTCAAGTGTTTGATCAGGAAATTTTTTTCCACTCCCCTTACTTGATACTATTTCGCAACTGTTCTAGGCGCTGCTGAGCCTTGGCATCCAAGGAATTGACTAAAAAACGACCACGAGAGGATTTCTGTGGTCGGTATTTGCGGCGGGTTCGACGAGCTGTGAATTCAACATCGCTGAGCAACTGCTGGCAAGACATGCATTGAGCACCATACCCGACAACAGTCAATTGCTGTGCCCGATCTGAGGTAGCGACGATCAGACGTTTAGTTGGTTGAACAAGGTTGGTTCTATAGGAGGCGCAAAATTTTTCGATGTAAGTGTCTGCTGTCTCCCCGAAATCGGTGTAGTAAACGGATAAATTATTAGTTATCACCTCACGACTGTTAGGGGTATTGAGTGAGTGAGCATCAAAGACAATCTCAGTGTCATAGCCAACAAAGGCACTGTAATTGGCTAGGGTCTCAATTAACTCTTGGCGAGAACTCAGCAGACCATCACGATCACGGGTATTTTTCAGGAAAGACCAAGAGCCAATGACGTTATAGCCATCAACTAGTAAAATAGCCAGCGGTGAAGAACAAGACATTTTCCATGGGATTATACTATTTACAGTCCCTATGGACTGCTCATATTGGCCAGAATAAATTTAACATTTCTTTATATTAGTATAAATTGCACTTGAGAAAAAGGCAAAAGGATTGAGCAAAAATAACACTCAACCTTTAACTATTAAAACATATCATATTACAATAACAACAATAAGTGTTATTTATAACACTTATTGTTGTTAACAGTTAGCCGATTACAAATCCTACCACTTTCCGGAAACTTCCCGAGAATCAGTGATTAGGACTTACCAGTCTTTGCTTCAGGCGTTCCGGTTGACCTTGGTCAATGACCCGACCCTGGTCTAACAAAAATGCTCCATCACAATAATCCAACTCATCCAAACGGTGCGTAACCCAAATGGCTGTCAATCCTCTACTTTTGACTAAATTTCGCACTTGTGATACTAAATCCATCTGGGTATCTGGATCGAGTAGGGCAGTGGGTTCATCTAACAATAAAATCTCGCACTGTCTTGCGATCGCACCAGCGATCGCAATTCGCTGCTTCTGACCACCGCTGAGGGCATAGATCGGGCGTCGTTCTAGGTCTAGTAAATTGACCGCAGCTAGAGCTTCTTTTACCCGGGCTTGAACTTGAGCTAGGTCGAGCTTTTCTGCTACCAGTCCAAAGGCTACATCGGCACCTACGGTAGGCATCACTAGCTGATGATCAGGATTCTGGAAAACAAAACCTGCTGAACCCGCTAGGTAAATTTCACCGGATTGGGGGGACAATAAACCAGCCAGTAATCTAAGTAAGGTTGATTTACCACTGCCATTGGTTCCTAAGAGCATCCAAAACTCCCCCTTAGGGACTTCCAGGGAGCAAGATTGCAAAACTGTCCCCCCTTTAGGCCAGTTGAAGCCAACCTCTCTTACTTGAATTGCTGGTTGAGTCATTATATATCTTGCTGTTCCATGAATTTATTCAGCCATGGCAAAGAAGCCGGGAGTACGTCCTGAGCCTGTGGCTCCAGATTTTTGAGAAATCATTGCTGCACTGATCTGATCGCTGAGAACGCCAATTTTCTTCTCTGGCTGGTGATCGCAGCTGAGTTCTAACAACTGAGGATGCCCAGAGAGCATGGCTGTCAAAATTTCCTGGTAGGTCGCTTGCGCCTCTTCTTCTGACTTACGTTGCACAGACAGTGGCATGGGTGTATTCCTTAGAATCAAGTCAATGGTGAACATGGAGTATCAAGCCGTAGCGCGTTCTATAAATGTACTTCTTTTTCTTATCTTAGACCCCAGCCCAAACCGGGGTAAGAGCGGTATCTTGGGTGCAGTTATTACCTAATTTTTTTTTAAGGGGGTAGCAAAATTAAGAATTATGACATATTATGATAGTTATATTAGACGAACTTTACTTTTCTTTACTTAGACGCCCTTTAGTAAGGTAGCAAAGTTGGCAAGAAAGTAAATCGGCTTACCGTACTTATATATATCTGGAGATCCTTGCTATGACAGTAGCAGTAGGACGCGCCCCCAGCACCAGAGGATGGTTTGACATCCTCGACGACTGGCTCAAGCGCGACCGCTTTGTATTCGTTGGCTGGTCAGGCATTCTGTTGTTCCCCTGTGCCTACATGGCTTTGGGGGGCTGGCTAACTGGTACCACCTTTGTTACTTCTTGGTACACCCACGGCTTAGCCTCTTCCTACCTCGAAGGCTGCAACTTCCTGACCGTAGCAGTATCCTCTCCTCCCAACAGCCTGGGACACTCCCTGCTGCTGTTGTGGGGACCAGAAGCTCAAGGAGACTTGACCCGCTGGTTCCAACTAGGAGGGTTGTGGAGCTTCGTGGCATTCCACGGAGCGTTTGGTCTAATTGGCTTCATGCTGCGGCAATTTGAAATTGCTCGTCTAGTAGGCATTAGACCCTACAACGCGATCGCATTCAGTGCGCCGATTGCAGTATTTGTCAGCGTGTTCCTGATGTACCCGTTGGGACAGTCCAGCTGGTTCTTTGCACCTAGCTTCGGAGTAGCGGGTATTTTCCGTTTCATCCTGTTCCTGCAAGGCTTCCACAACTGGACACTGAATCCCTTCCATATGATGGGCGTAGCTGGAGTACTCGGTGGTGCTCTGCTGTGTGCCATTCATGGGGCAACGGTAGAAAATACCCTGTTCCAGGATGGGGACAAAGCCAACACCTTCCGGGCGTTCAACCCGACCCAAGCGGAAGAGACCTACTCAATGGTCACCGCCAACCGCTTCTGGTCTCAAATCTTCGGAATTGCTTTCTCTAACAAGCGCTGGTTACACTTCTTCATGTTGTTTGTGCCAGTAACTGGCTTGTGGATGAGTGCAGTGGGAATTGTAGGTTTAGCATTGAACCTACGAGCCTATGACTTCGTGTCCCAGGAAATCCGGGCAGCAGAAGATCCAGAGTTTGAAACCTTCTACACTAAGAACATCTTGCTGAACGAGGGTCTGCGGGCTTGGATGGCTCCAGCAGATCAACCTCACCAAAACTTTGAGTTCCCTGAGGAAGTACTGCCTCGCGGTAACGCTCTGTAACACTCCAAGGCTGATCCCGAATTAAGGTTAGCGCTTGGATTTGCTCAAAGCCCCACCTGGAGGTGGGGCTTTGAGCAGTTCTAGAAACAGAAAACTGGAACGTTCTGAGCAATCTTCGCTGAACTTATAATTATGCTAGTTTCCAGAGGTTGCCATTTGAGGGATACTCTGTTATTGTAAGAAAAGGTAATAATCCTGGAAAGGTACAAAAAACCGCTTAGGGATTAAAGGAGGTGATGCCCATGGAAGATAGTAGTAAACTCATGGGTCATCTGGTTGGAGTTAGCCGGCTGTGCGCCGGGGCTGTTCTCTAGGAGTTAGCTGGATTCTCTACGGAGAATCTATATGACTGCTTAGGCAGGGCTACCTAAGAGTTCCTCTCGGCAGCCTGGTTTCAATCAGAAGACCCGCTAGACCGCTCTCACACCAGGTGTTATGGATTAACCAAAACACTAGCCGTGAGAGCGGATAGTCTTTTTTTGGGATTGTTGAAGGAGTGGATCTAACCATCATGGCTCAACTACTCAGCGATGCAGAAATTCAAGCCAAGGCGAGTCAGCTAGAAGACTGGAGTGTGGAAGGGAAAACCCTGCGTAGTAAAAAGACATTCAAGGGTTTTGTAGAAGCGATCGCTTTTGTGAATAAACTTGTTGAACCATCTGAAGTTGCAGGACACCATCCTGACCTAGAGATTTCTTACAATAAGGTAACGATTACTCTAACCACTCATGATAGTGGTGGCTTAACCTCAAAAGATTTTGACCTAGCGCAAGTTATTTCAGAGCTGGGTTAATATCCTTTCAATAACTCTAAATAAGTGACAATTGCTTTAGCAATAGACCCGCAGCTAGCGCAGAAGTTCATTCACAGGCATTGGCAAAAAAGTTTGTATAGCACTTTGTCGATAAAGGCTATAGTATAAGAATTGTTCCTCTAATAAATTGTTCCTGTAATAGGTTAATAGGTTTCATCGCAATAGCGCTGATTCTTATCTAAACCGCGAGAATCCCCGTACTTTACCGTATAGAGTAAGTGTAGGGATGGAGCGCGGGGCAAGGGTCGGAACAGAGCTTTCCAATGCGATGTACTAGGGATAGTAGGGAAAAACAAATTAAGAGCTAACCGCCACCTACGCGCCTGAACCTTGACAACCAACGAATATGGGGTGACCTTCAGAAAAAACTTGATAGTTTGAGTTATCTGTGGATGGGTAAAATTCCATAGGTGCGCTTTCCGTCGGCGAATTAAATTCGCCACGGGTCGCACCTGCAGTACAAAGAAAATAGAACTTTTTTGTATTGTTCCGGCGCGGAGGGGCATCCCGTGTCGTTAATAAAGCTTACCGAGTAACCTAAGCAGTAGCTGGTGTTGGTAAGAAGCCCGTGCTGTCGCGTGCTTGTCAGCGTCGGGAGTATGTCACCATCCTCCGTGATTGATCCGGGGGAGAGTTCAATAATTGTAAAGGTGTGAGGATTAAGAGAAGATGTCTAAACTACTGTTGAAGTCCCTACTGATAAGTCCTGCTGTAGTGGGTGCTGCTCTCGCCTTTGGTACCAATGAGGTACAGGCAGCCAACAAGGCCAACTCCTTAACAGTTGAGAATCAAGTTACTACGGAAGCTGCCCCACTTCAAGCTGTCCCAGTAAAGACAATGGCGATCGCGGCGGCCCCCACTGCTCCAGAAGTAAAGGATACCCCAGTTTTTTCCAGGTCGATGGGCTCCACCTTGGGTGAGGGAACATCATTAACTTTAAAGGCCGATACCCTAGTTCCTAAGGTAGACGTACCGGAGGCAGAAACAAAAATAGCCCAAGCCGTCCCCTCAGCCTCAGATAACAGCCAGCTGTTAAATCAAATTCAACGCTACGGTAAAGAAGGCAGTAACAGCCAAGATCAGGTAACTAGTGTTTCCCAACTGCGGGATGTTTCTCCTGGAGACTGGGCTTATGAAGCTCTGCGTAGTCTGGTAGAGCGCTACGGTTGTATCGCTGGTTACCCAAACCGCACCTTCCGTGGCAACCGTGCTACCACCCGTTACGAATTTGCGGCTGGCTTGAACGCTTGTTTGAACCAGATTGAGCGTTTAATTGCTGCTAGTACTGCTGACTTTATTACCCGTGAAGACTTAGAAACGCTGCAACGGCTGATTCAAGAGTTTGAGGCAGAACTGGCTACCCTCGGAGCACGGGTCGATAACCTCGAAGGTCGAGTCGCATTCCTAGAGGATCACCAATTCTCCACTACTACGAAACTGGAAGGGGAAGTCATATTCGCCCTGACCAATAACTTTGGTGATTTTGGGGAAGATGACAATAACCAAGTTGTCTTTGGTGACAGGGTTCGTTTAGTTCTCGACACCAGCTTCACTGGTCAAGACAGTTTAGTAACTCGTCTGAGTGCTGGTAACCTGAATGCCTTCACAGCGGGGGGTGAGATTACCCCAGAACTCACCCAGACCTTTAACACTGAGATTGATGGTACTGGTGACGGGAACGATATAGGAGTTGACTGGTTAGCCTATTACGGTGACATTCCTATTGGTCCGTTTGGTCAAGTATCAACTTACATTGCTGCCTTTGGTGGTCGGCATGATGATTACGTTCCTACACTCAATCCCTATTTCCAAGACTTCGATGGTGGTAGTGGCTCTCTATCCACATTTTCTCAACAAAACCCCATCTATCGGATTGGTGGTGGTGCTGGTTTAGGGGTTAGCTTCCAACTCGGTTTACTAGAGAGCGTGATTGGACCAAGTACTGTCACACTGGGTTACCTAGCTGGCAATGCGTCAGATCCTGATGAAGGTTCAGGTCTGTTCAATGGTGATTATTCTGCCTTGGGTCAGTTGAACTTCAACGTCAACGACCGCATTGGTGTGGGCTTTACTTACGTCCATGGTTTCCATAAAGAGAACAGTGCCATATTCAGCAAAGGCGCTGGAGAAGATGGTATAGTAGGTACTCGTGCTGCCAACTTAAATCAAGAAGCACTTCTTGCTAGTCGTATAGCTGATTCAGCTGACAAGGTAACCAACTCCTACGGAGCAGAATTAGCGTTTCGCCTCACCGACAAGATTTCCTTTAGTGGATTTTTCAACTACACCGATGTGATTGTGATTGGTGAAGGAGATGGTGAAATTTGGAGTTACGGCGGTGGTTTAGCCTTCCCCGATTTTGGGAAAGAAGGTAGTGTGTTAGGTTTCTTTGGTGGTGCAGTCCCCTATTCGGATTTGAATGAGATTGATACCCCCATTCACATAGAAGGCTTCTACAAGTATCAGCTATCCGATAATATCTCTATCACTCCTGGTGTGATCTGGGTGATTAATCCAGAGCAGAGTGACGGTAATGATGATGCTGTGATTGGTACCATCAGAACCACATTCACCTTCTAAAGACCCTGGCTAATTGCCCAAGGACTATTGAGAATTAGTTAGGTTTCCCTGCCCCTAGGCGGGGATTTTTGTTTGAAGGGGTGGGAGTGTCAAAAAATACTAGGATGGATGATGGATAACAACTAATAACTCAGAATTTCCAACAGTTATGCGAATTGCTCCAAATATTACCGAACTGGTTGGTCGGACACCTCTAGTACAATTAAACCGTATTCCTCAAGCAGAAGGCTGTGTCGCTAGAATTGTAGCCAAGCTAGAGGGCATGAATCCATCTTCGTCTGTTAAAGACCGGATTGGTGTTAGCATGATCAACACAGCGGAGCAGAATGAGTGGATTACCCCCGGCAAAACTATTTTGGTGGAACCGACCTCGGGAAACACAGGTATTGCTCTAGCAATGGCAGCGGCAGCCAAGGGTTACCAACTGATCCTAACCATGCCAGAGACAATGAGCATCGAGCGACGGGCTATGTTGCGAGCTTATGGTGCTCAGTTGGAACTGACACCAGGTAGTGAAGGCATGGGTGGCTGTATTAGGCGAGCTCAGGAAATTGTAGAAACCACATCCAATGCCTATATGCTGCAACAGTTTCGTAATCCAGCTAACCCCAAAATTCACTATTGTACCACCGCTGAAGAAATTTGGGACGATACGGAAGGACAGGTGGATTTCCTGGTGGCTGGAGTTGGTACGGGTGGTACAATTACTGGTGTTGCTGAAGCGATCAAAAAACGCAAGCCCAGTTTTAAAGCGATCGCAGTTGAACCAGCTGGTAGTTCTGTACTTTCTGGAGGGTCTCCAGGACCTCACAAAATTCAGGGTATCGGTGCGGGTTTTATTCCAGAAGTACTCAAGGTTGAACTTCTTGACGAGGTGATTACAGTTACGGATGATGATGCGATCGCATACGGTCGTCGTTTAGCCCGTGAAGAAGGAATTCTTTCCGGCATTTCCACTGGAGCCATACTATCAGCGGCTATTGAAGTTGGCAAACGTCCAGAAAATGAGGGATGCCTGATTGTCATGATTCAACCGAGTTTTGGGGAACGGTACCTAAGCACCCCCCTCTTCCAAGAGCCAACCGCCACCACTGATTAGTGTTATGGGGCAAGGCGCTTCGGTTCAGTAGTTATCCTAAAACCTCTGGAAATCGATGGAAATATAAGGATTGAGCTTAGTTGCTACCTCAATTATACTATCGCTGCCGGTTTCAGTAGGTTTAGTGTAGCCCATGTCAGACTCGAATCACTACCAAACTTTGGATGTTCATCCCCACGCTACGACCCTAGAAATTAAACAAGCCTACCGACGGCTAGCCAAGCGCTTTCATCCAGATAGCAACAGCCCCACCGCTGATCCGGAAAAAATTATCCAAGTTAATGCTGCCTATGAGGTACTCAGTAACCCTGAGCGACGGCGTTCCTATGACCAAAAGAGGAATTACTTTCAGGATTCATTAGAGCCTCAGAATCGACAACAGCGAACAGCTCATGCCCAAAGACATTACCAGCATCATCGGCAAAAGGGAAAAAAGACTGATGCCCAGCTAGGGGAATGGTTGCAGCAAATTTATCAACCTGTAAACCACCGGATTAGTCATATCCTTGAGCCTCTAGAGGCTCAACTTGATGAACTCTCCGCTGACCCGTTTGATGATGAACTCATGGCAGAGTTTGAAGCTTATCTGGAAGAGTGTGGTGATCATCTCCATCAAGCTCAGAGACTGTTTCAGTCTCAACCTAATCCTGCCACCGTTGCCAGTGCTGCTGCTAACCTCTACTACTGTCTTAATCAGTTAGGAGATGGGATAGAAGAATTAAAGCTGTTTACCCTTAACTACGACGACTACCACCTACACACAGGTCAAGAACTGTTCAGAATAGCTTCCCATCTGCTCTGGGAAGCTAAAGACACAGTTAAAGATTTTTGCTAATGGGTAACCAATATTATTTTTTTAGCTTACCAACGACCACTAATCCAAATTAGTTTATCCTGAAAATAAGTCTAGTTTACCTAACTTGACATGGAATGCGTCATTAAGCGCCGTGCTGAGTTTTCAGCCAGCCACCGATACTGGTTACCAGAACTGAGTGAAGCTGAGAACCTTCAGCGGTTTGGTTTGGGGAGCAGATTTCCTGGACACGGACACAACTACGTTCTGTTCGTTTCCCTGACCGCTCAGTTGGATAAGTATGGCATGGTGAAAAACTTGTCTAAAGTCAAAACGGTGATCCAACGAGAGGTCACCAGCCAACTTGACTACGCTTATCTCAATGAGGTTTGGTCAGAATTTCAGCAAACCTTACCTACTACCGAAAACATAGCACGAGTAATTTGGCAACGCTTGGTTACCTATCTACCACTACTGAAGATTCAGCTATTTGAACATCCAAAACTCTGGGCTGACTATCAAGGAAACGGTATGGAAGTATATCTGACTATCAGTAACCACTTTAGCGCTGCTCACCGACTAGCTCATCCTGACCTCAGTGACGAGGAAAACTACCAGATTTACGGTAAGTGTGCTCGTCCCAACGGACATGGACATAACTATCACATAGAAGTGACAGTTAAGGGTGAAATGGATCCGCGCACTGGCATGATTGTTGATCTAGGCTCCTTGCAGCAAGTCATGGATGAGTATGTCCTGGAAGCTTTTGACCATACTTTCCTCAATAAAGACATTCCATACTTTGCCCGGGTTGTTCCTACTGCCGAAAATATTGCTATCTATATTTGTCAGTTATTGCAACAACCAATTCAAGAATTGGATGTCCAACTTCATAAGGTGAAATTGAGTGAAAGTCCCAATAACTCCTGCGAAGTCTATTGCACACCAGAGACTACCAAGTCAGCAGCAACATCATCTACAGAAACTCTGCTGACTGTGATGTAGTTGAACAGATTTAGTTGAACAGATTTAGTTCTCTAGGTTTAGACATATCGTTGTGTTGATGGTTGGCTGTTAACCGTTGACAGTTCACTGCCGTGATCAATCCTAGTCTTGAGATCTCCACAGGTTCAAAGTGCTGGGATTATGCGGTTATACCACCGCCAACAGGGTAACCTGCTGGCCGATGAGCCTGTCAGCAGATTCCTAGATCGGGCAGGCTCGTTTCTGTTGCACTGATCATGAACAGCGATTTTAGCTGGCAAGGGTAGTATGCCCTAAGCCCATTAGCCCTAGGCTGAATGCTGACCTAGGGATTTTTATTTGCTGAGATTAAATCATCCATAAGTTAGAGTTAGTATATCATTTGTTATGATATATGTAAAGTTGCCGGAACCAGCATTGATGCGGTTATCATGGTAGTAAAGTACCCGCACTAGTACTGTTAGGTCGAGCTGCACTAAATCTAAAAGCCTTTATGTTAGAGTCGATGCCCGGTATTATCCGGGGCACCTCTCCTTCGGAACCGTGCATGAGACTTTCATCTCACACGGCTCCTAGATATCCTCTCCTTTCGGAGTGCTCCAGTGTATCTGTTGGTGGCAGC
>NZ_JAAHFZ010000058.1:0-40288 GCF_010672795.1 Moorena sp. SIO1G6
GTAGCTGTCCAATTTTCTTGAGTTTCAATGGTCACTGAGGCAATTGCCCATACAGACAGCCCCGGACGACTATATACTTTTAATTGCTCGATTCCGATGGGTAGATAAGTTTGGTTGGTGTTGGTTTCGGGTAGTGCATGGATCAGCACCTGTAGCGCCCCATCTAATAAAGCGGGATGGAACTGATAGTCTGTGACTTCTGGGAGTAAATCTGGAGATAACTCAATCTTTCCTAGGGCTTGGTTTGAGCCTTTCCACAGCTGTTGGATTCCTTGGAAACTGCTTCCGTACTCAATTCCTCTTTGTCGATAGTGTTGATAATGGTCTGGGATTTCTATGGGTTGATTACACTCGGTCAAGTATTTTTCTAGGTCAACAGTAGCCACACCATTGTCCATTGCTGCGGCTCGGATTATGCCTGAAGCATGAAGTATCCACTGGGGTTCGTCCTGGTGCGGCTGTTGCTGTTGAGTAAATACTTGCCATTGGTAGGTTTGGTTTTCTGATGGAGTTAGTATAGTCTGAACTGTTTTTATTTCTCCTTCTGGTAAAATCAATCCGGTTGGTATGACTAGGTCTTCTACTACTAGATTATCAGTTTTAAAGCGGTTTCCTCCTGCAGCTAGAGCTATTTCTAGATAGGCCGTTGTGGGGAATAGCGCCTGGCCAAATACTCGATGGTGCTTGAGGTAGGCTGGTTCATCTTCTGCTAATAAAGATTCAAATTGGATTTGTTGTGGCTGACCGGCACAATAGAACCTTTTACCCAGTAAGGGGTGGAGATTTTTTTCCGTTGATAAATACGGTTTTTTGCGGTTACTCTTATTACTTTCTATCCAATACCGTTCTCGTTGGAATGGATAAGTAGGTAACACTACCTTTTGACGAGCATAGTCTCGGTCAAACTCTGACCAATCTACTTTGGCTCCCTTTACATACAACTGTCCTAAACTAGATAGCATTTGTTGCCATTCTTCTACTCCTTCCCGCCAGGACGGTAACCACACCCCGAATTGTTCTGGGAGACATTGCCGCCCCATGCCTAATAAAATTGGTTTCGGTCCGATTTCTAGGAAGATTTCATAGCCAAGCTGGTGCAAGGTCTCCATACTTTGGGCAAACCGCACTGGTTGGCAGATATGATTCACCCAGTAGTCCGCCGTGATTACCTTCTCGGTAGCTTTTTCTCCTGTAACATTAGATATGAGTGGAATTTGAGGCTGATTGTAGCTCAATTGTTCAGCAACTGCTTCAAATTCTGCCAATATTGGTTCCATCAAGGGTGAATGGAAGGGGTGAGATACCTGTAGCCTTTTGGTCTTGATTCCCTCAGCTTCTAATTTGTCACAAATAGCACCAATATCTTCACTGGCTCCGGAAATCACTATACTTAATGGACCATTAATAGCAGCAATCGCTACTTTTTCTGTGTAGGGGGTAATCAGTTCACGGACTTTTGACTCGTTAGCCATCACTGAAACCATCTCACCACCACAGGGCAACTGTTGCATCAACCTTCCCCGGGTGGCAATTAGTTTCAGACCGTCTTCTAAACTAAATACCCCTGCTACGGTTGCAGCGACATATTCCCCCACACTATGCCCCATTACTACATCTGGGTTTATGCCCCAGGATTGCCATAACTTAAACAGGGCATATTCAATGGCAAATAGGGCTGGTTGGGTATAAGCTGTTTGGTCTAGCAGAGATGAACTGGAGTGATCTTTGTCTACTGGATAGAGAATTTCTAGTAAGGAAGTTTCCTGGAATGTTTCTGTACTACTGAGAATTTTGTGACATTGGTCGAGTGCTTCTCGGAATACAGGTGCTTGTTCATATAGCTTTCTTGCCATGTTGACATACTGAGAACCTTGACCGGTAAACAGGAAAGCTACTTTTCTTGAAGTAAGCTTTTTAGGTAATTCCCCTGAGAAGATTCCTGCTACTTCATTTTCTGCTTGGAATTGGAGCAGCTTTTCGAGCAATTCTGCTTGGCTTGAACCTACAACTGCTAGTCGGTGGTTAAAGTGAACCCTTCCTGTATTGGCAGTGTAACAAACATTTGCTATATCCAATTCTGGATTGGTGTCTAGGTGATGATGATAACGACTAACTAAATCTTCGAGAGCTTTTTCTGTTTTCCCAGACAAAGTTAATATATGGAGCGATCGTTCTAGATCATCCTCACTGGTAACTTTTGACTTTTGACTTTTAACTGGAATAGGAGCTTCCTGCAATACTACATGAGCATTAGTTCCTCCTACACCAAAAGAACTAATTCCTGCTCGACGGGGAGAGCCATTGCTTTTCCATTGAGACAGAGTGGTATTGACGTAAAACGGACTATTGGCAAAATCAATCTGGGGATTAGGTTGCTCAAAGTTCAGACTAGGAGGTATTAATCCGTGCTTGATAGCCAGCACAGTTTTAATCAATCCTGCTACCCCTGCTGCTGTATTCAAGTGCCCCACATTAGTTTTCAGGGAACCTACGGCGCAAAATTGCTTTTTCTGAGTGTGCTGAGAAAATGATCTTGTTAAAGCTTCAATTTCAATTGGGTCTCCTAACTCTGTACCAGTGCCATGAGCTTCTACATATGTGATCGTCTCTGCACCTACTCCAGCAACAGCTTGAGCTTCTAAAATAACTGCTGCTTGACCTTCCACACTAGGTGCAGTGTAGCCTAATTTTAAGGAACCATCATTATTAATGGCTGAACCCTTGATCACAGCATGAATACAATCTCCATCTGCTATTGCATCTTGGAGTCTTTTGAGCAATACAACTCCAACACCACTACCAAAAACTGTCCCCCGAGCTCTGGCATCAAAAGCTCGACAGTGACCATCAGGAGATGCAATCATTCCCTCTTGATATAAGTATCCGACCTCTTGGGGAATCTGGATGGAGACACCACCTGCAAGTGCCATATTACATTCCCCATTGAGTAAGCTTTTGCAAGCCAGATGAACTGCAACTAATGAAGTGGAGCAAGCTGTTTGAACATTTATTGCTGGTCCGGTGAGATTCAATTTGTAAGCAGCGCGTGTTGCTAGGTAATCTTTGTCATTCCCAATCATTTGTTCAAAGGAGCGATTACTTAGCACTATAAAACTTTGATCGTCAAGGTGAGACATTAAGTAAGTAGGCATCGCACCGCCAGCATAAACCCCTATGGAACCGTCATAAGTCTCTGGATTATAACCACTACTCTCTATTGCTTCCCAAGCAGATTCTAGGAAAAGCCTTTGTTGCGGGTCTATTGTTTTGGCTTCTCTTGGACTGTAGTTAAAGAAGTTAGCATCAAACAGATCGATGTCTGAAATCAGACCATTAACTTTGATATAGTTAGGATTATTAAGTAAATCAGTCCCGACTCCAGATTCTCCCAACTGTTGATCTGATAAATAGGAGATAGATTCCACACCATTTTTCAGATTATCCCAAAATTCTTCTATATTTTTCGCACCGGGAAAACGTCCCGACATTCCAATTATCGCAACATCATTATCATCCTGAAGTTTATTGAACGGCTTAACTTGGCGATTTTTCCTTGATTGGGCTTCACCATTGCCCGTAATAAATTGACTTAATGAATGTACAGTTGGGTGGGCAATCAGGTCAACAACTTTCAAGTTGATATCAAATATTTCTTGCAATTTGCTGTGAACCTGTATTAGGATTATTGATGTTCCGCCCAGTTCAAAAAAATTATCGTAAATTCCGACTTCTTCTATCTGAATAACCTCTTGCCAAATACCAGCGATTTTTTGCTCGGTTTCATTTTGAGAGGTAGTACTTTTGTCAGGTTCTCGCAACCTTTTACGGTTTATTTGGCCATCAGGTGTTAATGGGAGTGCTTCTAATTGAACAAAAGCGGAAGGCATTATTTGGCTAAGAGTTCCAAAGCGATCGCGCACCTCCAACTCTTGCAACTGACGAACAGGAAACTCTGTGGTTTTAGCAGCAAAATAAGCAGTTAACTGTTGTAAACTATGACAATCCCTGCTCAAGCGCTGTATCTGTAGATTACTCTGATCCAAACCCACTATCAGATTATTGTGATGATGACACAGAGCTGCCAATAAAGAATACATTCCTTGTGATGGTTTTATAACATGGTAACCTTTGAGACGGCTGAGTTTCTTGATTTGATAACCACGACTCATACCCTTTTCATCCCAGATACTCCAAGCCAAGCAATAGACTTGCTTCTTACCCTGAGCTTTTTGGCGATCACAGAAAGCTGTTTGAAAACTATTCGCTGCTGAATAGGCAGCTAGAGCTGTAGCACCAAAGAAACCATATATAGATGAGAAATGGATAAACAAAGCATTAGCATTATCTTTGAGCAGCTGATCCAACACCCAAGTTCCTAAAACTTTTGGACGCAGCAATGCACTCATACTGTCTTGAGTTTCCGATGACAAGAGTTGTTCGTGGTACATTCCTGCCAGATGAATAACTCCATCTAGTTGACCTCCACCCAATTGAGATACTGCCTGAGCTACTACCTGTTGTAGCTGTCCTAAATTACAGATATCTACTGCTTGATATACTACTTCCCCTGGCAGTTGCTGCAACTTTTGGTACGCCAGCATTTTTTCCGAGAGCTTATCTCCCTCTTCCTGGGTTGGCTTCCCATTGTTTGGTTGCTCTATGTCTGTTCGACCTACCAATATCAGCCTTGCTTGGTAATGCTCTAAAATATACTTGGCAATTTCTACCCCGATTCTTCCGAGACCGCCACTGATTAGGTAAATACCTCCCTTTTTCAAGGGTAGTTCTTGTTGCGATTCTGATGCCAAATCCACTGCCCCTAGGCCTGAAACGAGGCGTTTTCCATCTCTGTAAGCTATTTCTATCTCTAGTTCATTGAAAACACTACAGAGTTCTTGCCAAATGTAATTCCCATTTACCTCTACCTCTGCTACTGGTAAATCTATATGAGTACAGCTTAACCAAGGCATTTCCTGGGGAATGGTTTGGAGTAAGCCTAATACCGTGGCTTTTTCATAAGCTATATTGTCTGTAGGTTGGACTGACTGAATGTAACTGCTGATAAAAAGTAACTGTACCTGATGTTGTGTACCTTGAACTTGCTCTAGGGCTTGAACTAAGTGTAGTAAACTAAAAAGTCCTTGGTACTGTGATTTTTCTAGGCTTTCTATGTCCGCAACTTCTTCGGTGTAATCCTGGTAGTGACCTAAATGTAAGATCCGCGAAATTGGTGTTTTTTTGACTGCTATGGACTCAAATAGCTTTCGATAATGCTGTCTATTTCCCGGAACTATAGTATAGTGGCGATCATTCACTTGAGCAAAGCCTGAACCAAAATCAACTTGGATACAAGGTTGATCGTATTTATCTAATTTATTTGACAAAAAATGTCCTAATCCTAAGCAGTCAACAAAGACTAAAGTTAGACCTACCTGCTGAGGATAAGGGGAAACAATAGCTTCTTTAAGTAGCCAAGATTTTTTGTAAAACCAGTTGGGAATTGTCCGGTTATTTGCAAATTGAATATCAATCGCTTTGATTGCTTCTTGACATTCCCCACCTTCCAGCATCCGTTTCAGTCTTACCCGTTGAATTTTACCGCTTGTTGTCTTGGGAAACTCTGCACCCGATATGGGTATTACATAAGTGGGAGTAATGCCTAGTTGAGATGATACTTCTCGCTGAATAGTTTTGATTAACTCAATGTTAAACTCTACTTGTAGCTGTTTCGGTGTGAAGAAAATTGCTAGCCCTTCTGTCCCTGTCTCTGGTTGAGAGAAACTAACTGCTCCCGCAAAAGCCGGTTCTACTCCCTCAATGTTATTAACTATATCCTCAATATCGTAGCAATAATAGTTAACTCCATTAATAATAATTAGCTCTTTTTCTCGACCTGTTAATACCAGTTTTCCATCAAGGATAAAACCTAAATCACCACTATTAAACCAGCCATCTCCTACAAAGGCTTCTGAGTTAGCTTGAGGATTATTCAAGTAACCAGGAGTTACTACGTTGCCCTTGATTTGAAATCGACCAATCACACCTTCTGGTAAGAGTTTATTGTTCTCATCGGTAATGCGAATTTGAACTCCTGGTACGGGAGCACCTAAATCTGTAAATTCTATTACATCTGTATCAGTTGCCTCCCCTTTAATCAACTGTCCTCCTATGGAGAATTTTCGGATGCGATGGATAGCTGATTCAGAATCAAACTGATTTTGATAAGTGATGCAGGTACAAACGTCTGCCATGCCAAAAGCTGGCTGCATGGCTTGGGAAAGTACTCCAAAGGGAGCCACTAACCTGAGAAATTCTCGTACTACTTTAGGAGTTACTTGTTCTCCTGCATTCATGAAGAATTTCACCGAAGACAAATCCCAACTTAAATGAGAGACTTTTGATAAAGCATCACTTACTAACTTGAATCCAAAATTGGGTGTCCAGGTATGGGAAACTCGATACTTTTCTAGTAAATCTAACCAGACAATGGGGTTAGCTAACACCACATCTGTTGCCACTTCAATTTGCTGACAACCTAGATAAGTATCTTTGAAGTGACAGGTGACGATGGGAGCGACATGCTCTACTGGCAACCAATTGAGGGAAACATCTTCTTCCTGATATCCATTAAATTGTTGAGCAGCATGGATATGGGTGACAATACCTTGGTGAGTTTCTTGAATACATTTAGGTACTCCTGTGCTGCCTGAAGTTAATTGTAAGAATGCGACATCATCAGGTTGACTATGGTGAATTTCTTCGGTAGGTGGATAATTTATCATCCTTTGTACCGATAAAACTTGCACTCCTGAGAGTGGGAGTAACTGTTGAAGATTTTGCAGTGGGTCGAGCAGGGATTCACTAGCTAATATTGGTGGATGTTCCAGTAATTCCCAGGTATTGTATAACTTTTTGACTACAGCATTTGGTTGTTTATAAGTTTTGGCTACAGCTACGGTTATTGGTTGAATTCCACCCAGAATACATCCCCAGAGTGCTGGAAAATAATCTCGCAGGCATTCGATTTGCAGTATGATTCGGTCTCCTGCTTTTAAACCTTGATGACGCAAACCATTTAAAGTGCATTTAGCTTCTGCCAGTAAACTACTATAGGTTTGGGAGACTTGTTTTTTATGGGAAAGGATATAGACTATTTCTTTTTGTTGACATCGAGTTGCTGTTTGAATTAGTGCTTCAGTTAAGGTTAAAGGTGCATCATCTGGAATTGTTAATGAACCACCATCACTGAATGCGGGTACAACTGGTGTCAGATTTTCTGGTTGAGATGCAACTTTTTCAAGGGACGGAACTTCTGTTGTTGTTGCAGAGAACATACCAGTGATAGATGCTTCTGGAACTAGATCTAATAGATGAACTGGTGGGGTTGCTTTGGTTTTATGGGGTTGGACAACTACTGCTGCTTGTTCTATTTGTGGGTGCGATCGCAGTTTTTCTTCCCAACGGGCGATCAAATCTGAGTCAATAACTTCTAAAGTACCTAAAACTGCTTCGTTTACTTGCCCTGATTCTGTCCGAGGTAAGGCAGATATGGGCACATAAGCACAAGGTAGCAAGTCAGGAGATAAATGATGCTGTAGGTATGAATTTATTTTCTCTATATAAAAATTACCTGAAACAACCACATAAGCAACCTGTTGATTATCCCTGGTTAAAATAGCATAGTCCTGCACTTCGGGAATAGATTTTAATGCAGTTTCTACCAGAGCTTGTTTTCTTGACTGACTGTGGATATCTACTTGACGAACCTTCAGCTTTTCTGACAATTCCAATTCATTAACTTTAGTCTCTGGAAAATGAAGACATTGTTCTATAATCAACAAATAAGATTCTATTAAAGCTGTAATAGTATCTTCCTCAAACAAATTAGCATTGTAAGTAAATAACCCCTTCAACTCTTGATTATCCTTTAACAAAGCAAAGAATAAATCTATGTCTGTAGGCAATTTACCATCTATTGTATTGGAGATACTAAAATTAGAATAGTTTTGATTATTTATATCACCGTCGATGTCAATATAATCAAATAAAATCTGAAACAAGCTTCTGTATTGTTGATAGGTTTGAGCGTCAATAAATTCCGCTACATAATTTAGAGGAATATTTTGGTTCGCATAAGCTTCTAGGGTAATTTCTTTAACTTTGTATAGTAATTGTTTGAAGGTCAAATTATCATCAAGCTTTGCACGCAGTAAGATAATATCGGCAAAAAAACCGATGGCAGATTTAAGTTTGTGATGCACCCTGCCTGACACTGGAAAGCTAAGGACAATATCCTGTTTTAGCGAGTATTTAAATATCAATACATAGAATACTGAAAGAAATAAAACTACAGGAGTAATACTATATTGACTACTTAACTGTTGAACTGCAGTCAATGTAGTATTAGGTATATTAAAAGTTTTTTGTATACCTTTAAATCCTGGAGATAATTGAAAATTATCAACTGGTACTGGATATAAAGTAGAAACACCAGCTAATTGTTTTTTCCAAAAATTTAATCCTTTTTCTAATACCTCTCCCTGTAACCATTGTCGCTGCCAAACAGCATAATCGCCATATTGAATATCTAATCCCGTTAAGGGAGAGTGTTTTTTATCCAGAGAGTAATCATATAAAGTTAGGAGTTCCCGAATTAATAAATTAATTGATAATACATCGATAATAATATGATGAAATACTAATATTAATACTGCATCTGTATCACTGAACTGTAGCAGTTTGAAACTGAATAGTGGAGCTTGAGATAAATCAAAGTTTTTTAGAGATTCTTGTCCAATATTTTCTTCAATAACAGCTGTTATTTCATTTGTGCTTAAACCATGATAATTTTCAACGGAAATACTTATATCTAGCTCAGGAATAGGTACCTGAACCAAGGAGCCTTCTTTTAAGGCAAAACTTGTTCTGAGAATTTCATGGCGACTAACAATTTTATTTAAGCTTTCTTGCAAAACTTGAATATCTATTAAACCTTCGAGCCGTATTGTTTGAGATATATTGAGTGCTGCACTATCTGGAATTAACTGATTTACAGACCAAAGACGTTCCTGTTGATAGGATAGAGTAAAATGTTCATTTCTATTAACAGAAATTAAAGGTATAGATTGTGCACTAAAATTGTGGCTTTTTTGCTGAATCAGCCGCAATAATTCGATCTTATTTTGAGATATAATATCTCTAATTTCTGCTGTCAATGCCCCCTTAGGAGCGTTAATTTTTAGTTGATCGCCTTCAGCCCAAATTTTAATGCCTTGGCTAGAGATTTGATACAAAACTTGCTTCAGGTTCATGATTGATTTACTCCCTATTTTCAATTATGTTTTGGGTTTTTGATGGTTTGAAGAACTATTTTTTTCTAACCAAAATCACTCAAGGACTTTATTCGCGCTATTTTTATCAAACTAATACCTTCACTTTGTGTTTTCATATATATATTTAGAAATTTATTATAAAATTATATAGTAATTTCTTCCCTATCTTCATAGATATTTTGGGTTTGTGAATAATTTGATGAACTAATTTGATTTAACAAATTTTTTTCAAGCAATAAATTGGCTATTTCGATAATACTAATACCGCTAATTATTATTTTCATAGGAATATCAAATTCTATTTCCCTTTGTATAAAATTTCGCAATTCACCGGCCATCAAAGAATCAAAACCCATACTAGTTAAAGGTTGCTTTATTTTTATTTTAGCAGCATTTATTCCCAAAATAGTAGAAATTTTATTCTTGAGGTAATCTATCAATATTTTTTCTCCTTGCTCTGGTGGAGCTGCTTTTAGCTGTTCTAAAAGCTGTTCGTTTTTAGTTGATGAAATCAAAGCGGACAAAAATGGGATCTTTTGCCCACTAGGGAGCTGGCTGACAAACCTTGACCAGTTAATCGGGAACACTCCAACTTGGCTTTGAGAACCTGATAACAATGACCCCAATGCCTGCATTCCCTGTTCGGGTTCAATGGCAACTATGCCCTGGCTCTGCATCCGATTGTGATGTCCACTTGCTAAACGAGCGGCCATGCCTCCTGCTGCCCATGCTTCCCAGTTAATACTCAATCCTGGTAATCCCTGCCCTCGACGATGATGGGCTAAAGCATCCATAAACCCATTAGCTGCGGCATAGTTTCCTTGACCTGGTGAACCCAACATCGAAGCCATCGACGAGAAACAGACAAAGAAATCTAAGGGTAAATCTTTGGTCAGTTGATGTAAATACCAAGTCCCTGCTACTTTTGGTGCCATCACTTTGGTAAACTGCTGCCAACTCATGTTTTGCAGTAACCCGTCATCCAATACCCCGGCGGCATGAATCACTCCTTTGAGTGGTGGCAACGATCCCTGAATTTGCTTCATCATTCTGACCGTATCTTGTTGATTGGATATATCCCCTGATAAAACTGAGATTTGGGTTCCAGCTTGTTCTAATTCCTTAATTGTTTCCATCGCCATCTCTGAGGGAGCACAACCCCCAATTAAGACCAGATGTTTAGCACCTTTAGCAACTAGCCACCGGGCTACCTGTAGCCCTAATGCTCCCAAACCACCAGTAATAATATAACAGGCTTCTGATTCAATTGATAGTTGTAATGATCTTAACTTCTGCTGTTGTTGTGGTACTAATCGGGCTACATAACGGACTCCCTGACGAATTGCGATCTGGTTTTCGTTATGATTAGACAACAGTTCATCTACCAAACTGGGGAGGGTTTCAGAAATATGAGATTTCGGATCTAGGTCAACTCGAAAACAAGCTAATTCTGGGTGTTCCAGACTAATAACTCGCCCTAGTCCCCATAGAGCTCCCTGCTGGGGTTGTACCACTTCCGTTTCATCTAATACACTCTGAGTTCCTTGAGTAACTAACCACATCGGCGGTAGATGAGTTAGTCCAGCTTGAATTAAGGCTTGGACTAAATGCAGTACTGTAGCACAACCTAGTTCTTGAGCTTTTTCTAACTCCAGTATACCCACCGATTCACTGGTTTCATTTACACCCCATAAATGCACAATCCCTTTAAGATCACCATTGTCTTCCAGCAGTTGTTGGAATTGTTCAGCAACAGTGGGATTGATTTGATAATGTTGAGCATCTAATTGCTGATACTCTGAACCGGGAGATACCCAAATACAATTATACCCCTTCTGTTCTAAACTCTTCCCAATACCCTCTGTTAATTCACCGGTGAGTGCAAATACTAACCAATTCCCTGTTTTCTTTTGATTAGATGGGGTTTTTGATGGTAGGGGTATAGCTTGCCAGTTGATTTCATAAAACCAATTACTCAAATCTGAACCCAGAGTCATCAGCAACTTTTGGGCATTTGCTTTCCTCGCTTCAACACCAGTGACCTGAGCCACTAGCTCCCCATTGTGGTCAAATAATTGAATATCGGCTTTGAGTTTTTCTGATGATTGTTTGTCTTTCGACCGACGGGTATAACACCAAAGCCGTCCATTCTCAGGACGATTATAGAAAGTAAATTTCTCTACACTGAACGGAACAAACGTCTCATTATTGTCGTCGGACAGACTTAAGTTAAGTGCAACTAGTGATTGGAAGCAGGAGTCAACCAAAGCCGGATGTAGTTGATACTTTGTTGCATCTAGAACTGTTGGGGGCACTTTCATTTGACAAAGAACTTCTCCGTTTCCTAACCAGACCTGATCTATCCAGCGGAAACTCTGTCCTAATCGAATTTGTCGCTCCCAGAGATACTTGTAAACTTCTGTGCTTTCTAGTTTTTGACTACAGCGAGCTTTAATTCCTTCAATATCTTCCAGAGATAATCGTGATTTGTTAATCGGGTCAGTAGAAATCTTTCCAGTACCATGAACCGCCCAAGAACTGATTTGTCTGCCATCGTTAAAAGAGTCGTCAAAGCTAATCACTTGAAATGAATAAGAGCTATCTTGTGGAGTCAAAGCTACCTGCACAGTTCGTACTCCTTGCTCCGGAATGGCTAGAGCTTGAGGAAGGATAATATCCTCCAGTTGACATTCACTTTTCGGAAACGTTAAAGAGGCAGCTGCTAACACTAGGGAGATGTGAGCTGCAACAGGAACTACAACTTTTTCATAGATACGGTGGTCTGCTAAAAAGGGGTAGTTTGGGGTACTAAAGTCAGACTCGAAAAATATTTCTTTTGATAAGGGAGATTGGAACTTTTGATTAATTAGAGGATGGAGCTTGTTTGAAGAGATGGCTTTTGAATCGGAGCCCTTAGGGGTTTCAACCCAATACCGTTCCCGTTGGAATGGATAAGTTGGTAAGACGACTTTCTGACGGCTATAATCTCGGTCAAAACCTGACCAATCTACTGAGGCTCCCTGGACATATAACTGTCCTAAACTAGACAGTATTTGTTGCCATTCTTCTACTCCCGGACGTAACGACGGTAACCAAATACCGAACTCTTCTGCTAGACATTGACGCCCCATGCCTAATAATATTGGTTTTGCTCCTATTTCTAAGAATATTCCTAACCCTTGTTGTTGCAGGCTCTCCATACTAGCCGCAAACTTGACAGGTTGACGTATATGATTTACCCAATAGTTGGCTGTGGCAATACTCTTGTCTACTTTTTTTCCTGTAACATTGGAAATCAGTGGTATTTTTGGTTGATGGTAGGTAATTTGATTGGCTACTGCTTCAAATTCTGCCAACATCGGTTCCATCAATGGTGAATGGAAGGCGTGGGATACTTGTAGTCTTTTGGTTTTGATTCCTTCTGAGTCTAGACTACTGACAATGGCGGCAATGGCTTCTGCTTCACCTGAAATTACTACACTTAATGGTCCATTAATCGCAGCAATCGCTACTTTTTCTGTGTATGGGGTAATCAGCTCACGGACTTTTGACTCGTTAGCCATGACTGAAACCATCTGACCACCACAGGACAACTGTTGCATCAATCTTGCCCTAGTCGCAATTAGTTTCAGACCATCTTCTAAACTAAAAATTCCTGCTACTGTTGCTGCTACATATTCTCCGACACTGTGACCCATTACTGCATCTGGGTTTATGCCCCATGATTGCCATAGCTTAAACAGGGCATATTCAATGGCAAATAGGGCTGGTTGGGTATAAGCAGTTTGGTCTAGTAGAGAGGAGCTTGAGTGCTGTGGGTCTTGAGGATAGAGAACTTGATTGAGTGGATATTCCAGATACTGCTGTAAGATTTGCTCACATTCATCTAAAGCTTTACGGAAAGTCGGTGCTTGTTCATAGAGTTGCCTTCCCATATTCACATATTGGGAACCTTGACCGGTGAACAGGAAAGCCAGTTTTGGACTTTTGCTACCACTATCAAGTTGTCCAGAAAATAGCCCAACTACTTCCTCGCCAGTTTTCCAGTAAAGTAGTTTTTCTGCTAATTTCTTTCGGTCAGAAGCAATAACCGCTAGTCGATGGTTGAAATGAGCTCTTCCTGTATTAGCTGTGTAACATACATCTGCTAGTGGTAACTCTGGATAAATTTCTAAATAATTTTGATAACTACTAACTAAATCTTCTAGAGCCTTTTGTGTCTTGGCTGATAAAGTTAATAAATGCAGCGAACGTTCTAGATATTCTTCACTTCTAACTTCTGACTTCTGACTTCTGACTTCAGTTGGAGCTTCTTCTAGCACTATATGAGCATTCGTGCCACTAAGAGAAAAGGAACTGACTCCTCCCACTCGTTTACCCTCTGATGACAACCAAGGTGTCAGTTGAGTGGGAACTTTTAGAGGTATATTCTCCCAATCAATATAGGGGTTGGGATTTATAAAATTCAGATGAGGCGCAATTTTTTGATGTTGCAGTTGCAAAACTACCTTAATTAAACCTGCAATTCCCGCTGCGGCTTCTAGGTGACCAATATTAGTTTTAACTGAACCAATCATCAAGGGATTGTCCTGGTTATGTCCCTGCTCAAACACACTGGCTAAGGCTCTTACTTCCATAAGGTCTCCTAAAGAAGTTCCTGTACCATGAGCCTCCAAATAACCCACCTGAGATGGTTCTACTTTCGCCGCTTTGAGAGCTTGCTGAATTAACTTTTCCTGGGCTAGTTTATTGGGCACTGTCAGTCCGCTACTAGGTCCATCATGATTAACGGCTGAACCACTAATCACTGCTGAGATTTGGTCACCGTCTTTGAGAGCATCAGACAGACGCTTGAGTACCACAATACCACATCCCTCTCCCCTGCCATAACCATCAGCAGCAGCATCAAAAGTCTTACACCTGCCATCGGGTGATAGAGCCTTTAATCTTGATAGTGCGGTGGTGATTTGAGGAGAGAGAATTAGTTGTACTCCTCCTGCTAAAGCCAGATTAGACTCACCCTGACGCAGACTCTGACAAGCCTCATGTACAGCTACCAGAGACGCTGAACAAGCTGTATCTATTGCCATAGATGGGCCTTGCAATCCTAATGAGTAAGATAACCGACCTGCTGCAAAACAAAACCCATTTCCTGTACCATCGTAAGGGCTGATATTTTCGAGTTGGCTGAAGCTCAAATCAGCATAATCGTTTTGACCGATGCCCAGAAACACCCCTGTCTGAGTGTTTTCTAATTGTTGGGGGTTAATTCCAGCTCTTTCTAGAGCTTCCCAAGTTACTTCCAAAAGAAAACGTTGCTGTGGATCAAGGCTATTTGCTTCTCGGGGAGAGATGCCAAAAAACTCAGGATCAAACTGATCTACCTGATTAACTAATGAAGCATGGCGAATATAAATTTTCCCTGGAGTATCAGGGTCAGGGTGATAGAAAGAATCTATATCCCAGCGTTCAGGTGGAATTTCTCTAACCGCATCTTGACCACTAGATAACAGTTGCCAGAAGCTTTCGGGTGTGTTGGCATTTCCTGGAAATCGACAGCCCATGCCAATAATGGCAATAGGTTTACTTTTTGAACGCTCCATCATCTCCAAAGCTTCTGCTTGCTTTAGCGCCAGAAACATCTGTTTGGATAATGATAGTTGCTCTGTGTTGGTAGTCGCTTCCATGAATTTTTAGCCTTGACTTTTGAGTAATTAAAGTTGTTTTTTTTGGTTATGTATCAAATTATTTATACTTTTGATTTTTTCAAGTTGTTTAACGGCTAGTGCTTAAAATTATTTTTATGAAATATCTTCGATAACTGGCAAAATAAATATTGTGATATACTTCTACCTCTTTGAAATCAGGGAAATTACTATAGTAGTTCCTAGAATGCTTCTGGATTTTTAGCTCCTGGAAAACGACATCCCATGCCAATAATTGCAATCGGTTCTCTATCCATTTTGATTTAACGAAGAAGAATAAGTAATGAGTACTCCTTGTGTAGCAAGTTACCGTGACTTACCATTACTAGTTTGGGTGTTCCCGTAGAACCGGAGGTGTACTGGAGAAAGGCCAGGCTACTGCTGTAATGGCTTGGTTCAGACCAGTTCCACCCTTGGTCGCGATCGCATTTATTGTAGACTCGCAAATGCAACTGAGCTAGAGCTGGATGCTGGGCTCGGCGAGCTGGTTAACTCGGTCATAACAGATGTGGTAGTTAAGGCAAACCGATCCTCTGCATAGGTATGCGTACGCTAACCACCGAGACAGATTTTGACTGCGTCGGGGTGGTGGATAAGCGGGCACTGCAATTACGCCAGCGTACAAGCACCCAAAGAAGGCAGCAATGAAGTCTATACCTGGTGGATCGACTAGCTAGCTCGCGATCGTTCCCCCGTTGCCCCCAGAGACGGCAACTGGCAGGCGTACGCCCTTGAGCGTTGGTCTAATACCTCATCGGTGATACGAGCAGTTTCTTCTTCCCCTTTTTTTAGGAAGGTATAAGCGATTTGATCAGGCTGAGAATGGGCTCTCAAGCGCAACAAATCTACCAGATTGTCAAACTTCTCGTCAAGGTCTAAAAATCTGAGATTTTTCAAGTTTCAACCTCCTTGGTAGATAGCGTTTTTCAACGCTTACTTGCTCCCCTGCCACAGTTTTTTACTGTTTTAACTTTACTTAGGTGTACTTAGGTTTCTGAGCCTTGAGAGGCACCTAAATTAGGCACCATGAGAAATTTAGCACGAAAAAAATAACCTGTCAACCCTAATCGTCAATAAATTCTGCTTGACTCTCGTCCCACCTATAGCTATATAAAACCTAAGTACTCTGACATCTAGGAGTACTCACTAGCAGTAATCCATTGATTAAGGTACTTTCGTCCTAGGTTTTAGGGAGTAGGGAGTAGAGAGTAGGGAAAAAATGCTTAAGATCTCATTACTAACAGAAACGCTATTAATTTTTTTAAAACTGTGTTAAGAAACTTCAAGTTGCTCAAACCGTTGCTGTTCCATATTCCGAGACCCAAAGTTTCCAACTCTTGGCAGGGTAAGCGCAAGAAAAAATTGCCCATAATGTGCATTGGCTGGATATCGGTTGATCGTGGCTCGAAACCCCTATAATCTCGTAGAACTTGATTCTCAATAGAGTTTAATAGTTGAGAATAAACCCAGTTTTTTCTCAATAAGCTACAGCTTATTGATTCTTGCGCTTACCCTGCAACTCTTGGTAGTGATAAACATGTAGTGATGGCCTAATTAAACCGACAAACATTGATTATAGTGATGAATAAAATTCCAAATAGCTCCTAAGTGATTTTCTAATTTTTTTGGAAATGACAATGTTTTTCTGGCCAAACGACTAAGTCTTTGTCTTAAGGTATTATTTAATCTTTCAATATGATTAGTTTTTCCAGTTGTTTTAGCTACTGGTTTATGGCGTTTTTTAGGTATTACTCTTTGATAAGATTCCCAAAAATATGTATAACACACAGCACATTGTCGAACTACTGGAGGGAAAGACTTCCATAATTTCTTTGCTGATTCTCGACTACGATCTCCAAGATAAAATCCAACAATTTCTTTAGTTTCTTGATCGATCGCCAACCAAATCCATTGTTTATTATCTTTTTTTTTAACAAAAGACCACATTTCATCACATTCAATGGACATTTTTCCTTTCGGTTTTTCTGAAACCTTTATTTTTCGGGGTGTTTCAGCATATTTCTTATTAACATAATTCTGGAGCCATGTTTTTGAAACTCCAACTGTTCGAGCAATACCGGCCAAAGATATTTTCTCAAGTAATAGGTGATCGATTCTCTTTTTTTTCGACAAGGAGATAGTTTTTTTGGTTGGATTTTTTACAAACTGTCTCTTACAGTTTTTACAGAGATATTTTTGCTTTTTATTATGAGTGCTTCCATTTTTGAATGTTCGCTCACAATTGCAATAAGGGCAATTGGGTCGCGTTATTAAATCTGAGACTGTATTCATTGTTACAAGGGTTTATTGATCACTTTAAAAAGTTTGTTAATAATAAAAATTTAGCAGTTTTCTAAGATTTTTTTAATCAGTATTTTTTATTAATTAAATAATTAATGCTAATTAAATGATAGCCAAATTGTTATATTTTTTCATAAAAAAATGCCTTATTTCAGGTCAATGCAATGTTGTATCACTACTTATTTATCACTACCCAACTCTTAACAGTCCACTTTACTTGTCTGGGAGGCGTAACTATTAGGCCATTGGTGACAAGTTAAACAAAAATGCCGTATGTCAAGTCTTGATTAATAAATATTTATAAAACTTTCAATTGCTTTGTGTAATTAGGATAGGGGTATTTAGCTCCATGGCGTAAGTATGAAGAACAGTTTTTGCCCTAGGTATTGATAATAATGGGTACGCTAGTCATTCCTCATGGGTACACGCCCGTCCCCGGGCAGTAGCGGATCGCCTCTGACCAAAAATTTTGGGTCTCAAGCCCCGTCCTTCGCTGGATAGAAACCTTAGATAGGGTCGCCTTATTCAATAAGTTTTAACCCTTTTCCCCATAGCCTGCCTCGGAAGTTACCGTAAGAATGAAGGAGCCTTATTACAAGAGACTTAACCCTTCTATGCATAGCCAGTTACCCATAAAGGCTCCTTCATTCTAAGGTTTCGTCTTTAACCATAAAGGCGACCCTATCTTACGGTAACTTGGCCTATGGCCACGCTTGGCCTATGGCCACGCCAAAGGCGAACGCGAACAACGGACGGCTTTCTCTTTTTGTGTTCTACTTTACGCAGAGTTGTCCCACGTCAACAATGAAGGTCTTAGAGTTCAAGGTCAAGGGAAAGAAAGCTCAATATGCCGCGATTGATGAGGCGATCCGCACCGGTCAATTTGTCCGCAATAAGTGCCTCCGCTACTGGATGGACAATAAAAGTGTAGGACAAAAAGAGCTGTATCGTCATAATACTTGGCTTAGAGCTGAGTATCCCTTTGTAAAAGACTTGAACTCTCACGCATGTCAAGCTTCGGTCGAAAGAGCTTATAGCTCAATCGCTAGATTTTACGATAAATGCAAAAAGAAAGCCCCCGGTAAAAAGGGATATCCCAAGTTCAAAAATTTCTCCCGATTCGGCGTAGCCGACGCTGCGCGAACAGTTGAATACAAGACATCAGGGTGGAAATTATCAGGGGATGCTAAGTCGATAAACTTCTTAGACAAGAAAGGTATCGGGAAACTGAAACTGAAAGGGACTTGGGAGTTGTGGCGTTACGATTCGGCAAAGCCGACGCTACGGAAAAGCTAACCCGCGCGGGTTAGATTGGTTCGCCGTGCAGATGGCTATTATGTTCAGTTGTGTATAAAGGAATCTCTAGAACCTTCTCATAAAAATCTAGATAGCAGGAAACCCCGTGTCTTTAGACCGGGGAGGAATGCTCACAGTGGCTAAAGCCACCTAAGAGAAACTATCCATGATGAGGATCATTAATGTATCTTTGGATAGTTTCAATGCTAACCTTACCTGCCGTTGAGAAGAAATAACTGTTAGTCCAAAGAGATGGAAGTTTCTTTAGATCAGGAAACTCTTTTCTTAGGTAGTTGGCGCTTCTCCCTTTGAAAGCCCTTACGACTTGATAGATCGCATCTGTGGGATTGATTTCGACGAATAAATGGATCTGGTCTGGTGCTACTTCAAGAGCTTTGATATTCCAATTTTTATCTAGAGCTATCTCAGCGAATATTTCGTAAATTCTATCTCGAATTTTACCCACAAGTACTTTTTTGCGCCTTTTCGGGATCCACACAAGGTGAACAGTACAAATACCCACTGCGTGATTGTAATGCCTATATCCAAAACTATTCTTGATCAATTTATTTTACTTCCGGAATTGCTGTTGTTATTAATGTAGTTTTTTATAAAAAGAACGACAAATTAATATGAGTTCGATAATGGCTAAAACCAATAAAAAGATAGGGGTACAGCAAATATTGTTGCACCTAGATCAAGAGACAGAAGCGATGGTTGATTATCTTTGCCGCCAATCAGGCAAGCTCTACAATATGGGGGTTTACTATGCCCGGCAAATCTTCTTTAAGACAGGCCGATTGCTGACAGGTAAATTCGACTTGATATACGAAGAAAGCATAGGAAAAAGCTTGATAGCTAAGTCGCTTCCTTCAACACCAGCACAACAAACGTTATTAAGCGTAACTGAAAGCTTTAAAGGCTACAATAAACTAAGAGATATTTGGTTCAATGGGCAATTACAAAGCAAGCCAAAACCTCCTGGATATCTCAAAGGAGCGAAACTGTTCAAGGTAAGTTACCCTAACTCGGGCGGCCAGAAGCCCAAGGTTATAAATGGTAATCTCAGATTTGCCCTTGGGCTGACTGTAAAAAGGTGGTTTGACATTAAATATTTTGAAATTCCTTTCCCTACTAACCTAGAGGGTATAAAAATAAAGTAATGGACTATTTTGCCCAAAAATGGAGCTTTATACTTAGAGATTTCCTTCTTGAATGGGACAAAGGCACGCAATTAAACAAGAAAGAAGCCCTTTCTATAGATTTCGGAACCGCTGACAATTTAGCAGCCTGTGTTGATACACTAGGGAATTCTTTTCTCGTTGACTCCCGAGCCATTAAGGCTTACAACCAGCTTTGGAATAAGCAAGTATCGACAAGAAAAGAAGGAAAGTCCCAGGACTATTGGGATGAATGGCTTGATCGAGTTACCCGTAAACGGAATCACAGAATTAGAGACGGGATAAACAAGGCAGCTAAACTTATCGTCGATCACTGCTTAAAAAATTCCATTGGCACAATTGTAGTGGGCTGGAATGAAGGCTTTAAAAGTAGGGCAAAAATGGGGATAATAAACAATCAAAAGTTTGTTCAAATTCCTCTTGGAAAGCTCAAAGATAGACTTGAGCAACTATGCCAGATCCATCCCATTCAATTAGAGATAACAGAAGAAGCATACACCAGTAAGGCTAGCTATCTCGACGGAGACTCCCTGCCTGAGTTTGGACAAAAACCGAACGGGTGGAAAGCGTCAGGAAAGCGTCTTAAACGTGGTCTTTACAAAAGTGGTGATGGTTCAATTGTAAATGCCGATTTAAACGGTAGTGCAAACATTCTTAGAAAGTGCGGCTCGTTCTAACTAAGAGCCTCTAGTTTCTAGAGGGGTAAGAGTTAGGAGAATCGCGAGGAAACACCCTCAAAGATTCTTAACTGTCTTTCGGATGGTGGTGAAAACCCACCCCTTGAAGAGATAAGTGACTCCCTACCTGGCCACACCGAGTGGGCGGCAACTCCACAGAGTGAAGCTGGCAACAGGGCGCAAGCAGAACCAAAGCAGATAGGTATCACTGGCGCTAACGGGGAGGTGACAAGGGTAAAACTAGTCCTAGAAAAGTGTCTAAGAATGAAGCCACAATCTGAGATGTAAATAGTGTGCGACTTGACCCTCTCATTCTCACAGCATTCTTTTCTTGATAGCTGTAATCTCTGAGAAGAGGGTAGGCAAATTGGACTGCCCTAAATCACCAAAACAATCTGACAGACGGAACGAGTAAAAACGACAGCAAGTATGGGTCTGAGGAATAGTCGAACCTCGGTAAGTTATGCCGACTTAATCCCCACTGTCGGGTAGGATGCCACCCAAAACTGGTGGCGGGTATCCAGAATACACAAAACTAATGGAGAGCATGGGTAGACACATGTCAAATAGATATAGTGACCTATGGAAAAGCCAAAAGTGGAAACAACTCCGCCGGAACCTTTTCCGCCTACAGAAGCGAGTGTACAAAGCGGTTCGAGATGGTGACCTGAGAAAGGCGCGGTCTTTACAAAAACTGATTCTGAAATCCCGCTCAGCTCAATTAATGGCAATCCGCCAAGTGACACAGCTTAATCAAGGAAAGAAAACCGCCGGAGTAGATGGGAAAAAGTCCCTAAGCTACAAAGAACGGTTCGAGGTACTAGGAAAACTAAACGACCGTGCGGAAAATTGGACGCATCAAGGGTTGAGGGAAATACCAATACCTAATAAAAACGGTCAGAAGTTACCGCAAGAATAGGGCAGCCTTAATCATAAAGTTTTGACCCTTTTGCCCATAGCCGACCAACCATAAAGGCTGCCCTATTCTAAGGTTTCGTCTCCGGGAGTACAAGAATGTTAAAAGTACCAACAATCCAAGATAGAGCATGGCAATGTTTAGCAAAATATGCTCTCGAACCAGCCCATGAAGCTACGTTCAGTGCCGATAGTTACGGATTCAGAACAGGCAGATGTGCCCAAGACGCACAAAAACGCCTGTTCCTACATCTAAAATCAAACTCTAACGGCATCACAAAAAGAGTAATAGAACTAGACATCAAAAAGTGTTTCGACCGCATCTCCCACAGCTCCATAATGGATAGATTGCTAGCTCCTGCAAGTCTGAAGATGGGGATATTCAGATGTCTAAAAGCAGGCATCAATCCGGAATTCCCGGAGCAAGGAACGCCCCAAGGCGGTGTAGTCAGCCCACTCCTAGCCAACATTGCACTTGACGGAATAGAGAATATACACTCTAGCATCCGATATGCGGATGACATGGTATTTATTCTTAAGCCAAAAGATAATGCTGAGAAAATTCTAGAAAAAGTGAGGAACTTCCTAGCTCAACGCGGCTTAGAAGTAAATCAAGAAAAGACCAAACTAACCAATACGACAGACGGGTTTGACTTCCTGGGTTGGAAATTCCGAGTCCAGAAAAACGGAAAGTTCCGATGCACTCCCTCAGAGGAAAACCATAGAAACTTCCGGAAGAAGATAAAAACCGTGGTCAACAACTCGAATTATGGTGCCAAAATAAAAGCCCAAAAATTAGCCCCCATCGTACGTGGTTGGAGAAACTACCACAAAAGCTGTGACATGAGCAGTTCCCGAGATAGTTTATGGTTCTTGAATAAGACCGCAAACCGTAAGTTCCGCAAGGAAAAGAAAGTAAACCGGTACAAAGCCAACGAACTATGCCAGAAAAGCTTCCCAGCAGTCGGGTATAAACAAAACCAACACGTAAACGTAAAAGGAACCAAGTCCCCTTATGACGGAGACTTAGTCTACTGGAGCATGGGAAACTCCGTACTATACGATGATGCTACCGCCAAGGCTTTAAAAAGGCAAAACCATTCCTGTGGACATTGCGGACACAAATTCTTGAACGACCAGGTTGTACACCTTCATCACGTCGATGGAAACCACGCCAACTGGAAACGCAAGAATCTAATGGCAGTCCATCAAAGCTGCCACCAAGAAATCCACTGGAGCAAGCCGAAAGGCAAACCGAAAGGTTGAGGATATTCAGGAGCTGGATGAGGCGAAAGTTTCACGTCCAGTTCTGAAGCGGAGGTGCCCTGGGTAATACCAGGCATCGACCGTAACAGTAGCTAGAAAGCTAGACATTGATCTTAGCCGACGCTCGTTGACGGCCTTTGACGACCGTAGCAAGGATTAGATTGTGGGAGCTACCTCAGTCTAGCCTGTTAGCAGAATCCCCGTCTATGCACGAGCGGGGAGTGTCAAATGCTCCTCCAAAAGCTTTTTAGCCCGAGGCTTATAAATCAGATGGAACAGTGCCTCTAGATAACGCAGCATATCCTCCTGGTTTGCCTTAGACGTATAGTTCCAGAAGCCATAAATCCGTGCTAAGGATAGTAACCGTGTAGTGTGGATTTTCCAGGTATAGGTGCTGTAGACTCGTTCTATGCCCTGATTGGAAATTTCCTCCCAGTACTGGGGATTTTCCTCACACTTAGTCACAAAATCCAGGATTTTCTGAGCCATTTCCTCCTGGTTAGTAGGGTTAATCAGGATACCATTGACCTTATCCTGAATAATCTCCAACGGTCCACCAAATTGGGTACCAAAGGTTGGCAAACCAGAAATCATGGATTCCAAAATTGTTAGACCAAAGGCTTCAAATAGCGCTGGCTGCACAAAAATACCATGACGGTCAGCAATCACCCGATACACTTCACCAGAGTCACTCTTTGACAAGCGCACCCCTAACCAGCGGATCTTGCCGTAGAGATTATACTCCTCAATAATCTGGTAAAGCTTGATAATTTCTGCCTTTTCTTCGCTGTCGCTGGAGTCTTCAGTGCGCAAGTTACCCGCAATTAAAATCAAGTTACAGCGTTCCTGCAACTTTCGACTCTTACCAAAGCACTCCGCTAATCCAGTCAGGTTCTTAATTCGGTCAAGACGAGCCATGGAAAAAATCGGGCGCTTGTTAGGATAATCCAGTTTGCCAAAGACCTGGGCCTCGTCGTCTAGGGTAAACAAGAATTCATCCAACCGCTTAATATCACTAGCTACTCGCCCTTGAGTGCAGGTGTAGGGGAAGAAGACGGTTTCATTTACCCCCGGTGGTACTACATTAAACTTCGGAGAGAATAACTCAATGCCATTAATCACATGATACAGGTCTGGCATAGTGAAATTCTGGTAAGACTCATACTGACCCACACTATCAGCAGTACCCACAATCTCCTGATAGGTACTGCTGATAATAAAATTAGCCGCATTCATGGCAATTAAATCAGCAGTAAATTGCAGGGAGAAGTGGTACTGCTGTTCTGAGTCTTGCCAGTACAGGTTACTAAACAGGTATTTGGACTTTTCTAGGGCATGGGCAATATTGCACTGGGTAACTTTCAACCGTCGCGCCAGCAGGAAGGCTACTAGATTGCCATCGGAATAGTTTCCTACAATCAGGTCAGGACGACCTTGGAATTCTGCTAGCAGTTCCTTTTCGGCATCGATGGCGTAGGTTTCTAGGTACGGCCAAATCTCAAACCGAGAAATCCAATCCTGGGTAACTTTGGGATTGAACTCTCGAAACGGTACCCGTAAAATCCAGGCATTTTCTGTACCCTTAATTTTCTCTAACCGTTCATTACACCGAGTTCCATCATTGTTGGGGATTAAGCGGGTGAGAATGATCACCTTAGGCTGAATGTTTAATCCCGCCAGAGTCAGGTTTTCTTGCAACTGCTTTTCTAAACTCTTGGCTTGGTCAAGGACATATACCACTTGACCCCCTGTATCTGGACGCCCTAATACCCCTTCTTGTCCAAACCAGCCGTGAACCGATACCAGGACAATCCGGAAAATCATTGGGATGCGGGAGAGGAACTGTTCCAATGCCCTATCATCGGGTTCATCAATCAATTCATCCAGCATTGCCAAGGTTTCCCGCACTCGACTAGCAGTGTTTCCCCAGCCTGGTTCAAAACCCATCTCTTGCAGCTTAAAGCGGAATTTATCATAGGATTCGCTGTCTGGGCGATCGCTTACAAATTCCAAAGCCAACTTCACCTGCTCTGACAGTTGCTGGTGATTGTGAATGCGCTCGTTAATCAGGAGCTGGTTTCCATGGAAATGACGCACTTTCAAGAAACCGTACAACGACTCCAACCACTGCTCAGGGTCTTGAAACAGTTTACTGGAGAGATAGCGGTTTAGGAAGCGGACTCCCTTGCCAATATTCTTGGGATCGCGAATGAGTGGGCTGTAGTCATAAAACGGCTGAAAATCCAGCTGGAGAACCTCCCCGACCTTGGGGTTGTAGCGATTGACAAAGCGATCGCGTATATCCAGCAGTTCCTCTGGTGTCACCTCTTGCGCCCTCAAGTCTTCAAACAGACGGAAAGCTCTTTTAGCCGCAATTTTTGGTCGGATAATCAAGCATAGACTTTCATCTTCCAGAATAATTTCCTGGGTGTAATAAATCAGCTTCCCTAAATGAGAAGAATGATAAAAGTATTCGGATTTTTTGTGCTTAGTGCAGTATTCATTAAAAGCAGCCAGAATTTCGTTGCGCAGTAAATACCTGGGTTCTGCAGTTTTTAACTGGCTGGTAAAGTGACGTAGATCGCTCTTTTCGTCACTTTCGAGAACATCCTGAATTAGGTTGAGCATTGAAACTCCCCAAATACAAGTCAACTATATTGAAACCAACAACCCTATAAAAAATTCCTCTAAAGAATAGTCATTCCCGCGCACTACCGATCAGGAATAGATATTCTTTTAGATATATGGACAACGTTCTCGCAAAACAACTATCTTGGCATAAATAAATATTAAAGCATGTAAAGCTGCCCATACTTCTGCCGGATGTAGCGAATGAATGGATCGATGCGTAAAGCAGTACCAGTGACGCTCTTAATCAATTCAGCCGCTGTGTATTTGCAACCGTGTTGGTAAATGTTGTCCTTCAACCAATTATGGAGCGTACTAAAGTTTCCTTGCTCAATTTTTGGTATAATTTCAGGTTGTTCCGTTACTGCGGCTTCAAAAAACTGGGCGCTCATCAAGTTACCCAAGGTGTAGCATTGGAACATTCCCCCAATCTGACCAGTGTACCAGTGAACATCTTGCAACACCCCGTCACTGTCATTCTGGGGAACAACCCCTAAATCTTCACGATAGCGTTCATTCCAGGCTTCCGGTAAATCCCTCACCTGTAGCCTACCCTCAAGCATCATCAGTTCTAAGTCAAAGCGGATCATGACGTGGAGATTGTAAGTCACTTCATCAGCATCCATGCGGATTACAGACCGCTGCACCTTGTTGATTGCCTGATAAAAGGCATCGAGGGAAACATTACCCAGTTGAGAGGGGAAGTAGGATTGTACTTGGGGATAGAAAAATTTCCAGAAGCCCCGACTACGCCCAACAATATTTTCCCAAAGTCGGGACTGGCTCTCATGGACACCCGAGGATGTCCCACAGGCAAGAGGAGTGCCTTCCAAATCTCGTCTAATTCCTTGCTCATAAAGACCATGACCCATTTCGTGGATGCTGCTAAATAGAGCCTGACTCAGGTCATCTTGATCAACACGGGTCGTAATGCGCACATCACCGGTAGAGAAGTTGATCATAAATGGGTGATGGGTTTGGTCTTGCCTTCCCCGCTCAAAGTCATATCCCATTTGCTTGATGACCTTGAGAGTCAAATCTAACTGTTGCTCTTCAGGATATCTTTGGTGTAAACAGTTGTCATCGGTGGGACTTTGGGCAGTAATAGCCTCGACAATTGGCACTAATTCCTCTCGCAACTGAGAAAAAAGCCTCCGCAAAATAGAGACTTTCATCCCATAGTCAGCAAAGTCAATTAACGGGTCAGCGATATGTTCGTAACCTGGGAAAAAATAAGCCATTTCACGGCTGAGGTCAAGAGTTTTTTCCAAGTAAGGGCGCACCGCTGCAAAGTCGTTGGTGGCTCTTGCCTTTACCCAAACACTGTACGTTTGGGTCCGATGTTCAGAGAATTCTCCCATAAATTCCGCTGGCACCTGCACGGCTCTGTGGTAATTTTTTCTAGTGCAGCGGATTAAGCTAGCTTCGTCAGAAAAGTAAGGTAGAGTTTCTTCATAGGGGCGTAACCCTTCCAGGAGTTCGCCCATGGCTGGGTCAGTAAATTTACTATGGGCAATTTTTTGTAGAGTAGCCAGCTGACGTCCCCTAGCAGCTGCACCACCGGGAGGCATATAGGTGGCCTGATCCCAGTACAACAAAGATGCGGCTGCTTCTAAGTCGTTAATTTCACTAAGGCGTTTTTTGAGTTTGAGAAGTTTCGGTTGAGTTTTTTCGGTAGTCTGCATGATGCTAGATTGACACATTCAGGCTATTAGTTTAGGGTTACGGTATTTTGCCGAATAGTAAATGTACACCTGACGACCGAAAATAAAAATCTTACCCACAAAAATGTCCGATACTAATGAATCAGACAAGTGGGCTGAAAGCTAAGACCAAGTTGCGTTTTTCAAGTGCAATTTACTTGTCGGACAATGGCGAAATAACCAAGTCCTTATTTCCTCTCGTTACGATTTAAGCTGCAACTTGGTACGAGCACTCTGGTAAAGCTGAGTAACTGACTCAGATGCCAATGGCTATGAAAACGTCATACCCATAGCTGAGTGTTATAGCATAGTATACGAACTACTATTGTGCCATTTCTTAAGGACTTACTAGTATAGTGTAATCCCTTAAAACCAGACAATCGCTCTAGCTATTGGCACAGTGGTAAGTATTCCTACCGACTGAAGCTCACAGCCACTAGCTTCGAGCTTGTCCAATACTCGCCGAAAGTAGGATGTCACAAGGATCTGTTTGCACTCTCATTTGGCTCAGGACTTATGCACCCTTTCCGTGTACAACCTGTGTAAATCTGAAGTTCTGTAATCCTAAGTTCGATTTTTCCTATTAGTAAAAACCTATTCCTAAAAACTTTTTAGTAAAAACCTTGATTTTTGGTTTTATATCATGTCGGGATAATTACCCTTAATAAAAATCTCCCCCATCTACCCATCTCCCCACACTTTCCACCCTCCCCACACTTCCCACCCTCCCTCTAAATTATGGGTATTCAACCTGACTTGATATTAGCTGGAGTTTGTCCTATGGATGCAAGCCTTTTACCTTTTACCTTTTACCTTGGCCAAAGGCCATCCCAAGCGAGTTGGCTGTTCGTATATCCGTTTGAGGGTATTGATGTCTCTAGCAGAAATTCTAGGGGGATTGCGAACTTGGGAAAAGTACAGCGCATCAGTTTCTAAAGGAGAATGACCCCAAATACCTAATGCATGACCCAGTTCGTGACGGGCAGTGGCAAGGGTGTAGTCAATGGATTGCTGAGGAGAGAGAAGTATGGTAAACTTATGTAATAATAGATTATCTAATATTTGCTCTGGTGCACTGATGGATTGCGCCAGGTAAAATTCATAGCTAGTAACGGCTGAGCGAGCGCGAGACCAATCAAAGGTTCCGGTCTCACGGTTGAAGGAAACTTTTAGAGGAGGGCGCGATCGCAAAATCGATATATCTGCTAATTCCTGCTGGTCAACTAGTTCTAGGGGCAAATAAATGCCCCATTCTGCCACCGCCTTTAGCACCGCATCAACCCATTGTTGGAAGCGCTGGTGCTTCGCATCAACCACACCCGGTGCTTGGGGGTGTTCCACATAAACCTTGACGGGAAACTGAGACCAGATCAGATAACCTAAGGGAGTGCCCTTGATTTCAGAAAAATAATCACCGCTGCCGGTAGGGTCTTGCCACTGGGCAAGGGGAGTTGGTAGAGGGTGAGGCTTAGAAGCTGGTAGGGCAGGTGAGGTTACTGGCATCGAAGCCACGATAGCAGAGGAGGCTTCTGTTAATTGGTTAAACTTTGGGTATAAACCAGCTGCGGTGCTTGACTGAATCAACATCACTAACAGACAAGTGACACCCCCTAGAAACAGGGCTATCCATAGCTGCTGATTGTTTTTATAAAAATCTAAACGCTGAAAACCCCGTCTCTTTAGAGCGGGGATGAAAGCGAACAGCGCGCTTTTAGCCATGAGAAAAATATCTTGGGAAGTTCCAGAATTTTATAATGAATCTTGTAGAATAAAATATCAGCAGTTATAGGTCGAAACTGATGATAATATTAGAGTTCAAAGCATAGGGCAAAAAACATCAATATTCTGCTATAGACGAGGCGATCAGAACGGTTCAATTCATCCGTAACAGTTGTTTGCGTTACTGGATGGACAACAAAGGGGTCTCAAAATACGACCTCAACAAATATAGTGCCGTTCTTGCTAAAAAGTTCCCTTTTGCTAATGAGTTGAACTCTACTGCCCGTCAGTAAGCGTGCTGAACGAGCATGGTTAGAAGTTACCGTAAGAATAGGGTCGTCTTATTTCATGAGTTTTAACCCTTTTATGCATAGCCTATCGCCTATAAAGGCTCCACTATTCTAAGGTTTCATCTCCGGTCATCAATCCCTCGCTTCTTTGACAACTGCAAAAAGAAGGTACCCGGTAAAAAAGGATTTCCCCGATTTCAAAAACATTGCCGTTCGGTCGAGTATAAACAGTCAGGTTGGAAGTTATCCCCTGATAAAAAGTCGTTCGCGAAGCGTCGGCTTTGCCGAATCATATTCAGTGACAAAAAGGGAATCGGGAAACTTAAACTCAAGGGTACATGGGATTTGTGGCGCTTCGATAAGAAGCAAATCAAGCGGGTTAGGATAGTCCGTCGGGCTGATGGTTACTATGTCCAGTTTTGCGTTCAGGTTGATATTAATGAAGAGCTGGAACCGACTGGAAACACAATCGGGTTAGATGTTGGACTAAAGGATTTCTATACGGATTCTGACGGTCATGCTGAACCTAATCCTAGATTTTACCGAACGGGAGAGAAACGGTTAAAGTTTTATCAACGCCGGGTATCCCGAAAACAGAAAGGCTCTACTAACCGTCGAAAAGCCATTAACAGACTAGGCAGGACACACCTTAAAATAAGCAGGCAACTTGAAGTCCACCCCAAGAGACTGGGAACGAAGTTACCGCAAGATAGTGGAGCCTTTATGGGTGATCGGCTTTGCATAAAAGGGTTAAATCTTTTGTAATAAGGCGACCCTATCTAAGGTTTCGTCTCCGGCGCGCTGCGTAATTCAGTCTAACGACTTGATCGCCTACGTTCGCGAAGCGTGCCGAAGGCAAGACTTGAGGGTTAAGAACTTGGCTAAAAACCACTGTCGCGGCTTATCTATTAATGATGCAGGTTGGTATCAATTTAGGAAATGGTTAGAGCATTTTGGAACTAAGTTCGGCAGGATAACTGTTGCAGTAAACCCTGCTTACAAAGCGCCAAAATTGTTCTGAATGCGGCGAAGAGGTCAAGAAGTCACTATCAACTCGAACTCACGTCTGTAAGTGTGCTTGTCAGTTGGACCGAGACCACAATGCTGCAATCAATATCCTCAAAAGAGCCTTAAGTACGGTAGGGCATACCGGAACTTGGATTGACCGTAGGTCACGCTACGCGAATGACGATCCGAACGCTTACGGAGAGGATACCTCTACTCTTCTTGGCTCCGGCCTGGTTGAGCAAGTAACCTCGTTGAAGTAAGAATCCCCGTCTCGCGATTAGCGGGGAGTGTCAACTACTGGTTTAACCAACCTGCACTTAAAATCACTGTCAAGCTCATAAAGGTAATCGCCAAGATCCAGGTCACCCGGTTCAGGGCTTTTTCAGCACTCTTGGTGCTGGTAAACAGCTGAGCTTGACCACCGATACCGCCAAGGCCATCTCCCTTGGGACTATGGAGCAAAACCAAAATAATCAGACCCAAGCCAGATAAAACCCAAATAATTTGCAGGATTTGATTAACCATTCTTTTGACAATATTACGGCATTGAGAAGTTTTGAACTCTCCCTCGGTTAAAACAAAGGGGTTCTCAACTTGAAGTTTTATAGAGAAACTCGCACGGGTGTCCGGTTATTACGGACTTCCAACTCAGCGGGTTGGATCATAGAACGCCCAGTCATTTCTTTTGGCTGGGGGAGTTGCAAGATTTCCAAGATGGTCGGGGCAATATCTGCCAGACATCCATCACAGCGCAATGCAACTTCTGTTCCATGTCCAGGGATTTTTAATTTTTCCCCTTCTACTAGGATAAAGGGTACTGGGTTGGTCGTGTGAGCTGTCCAAGGATTACCTGTCTCATCGCGCATAGTCTCGGCGTTGCCGTGGTCAGCAGTAATCAGGGTAGTGCCACCAACTTTAATAATCCTATCAATTAAGCGTCCTAGGCAGCGGTCTACGGTTTCCACTGCTTTTATGCAGGCTTCTACATTGCCAGTATGCCCCACCATATCAGTGTTGGCATAGTTAATCACTACCAGGGAGTAAATGCGTTTTTCGATGGCTGCGATCACTTCATTGGTCACTTCCTTAGCTGACATGGCTGGTGCTTTATCATAGGTTGCTACCATCGGACTTTGCACCAATTCCCGGTCTTCACCCTCGAAGGGAACTTCTAGACCACCATTAAAAAAGTAAGTGACGTGGGCGTATTTTTCTGTTTCCGCAGTTCGGAATTGGCGCAACCCATGCTGGGCAATAACTTCCCCCAGAATATTAGTCAAGTTCTGAGGTTCAAAGGCCACCAATACCGGAAAATTGGGGTCATACTGGGTAAAGGTGGCAAAGGTTAGGGGTTTGATCTGTTCCCGTTCAAAGCCATCAAAGTTAGGATCCACCAAGGCTTGGGTAAGCTGTCGGGCTCTGTCTGGACGGAAGTTAAAGAAAATTACTCCATCTCCTGCTGTCACAGCTCCAGGAGTAAGCCGTGTGGGCAAGATAAACTCGTCAGTAATGTCTGACTCATAAGACTCCTTGAGGAATTCTGCTGCTGAGATAGCATTTCCAGGACCATCCTGAGTGATGACTTCATAGGCTTTTGAAATCCTTTCCCAGCGTCGGTCTCGATCCATGGCGTAGTAGCGACCACTAATAGTGGCTATGCATCCAATGCCAACTTGATCAATATAATCTTGAATTTTTTGAATTGCTTCAATCCCCTCGGTCGGTTTAGTATCACGACCATCGGTAATCGCGTGGATATAGACCTCAGATAGATTTTGGGCTTTGGCTAGCGCTAGCAATCCCAGGAGGTGATTGAGATGGGAATGCACCCCACCCTCAGAACACAAACCCACGATGTGCATCTTCCCACCCCGAGATTTAACCTCTCGGCATACTTGCACAAGAGCTTGGTTATCGTTTAAAGTGCCATTTTCCACCGCATCAGAGATGCGCACAAGTTCTTGAGGCACCACACGCCCAGCACCTATATTCAAGTGCCCCACTTCCGAATTGCCCATTTGACCCTCTGGGAGTCCCACGTCCTTTCCAGAGGTGCGAATTAATGTACTCGGATAGGCAGCCCAGAGGCTGTCCATTACAGGGGTGTTTGCTAGGGCTATCCCATTGGCATCAGTTACTTCGCGGTAACCCCAACCGTCTAAGATAACTAGCACCACAGGAGAAACAGGTGCTTGCCTCATCATATCGCCTTTTATCCTACTCTTAATTGCACCGCGATCATATCATTCCAAATCCGCATATCCATGATAAATTTCGATTTTTATTAGGTTTGGGCTGCCAGAGTGAGGATAATCCTTAAATCTTTTCCTAGCATCGGTTTTGGCTACCCCAAGCTAATAGGAATTTATACTCGCAAATCAGGATCTAAATTATAAAAGCCTTACTCAGACAAAATTGGAAAATTCCTAAGCAAAATTACTTATAACAGCCTACATTTAAAAGGAACATAAGGGTAGGAAGGTTACAGACAATCATTTCGATCAACATGCCAAGCTATAAAATGAGTATGTATAGGTAATGCTTATGACTGTGCGATCGCATTTCCCGATATGACTGCCAATCTCACTTCTCCAGATTCCAGCCCCAGCTTGATTTCCCCTAGCATTTCTCTCCAAAAGAGTGTAGACTCCTTACCGACTACTTCCCCTCTGAAACTGGGAGTGATGGCTTCCGGAAGTGGCAGTAACTTTGAAGCGATAGCTAGTGCGATCGCAAACGGCCAACTCAATGCCCAAATCAGCGTGCTCATTTACAATAACCCAGGCATTAAAGCGTTAGCTAGAGCGGAAAAATACGGCATTCCAGCAGTCCTACATAATCACCGGATCAAAAAACGGGAAGATTTCGATCAACAAATTGTCCAAACTTTACAAGAGTATGAGGTGGAGTGGGTCGTGATGGCTGGTTGGATGCGAGTGGTGACACAGGTACTCCTAGACGCTTTTCCTAATCGGATTCTCAATATCCATCCCAGCTTATTACCTAGTTTCAAAGGCGTGCGGGCGGTGGAACAAGCCCTTGAGGCTGGGGTAAAAATTACAGGGTGTACGGTTCACGTGGTCAGTCTAGATGTTGACAGTGGTCCCATCCTTTTCCAGGCAGCTGTTCCGGTGCTACCCGATGATACCCCAGAAACCCTCCATGCCCGGATTCAAGTCCAAGAACATCGGATTCTAGTCGAAGCGATCGCATTAATCAATTTTTAACAAAATAGGGAGAGTTTGAGGGGGCGAAATTCCCCCACCTGGCCGTAGGCCACGCTACGCGAAGGTTCAGGTATTGAAGTTACCGTAAGGATAGTGGAGCCTTAATCAAAAAGTTTTAACCCTTTTATACATAGCCGACCAACCATAAAGGCTCCACTATCCTAAGGTTTCGTCTCTGGGATGGATAGCCCCTTGGCCTACGGCCACGCTACGCGAACAAATACTATAAACCTGCTTCCTGACCCAGCTCTCTATATATTCTCCAACGCTTACCCCAGAGTCTTTAGCTGCTAGCTGTAACCATTTCCAAGTAGTGTCTGTAAGCCAGATTCCGTGCTGTCTTTTTATCTCGTCATAATGATCAGGTGCTCCTCTCATTCTTTTCTGAGGATTTTTCCTTTTTGTGCTTGACATTTCTATTTACCATCAACTATACTAAGATTATAGCAAATAAAGAGCACAGAATTCAATGATGTTATTCCACTCATGGCGATTCTCAGGCAGACATTCCGTCTATATCCCAAAAAACAGCTACATCAAAGATGTTTTATGCAAGAAAACTTCACCAGTTACTCTACAACGCTGGGATAGCTGATCGCCGTTATGAGTGGAAAGCAAATAAAAAATCTATAGGATACCTTGACCAACAAAATTGTTTACCCGATTTCAAGAAATGCTGGCCGGAATACAAGGAGTTGTATAGCACTTCTTTGCAGGCTACTCTGAAGAGAGTAGACCTTGCATATAATCGGTTCTTTCAAGGGTTAGGTGGAATTCCAAAATATAAGCCAATTCGCAAATACTCCGGATGGACTTACCCTAGCAAGGCTGGTTGGAAGACTGACACTAACGGAAAAGATGGAACCTTGACGCTAAATGACCTCGGACTCACTATAAAGATGCGTGGTCAAGCCAAGTCTTGGGGGACACCAACGACTCTGACAATTACTTACAAGCCCAGTATAAATGCTTGGTATGCTTCAATAACTGTTAAGACAGAAACTCCTGATCCTAAATATGGCTCAGAATCTGACTTAAAATACGAGAAAATCGTAGCGTACGACCTAGGTACTGAGACTGCGATTACAGCCTTCAATGGCAGCGAGTTTGAGGAAATAGCTAACCGGCGTTTTACAAAGACTCTAGAACCTAAGGTAAAAGCTGCTGGCAAGGAAAAGCGTAGGAAGCAGGCTCCTAATTTCAAGAAAGGGATTAAGGCGTCTAAGCGTTGGAAAAAAGCCAACAAAAAGGAATCCCAATTGAATAGAAAAGCGGCTAACGCACGTAGAGATTGGCAACACGTCTTGATGCAGTCGCTCATGGGGGAAACCCCCAAGACCGCGCTGCATCGCAAGGTTACGTCAGATTTATCTAGTCGTTATGACATCGGCGTAACTGAGAAGCTAAACACAAAAGGAATGACCCGAAAAGCTAAGAAAGGGTCAAAAAGGAAAAAACAAAAAGCTGGATTGAACAAGGCTATTTTAGACGTAGGATTTGGCACTCTTAATAAAATGCTCACCTACAAAATTGAACTCAAAGGCGGAATTGTCCTTCAACTACCGACTAGACAATTAAAGCCATCTCAGCGTTGTCCAGAATGTGGAAAGGTTCACAAGAATTGGGCTGAACTGTCGAATAGATACCATGTCTGTGATGCTTGCGGCTTTGAACTTGATAGAGACAAGACAAGCACAATGGTAATGTTCAATGCAGCCCTAGGAAAACAGCCGGGGTACGGGACTGACCTCGATAAACGTGGATTTTCTAGCTCTACCTCAAAGACCAGTAAGCATACTGGATCGATGAGGCAACTAGGAAAGATGAAGCGTCAAAAATCACGTTCTAAGGACGGGTCTGCTGACACCCTGTCCTGGCCGTAGGCCACGCTACGCGAACGACCAGGACGGGGTAGTTCATTTGTTATTTAGCAAAGGGAGTCGGGAGTCGGGAGTCGGGAGTCGGGCATAAAAATTATCACAATTGATTAAAGATTATTATTTAATTTTTATTTAGTTGTTAATTTTTATTTGATTTTTAATTTTATATTTGGGATTTTTAATTAAATTTAATAGTCTTTTCTAGTCTATGTTGTATTTTCTAAATTACCCAATTTCCATACCAAACTAGACACAAAGTTGGTGACGATATGAGCTACTATTGGTACGAGTAAATTGTCTGTTGCTACCGCACTATACCCCAGAAGCAAACCAACAAGGGTTGCCCAAACTACATAGGGCCATTGTTGGATACCGCTTAGATGCAAAATCCCAAATAGCATACTGGAGGCTATGATACCGATAGCATTTAACCCTACTGCTGGCAACATCACACCCCGAAACAGTAATTCTTCACTCATACCGGGCAACAGTCCTAGCCACATTAAATCTGGTATGATTAGGGGCTTGAGAATTAACTTTAGGTATACTTCTGCACTCTGGCGATAAGCTGGCCAAAGACGATACACTAAGCCACTGGCTCCAGTAATTCCCAACCCCATGCCTAGTCCTATAAGTAGGGCATTGGGGGTAAATTTGATGGGCAGGAGACTCAGCTTACCTAGTTGCAGCCATAGCTTGGCAAAGATTAGTAACACTACGGCAGTTATACCCATTGCCACTAGTACTTGGATGCGGGTTAGGGGTTCAAGTTCGGGATTATCGGGAATTTGTTTTGTCACTAGGAAAAATGTAAGCGACGCAGAGTTGACACTCCCCGGCCTTTTGGTGCGAGGATTCTTTAGAGGAGATACCCAAGGGCATTGCTCGTAACAACCACATCGACTTCCCGTACCGTAGTACCAAGAAATCGGCAGTCCACTTGGCGGTGCCAATTGCCTCTACTCTCTCCAGCTTATTGCCATTGAGTCTACTTTAAAAGTTTTGATTTGATTCGCTCACCAAAAAGACTTCTGCTTGTAGAGGGCTGGGATTGGAGTCTTTGACCGAGCACCCATTTCGGGTAACTACCATTTAACCAAAGCGTCCCACTACTGGGATTTTCACCTTTTCTTTTCAGGTCACTGCGTCTACATAATTCTAACACAAAGCCGCCCTAGAAGAACGGGGTTTCAGACCCAATTTTTTGATGATAGGGATGGACTCAGAGCGTTAGGACTGATCCCAGCACGATGGGTAACCAGCAAGCCTAGAGCCTCTAAATATGAGTTTACTCGTATTGCTTTAATTCCCAAAGGTTCTGGAGGTACTTCCATGGTAGTTTGGTTTTCTTCAACGGCAATGATCTGGGTTTGCAACTGGCTAAAGCTTAACATTGCACTACCACCACAGGCGGTTGCTGGTATGACAATGGCATCTACATCATCAGCCCAAATGTCCCCTGGTTTTGAGGAAATCGTTTGAGAATCTGGATTAGCAAGGGAGGAGGGGGAATTTTTTTGGTTGACCACAAATTGGGGAGCGCGACTCAATCCTACTAAAACACAGGGTAAGAAGGTATAGCCCAATTCCTCTGCTGCTGAACGAGGTGACAATTTAGGATCGATGGGTAAAGGCATCAATGCTGGTGCATGAGCACAGGGAATTTGAAAGGTACGAACAATCAAGTGACTGATAATGGCTTCAGCACCAGCCAGGGGGTCTACGCCTCGACCATGACGGTAATCTTGCAATGCTTCACTATCAAAGTCATCGGGAAAACGCACTACTACTGCGATCGCATCTGCTCCAGCTTGCTCAATCAGGACTTGGGCTGCTCGCAATAAACTATCGGGATTTCCAATTGTTCCCCAACTGGCTCCAGATGCTGCTGTGCGCAGTTCTACATTTAAGGGAGCATCTGTAACTACGTAGTCGGTTAGATTCAGTCCTAGGGTAGCTCTGGTGGCATCTGCTGCTTGTAGGTGTCTCAAACGTAATTCCGGTTCAATCCCCTGATCCAGGAGTAATCCCACCCGGTTCTGATGTACAGGGCGTAATCCCCAGGATCCAGCGGCAAATTTGTCAAGGCCATAGCCTTCTACATAGAAGGCGTTGGGTAAGTTCCAGTACAACTGGGCACCATTGAGGACATTGGGATGGGTGATTAAGCGATCGCACAAGTTTGCGATCGCTCTAGCTACTGGCAAGGCATCCCCGGCATAGCCACCAATCGACGCTCCTACACCAGTAGGAATGATTAAAACAACGGTATAGGGACGCTGATTCACTTACTATTGACTGATTTAGTTACAATAGCTTCTACCGTAGCTTTCTCCTGCTCAGGGTCTACATGAGTAACCGCCCAGCGCAGGGGTTCTCCCCGTTCTTGTAGTTCTGCTTCAATGGCTTGGTGCAGTTCCTTAGGGGACTCTTGGAGGTCAATTTCTGCAGTAATGAAATGGGTTGTCATTGTTTTCTCCCTAATTCTAATTAGGATAATCTGGCTATCCTAATCTATGTGACATACTCCCACACTGAATCAGAGATTACAGTGTGGGCTTCTTGCCAACTCCACCCAACGGTTCGGATGCTCGGCAAGCTTTATTGACGACACGGGATGCCCCTCCGCACCGGAACAATACAACTCGTTCTATTTTTCAGTTAGTAGGTGGCGGTTAGCTCTTAATTTGACTACCCTACTATTTTCATCATAGACGGTAACAAAGTATCAAAGTTCGTTTCCGCCATTCATCCCACGCCAACCTTGCTCCTAGGGAGCCGCTACGCGAACGGTGCGGACGTGGGGCATAAGCGCGGATGAAGCTAACCATTCAGTCTAGCTATTAGGCTAATGGTATTTGATTATATAGCAGCATAGACCTTATGAAGGCTGACCAAACTGCCGGTCGTACACTTCATCTTCTTTTGAGGTGTCAAATTTCAGGTTAGAGCGGGGATAAGCTACACACAGCAGCACATAGCCTTCTGCTTGGAGTTCTGGCCCTAAACCCATACCATCGGTTTGGTCTACACTGCCTTCTGCTACTCGTTTGGCAGCGCAAGTGGTACAGACTCCAGCCGTGCAGGAACTGGGTAAATCTATCCCCGCCCCATAGGCAGCTTCAAGAATTTTTTGATCCTCTGGCACCTCTATAGTGTATGTGTTGCCTTCGTGATTAAATTCGACGGTGTAAGTCTTGGGCATTGTATCAATTAAAAGCTGGATTCTCCGAATCCTATGAATAGGACAGGGAGGGTCACTGGCTTATTTTAGCGCTTTGTGGCATCCAAATTAAGCTGCTGCCTTCATTGGTCAATTGACTTGAGTACAAGGGACAACTCTATATTAGAATTTGGGCTAATTGTCAATATCATGGTGATCTAATCCCAATTCTTACGGCTCACACGGCTACAGATCAATTTCAGATGGCCATCTCCCCATCTGCATCTGTCATCTTACGGCGAAGTCTGGCGTTCCGTCAGTCAAGTAATGAATAGGAGTAGAGTGGGCATCCTGCCCGCCGGAAAATCTATTGAAACTGGCAAGATGCCAGTTCCACGCCTGATGCCCATTCTACAGGTGCGACCCGTGGCGAATTTAATAATTAGATGCGGAAAGCGCACCTACGCTTCAAATCATTCCATTATTAAGCAACGCCCGAAGCCTAGTATTGACTAGAGAATATTAGTCCTGACGTCATTGCTAAACAGTAGAATCAGGTTCTTAATGAAGTGTTGTCAACAGCTGAGTAGGTGATCTGTTTACTGTAATTGATTGGTTGATCAATCTTGCTTGGATTTGGCAAAATTTTTTTGACTTATTCGCTGTTTTATGATAAACACTGATTTGATTCATCGACAATTGTTGACTAAACGCAATTTAAGGATTATACCTCTGGGGAAAATCATCCTTAAATCCTGATCAGGTCTGAGATAAACATTAGTTAAGTTTCCGCAGATTTTTATTTAAAAAAGTTATTACAAAAAAGAACTAAATTGTCCGGAAAGCTCTAGCTTAATAAGAATATGTATTTAGTGCATAACTACAGCGATTCTAAATCATTTGTAAACTATGCAAAATCATAAATCGTTGCTGGCTAAGGGTTATAGCTATATCTTTGGCCAGTAAATTTCACGAAATATATATAATTGTAATAGTACTTTTGGCTAATCAACTAGTTTAAAATTATCAATCGTTGCTCGCTAAAAATTAATTAAATAATATACTACAAAAAAAATAAATAACTAAATCGTATTTATTTTTAGGAGTGGGCTTCGATGGTCCTGTTGATCTCAGTCTCTCCCCGCTACACTTTGTTCAAGTTTGAATTTAAACGGCAGGAAAGTGAGTAAAGGGGAGATTTTGTGTCTATTTTGTATAGGGGTTAATGGGGTTAGGTAAATTTTTTAGGGAACAGGGAACAGGGAACAGGGAACAGGGAACAGGGAACAGATAAGAGGGGAAAAATCCTGTGTACCTGATTATAATACAAACCGCTATAGTAAAGCTAAAAAATATGGTTCTTCAGTACCTAGTATGCTAAACTAATAATTTAAGTCGTTAATACACTAAAAAAAATGCATCAAATTATAGCCCAAAATGTAGCTTTATTTAAATTATAAAGATGAGCTATTATTAACTAGAACTATCAGGGAAGTAACTTGAATATATATTTGTTATTATGAAATCACAAAAGGAAATTAAAGTGCTGACAGAACTTCTGGATATAAAAGGGGTAAAAGTTGGTTCGCGTCACCAGCACAAAGGGATTGGAATAATTTTACAGATTGAGTCAATCAGTAATGAAAGCATCTGTACTCAGTGCAGGGTAAGCGCAAGAAAAAATTGCCCATAATGTGCATTGGCTGGATATCGGTTGATCGTGGCTCGAAACCCCTATAATCTCGTAGAACTTGATTCTCAATAGAGTTTAATAGTTGAGAATGAACCCAGTTTTTTCTCAATAAGCTACAGCTTATTGATTCTTGCGCTTACCCTGGTACTCAGTGTGGGACAAAAAGTTATAAATTACTATAATTAAAGATTTGCCTTGGGGAGAGTCCCCAGTATTTTTGGAAATAAATAGACGACAGTTTAAATGTCAAAAATGTAAAAAACCGTTCAGTGAAAAGTTAGATTTCGTCAGGAAAAGAAGAAAA
>NZ_JAAHFZ010000059.1:0-38818 GCF_010672795.1 Moorena sp. SIO1G6
TCAGAGGTGGGCGCTTCCGGTCTGTCGGGAGTCGGGAGTTGGGAGTCGGGAGTCGGGAGTCGGGAGTCGGGAGTCGGGAGGCGGGAGTCGGGAGTCGGGAGTCGGGAGTCGGGAGTCGGGAGTCGGGAGTCGGGGTAAAAAACTTGAAAGTATCATATAACTATCATAAACGCTATATCAATCATCAATTACCAATTAGCCTTTAACCAATTACCATTCAACCTTAAAGCTTCAACCTTCAACCTTCCAACCTTCAACCTTCAACATTCCAACCTTCAACCTTCAACCTTCCAACCTTCAACATTCCAACCTTCAACCTTCAACCTTCAACCTTCAACCTTCCAACCTTTAAACAATGACCAATATCCAAGAACTAACAACGAATAAGCAAAAGGGTTTTGATGCTCAAAAACCGCCCAAGCAAGAATTGATTGATGCCTGCGTTCATTGTGGCTTTTGTCTTTCCACCTGTCCAAGTTACCGGGTGCTTGGGAAAGAGATGGATTCCCCTCGGGGTCGGATCTATTTAATGAATGCAATTAGTCAAGGGGAAGCTCCCCTGGCCGAGGGGAGTACACAACATTTCGATTCTTGTTTAGGATGTTTGGCTTGTGTGACAACTTGTCCATCTGGGGTTGAGTACGATAAACTAATCTCCGCCACTCGTCATCAAGTTCAACGAAATCAGCCTCGTAGTTTTCCAGATTCGCTGTTTAGACAGCTAATCTTTAGCTTGTTTCCCTATCCGGGGCGATTGCGTTCATTATTGTTTCCTTTGTATCTGTACCAGACCTTGGGCGTGCAGAAACTAGTGCGCTCTACGAATTGGCTCAAACTGCTATCTCCTCGCTTAGCAGCCATGGAGTCAATGCTACCAAAGGTTACTCTAGATTCCTTTCGGGATAATTTACCCGATGTCATTCCCCCTGTGGGCAAGAAGCGTTACCGGATAGGAGTAATACTTGGCTGTGTGCAACGGTTGTTTTTCTCCTCAGTGAATCAAGCAACGGTGCGGGTGTTAACCGCCAATGGCTGTGAAGTGGTGATTCCCAAAACTCAGGGCTGTTGTGCCGCTTTGCCAGAACACCAAGGACAAACTGACCAAGCTCAAGCCTTGGCACGACAGATGATAGATAGCTTTGAGGGCACAGAAGTTGATGCCATCATTATTAATGCTGCTGGCTGTGGTCATACCTTGAAGGAGTATGGTCACATCCTGGAAGATGACCCCGAGTATGCTCAAAAAGCTCAAGAATTTGCAGGTAAGGTCAGGGATGCCCAGGAGTTTATAGCTAGTGTAGGACTAACTGCAACCCTTTCACCGCTTAGGGATGAGCCATTAACTATTGTCTATCAGGATGCTTGTCACCTATTACATGGACAGAAAATTAGTGTACAACCGAGACAGTTATTGCGGCAAATTCCAGGAGTGACCTTAAAGGAACCGATGGATGCCGCCTTGTGTTGCGGTAGTGCTGGAGTTTACAACATGCTGCAACCGGAAGTAGCCGATGAGCTGGGACAGCAGAAGGTTAATAATTTATTAAATACTGGCGCAGAGTTGATTGCTTCCCCAAATCCAGGGTGTTCGTTACAGATCAAGAAGCATTTGCAGCTGCAAGGAAAAGACATTACCTTAATGCATCCGATAGAGTTATTGGATTATTCGATTCGAGGATTAGGAATTAGGCTTTAGGCACACAAGAACAACCGTCAACAACTAACTAACTAACACAAGACTTAAGTATCCAACCAATCACCAACCCCAATCCCCCAAACCGCACCCCATGCCAAAACGGTTCCTGTAGACTGTGCCAAGAAAACAACTGACTCTCTAAATTCAGCTCCAGGACTTCCAGTTGTTCCTGAATTTGCCTTAACTCAGCCTTTAGGGCTTGTCGATTACTATTAGTATTATTAGTTTTAGTATTATTACGTTTAGTCTTGCGCAAGTCTTTCCTAACTTGCTCTCGACGCTCCTGGAGTTGAGCTTGCTGTCGCTGATCCCGCTGCACCTGAGTATAACGTGTCTTGAGAGTATTAAGCGATCGCTCTATTTCTGCCAATTCCTCTTCAAACTCATTCACATCTTGTTGATCCTGTCTATTTTTTCGTGAATCACGGTAAGATGAATGAAACGATTCTGGAGGCATATAACAATCTTAAATCCTAGGTTAAAATAGTTGGGAGTTGGTAAGCACTGACACACTCCCCCACTCAGCACTCAAAAAACAATGCCTGAATCCATCCAATTCACCAAAACTGATGCTAAGATGGAACCTAGCACTCTGGAATTGGCTCAAGCCTTAGCAGAACGTTTGGCGATCAGACCCAATGATTGGCATCGCCTCAAGTCTAATCGCTCCGCCCGAGCCAGTGAGCAGGCTGCTGCTGCTTTGGTATTTCTGCTCAATGATCATCCAGAAGAAGCCCTTGAACGATTGCGCCAAGCCTCTGGATGGCTAGACCGCTCTATTTCAGCTCCCCCTTGTCCAACTCATGGGAAACGCCACCCTTAGGGAAATAGGGGCTTAGGAAAATAGAGGGCGCTTAGAGGGATGCTTCACTTGTTTACAAAGCCTAATTTCTGTTCCCTGGTTGTTCCAGAGGACTTTATCGAAAATTTGGTGAAGCAGGCTCATGCCTCTACCGCTTTCTGATTCATCGCAGGGTAGGCTAACCTCGGGACTCTCTTGGTCATCACCATGGGTAAAACCAGACCCTTCATCTGAAATTACCCACCAATATTCACCATTGACTACTGAAAATTGAACCTCTACGGTCTTACTTGGGTCTAAATTATTACCGTGCTTTGCTGCATTCACTAACGCTTCTTGTAATCCCAGCCGGAGTTCCGGTTGCCATTTATTGGGAATTTGTTCAAGAAGCAAATCGAGGATCGGGCAAAGGTAAAGGGTAGAAGCAAAGCTAACCGTTTCCCAACCGCACTCAGCCGGACTCAAAGATGTGGCAATCACTCAAGAAACCCCTAGCTTTTTTTTGGTGGACTTGATATAATAGGAGGCTAGATGCCTGATTTTGATCGGGTTAACGCTAAACACGGCTGAATCGTGCTTAGCAACCACCTGACTAGGAACTCTCGATTTCTTGAGGTTGGCTTCTATATTCAGACATGAAGATTCCTGCTGGCATAGCTAAACTACAACCTCTCTATGGTTAATTATTCTGTTAATTAGTTCAATAGGTAGTTCAATAGGTTTTTCACTAATGTCGCTGCTTTACCTATCAGCTCAATGGAAAAAATGCCTAAACAGCGCTATAATAGCCATTTAGCGTTACTCATCTTCCCTAACCTTAGTGTATTTCTGATTCCCTACGTCTATAGTATCAGAAAATTTTCGCTCAGACCAGACCCTTCTGGGTAGTTTCCTCATGAAATACCAGTGAAATAGGTAAATAATTGATGTAGATAATTGAGACTATACATAAAGACTATACATAAAGAAACTATTTAGATGCCCGTGCCACCGTTGGGTAAGCTACCAATTCCCCATCACCAATTGCCCATCACCAATCAGGGATGATGCTTGGGTGTTCCACAATTGGGCAACGCCAATATCAGTGCTCGAGAAAAGCAGCACATTCAACATGAGAGGTTTGAGGAAAGAAGTCAGCAGGTTGGATGTGGGTTAACTGGTAGTCACCGTTGAGGCAAAGGAGTTTGAGGTCTCGTGCTAAGGTAGCTGGGTTACAGCTAATATAAACGATCCGTTTTGGTGCCACTTGCCTGAGGATGTCAATAACTGCTGGAGAACATCCCTTACGGGGTGGGTCAAGTAAGATAATATCTGGCGCTATAGTCAACTGGGGGAGTAACTGGTCCACTGATCCCGCCTGAAATTTCACATTAGTGATCCCATTGATCAAGGCATTTTGCTCAGCTTGCTCTACTGATGCGGCTTGCACTTCAATACCGATAGCTTGGCTTACCTGTTGGGCAAGGGGTAGAGTAAACGTGCCAATGCCACAGTAAGCATCAACTACACATTCATGCCCCTTCAGGGCTAGCTGTTTAATGATTAGGTTTAACAAAACCTCAGCCGCTTCAGTATTAACTTGGAAAAACGTATCTGGTCGCAGCCGCAACTCAAGACCAGCAAAGTTTTCCCTCAAGTATGGCTGACCTGCAACACAATAGGTTTGGGAACCAAAAATGACATTACTGCGGTGGGGGTTATGATTCACACAAACACCAACCAGTTGGGGATAACGATTTAGCCAAGTTTGCCCTTGGATATCCAAGTCTTTTAAATTCAGATCCGTTGTGACCAAGGTCAGCAACATCTCGCCAGTCTGTTGTCCAATCTGTAACGAAAGGTGACGCAATCGTCCTTGGTGGCGGCTTTCGTTGTATATCGACCACCCCAATTGCTGAATATCCTGCTTAATTTCCCCTAGCAGGGGATTCAAGCGCTGGTCTTGCACGGGGCATTGATTAAGATTAATGAGCTGGTGGCTACCTTTTTGGTAGTAACCCGCTTGAACTGAACCCGTTGCTGAGCGTTTAAGGGGATAGGTCGCTTTGTTGCGATAGCCCAAGGGAGAATCTGTGGTTAAGATTGGGGCTACGGTGGGTTCGCTAAATCCACCAATGCGTTTGAGGGCTTGAATCACCTGATTTTGCTTCGCCAACTGCTGATAGTCCCAGCTCACATGCTGCCATTGGCAACCACCACACTTATCCGCCACGATACATCTGGGATGAACACGATTAGGAGATTCCACCAACAGTTGGTGTAACTTACCAGTGGCATAGTTAGGTTTGACCCGAATCAGGCGCACCAAAGCTTTATCCCCTGTAACAGTATCCGGAACAAAAACCACCCGATTTCCTAGCCGTCCAACGCCATCACCACTATCACTGAGGTCTGTAATCATGACCTCAATCAGTTGACCTTGTTGCCAACACTCAGGTCTGGACTCATTAGTTATCATAATTGGTATCATATAGCAAAGGGACTAAGTAGTAGGGAAAAAGGCCTTCGGCCACCATGAGCAATCGGATGCGATCGCTGAAAGCGGGACGAAGTCCATCGCTCATGGTAGAAACCACTTCAGATCGGCGCACCCTTCGCTACCTGTAGGGTGTATTATTAAGGTACCCTAGTACTTATACCGTTTTTGCGTAAATCCTGATAGTTTTGTTTGATTGCCAGCTACAGATGGCAAGAGGGAGCAAAGGATAGTTAAAGGGAATGTAAATGATGGGTAAATAGGGTAAAAAAAATATTGATGACAGCAAGTATGCATCGTTTTTGCTCTATTTGTTGATATTATGCCCAATGCCCTTCCGTTGTGTCACCCAAAGTCGGTAAACTACTAATTAAAAGTTCAGGGAACAAGTCCCGAGCTAAAATCTTTAATTTAGCTGGGTACTTGTTGCCAGAGTAACTCAATAAAAAACTCCATAAACAAATAACATGAGTGTAGTTAGTCAAGTCATTCTCAATGCCGATGACGAGCTGAGATACCTCAGCTCTGGTGAACTCAAAAGTATCAATGATTTTTTGCAAACCGGTGAGCAGCGATTGCGCATTGCTGCCACCCTGTCGGAAAATGAAAAAAAGATTGTACAAAAAGCCAGTAGTCAGCTGTGGCAGAAACGCCCTGACTTCATAGCACCAGGAGGCAATGCCTATGGTCAGCGTGAACGAAATCAGTGTTTACGGGACTATGGATGGTACTTGCGCTTGGTCACCTATGGTGTGCTTGCTGGTGATCAGAAACCTATTGAAGACATTGGTATAATCGGGGCAAGAGAAATGTATAATGCCCTAGGTGTGCCAATGGCAGGGATGTCAGAAGCGATAAATTGCTTAAAAGAGGCATCTTTGGGAATCCTCACCGACGAGGAGGCTGAGCTGACAGGTCCCTACTTCGATTACATTATTCAAGCAATGTCTCCTAAGTCCTAAGGTAAGCTATCAGCTATCAGCTATCAGCTATCAGCTATCAGCTATCAGCTATCAGCTTATGGGCATAGGGCAAGCTACAGTGAACAGCTTTTGAATAAAACAGGTAAGCATTGGTTTAATCTCTGTTACCTCAGCTGACAGCTGACGGCTGGCGGCTGACAGCTGACCTCCTAAGTCATTTGTGATTAGTCATTAGTCATTGGTCATTTAATAATAGGATATGGTTACTTGTTAATGGTTAATTAACAAGTAACCATTAACAATTAGCCATTAACAATTAATAAAAGACTAATGATTAATGACCTCAAATCCCACGCACTTTAGTCGTGGGATTCTTTAAATTAAATGTGGTTAATCAAAAAACTGCCCTGGTTTTCATTATCAATTCTTCTGTTAAGCCATAGTATTTTTGGCTGGATGATATCTGTTGACTTTCAGGAATTGATTACGGTAGAACACACTACATCAGCATCACATCCTTCCTTATTTCATATATCGGTATGGCTCTGGCTGATCGGAGCAGTTTATATCTTGTTAATGGCTTTGGCGATAACTGCTCCAGTGTATCAGATTAGAAAATTGTACGGAACTTGGATGAAATCTGATACCAAAGCTTTTGTTTCCGTAATTTTCAGCTCTTTCCTAGCCGTTATCATCCTGCGCTGGATTCATTATTCTAGCCGTATTCTGGTGCTGATTGCTGCTGCTGCCTTAACCAGATTAGATCTTCAAACAGAAGGATATGGTGAATGGCAGGCTTTCTGGATTATCTGTGGGGTTTCTCTTACAGGTTTTAGTCTAGGCTTATTAGTTCATCAGTTACTAATAGCAATTTTATAGCCATGTTGATAGAAATGAATGTGGTTTTTTTAGTAATGGGTAATGGGTAATGGGTAATGGGTAATGGGTAATGGCGATCTCCGAGTCGTCAACCTTGGCCAAAAGGCCACGCTACGCGAACAATCCTCAACCTACCCTACACCGAAGGCCAAAGGCGAACAACCTTCTAACCTTCTAACCTTCTAACCTTGGCCAAAAGGCCACGCTACGCGAACAACCTTCTAACCTTCTAACCTTCTAACCTTCTAACCTTCTAACCTTAAACCTTCTAACCTTCTAACCTTCTAACCTTAAACCTTCTAACCTTAAACCTTCTAACCTTAAACCTTCTAACCTTAAACCTTCTAACCTTAAACCTTCTAACCTTCAACCACAAACACTATTAATCTGTCTGGGGCATTTTAATTGTAACTGCTCCTTCTGGTGTGATAATAACTTTACCACCTAGGGCTTCAATTCTACTAATGGCGATTTGGCTAGTGCGAGGGTCAGGGGAGTTATTTAAAACCATTGACCAAGCACTCACTTGAGCTATCTTACTAGTAGGATTGCGCTTTATAAATTCAGCAGTGTTGCGGGAAATTTCAGCAATGTTTTGACTTTCTTCATCAGCGGATTTACTTGCCCAATCTGCTGATTTTTCAAAGGATTCTTGGGCGGCTTTAGCGTCACCCAAAAATAATAATTCATCAATTCCTTTGTAACGCCACACATAATAAGATTTAGGAGGAACTTTAGGGGATAGTGACTGGAGTCCTTTTTCCATTAAGGCGACCGATTTTTCTGGCATTCCTGCATATAAGGAACTACTGCTAGATAGAAAGAAATAGGCTGTTAAAAATTTGGGGTCTCGGTTTATAATAACGTCAAAGTACTCTGGGCTAAGCTGATAGCTAGTAATTTGGCGAGCCTCTTGATCACCAAAGTATTGAAGGAAATTCATAAATACCCAGTCAGCTAATATATTATCGAAGCCAAATGTAGGTAGTCTCTGAAGCAGATTCAGATACACTTGTTTTGCTTCTACGTCTCGCTGGAGGTCTGCGGGTGAGATGTTTTTGGAGCTTTGTTTAAGGGCATTGAGTTGGGGTTGCTGTAGCTTGCCAACTGCTAATATACAACCTAGGAGAATTATGATTGCTCCTAGGGATTGGGTTAGTCTTTGAGGAAATTGCCAAGGCATCTGTCTAAGATGAAGTATGAAGTAATATCAAGTATGAAGACAAGCATTCAGCTATCAGCTATCAGCTATCAGGCTTTGGCCTTGACCAAGGACTTTTATGAAAACTTTCAATTCTCATTAATCTATCAATTATCAATATTAAATTCTCCCCTTTGCCCATTGCGCATTGGCGCACGCTACGGGAAGAGCCTACGCTACGCCGGGTTTATTTTAAGCTGACAGCTGACAGCTGAGGGCTGAATGCTTACCTATGAAGGCGCTATGTATCAAGTACCGAGGAGACCATCAAAACATTCCCACCATAGTCTCAATTAACTCTGAGGGTAACTCCTTGAGAAACTGAGAACGGTTAGCCGGTTCCCGATTCCCATAAAAGCGTCGCTCATGAGCATGGGATAAAAACAGTTGTTCCTGAGCGCGAGTAATCCCTACATAACACAGACGCCGTTCTTCTTCCAACGCTACAGGATCTCTGAGACTACGACTGTGAGGAAACAGTCCTTGCTCTAGGCCGACTAGAAAGACAATGGGAAATTCTAGCCCTTTAGCAGAGTGAAGGGTCATTAAAGAAACTGCTTTTTTCCCCTCTTCCAGGTTATCCATGTCAGAGGCTAGAGTTGCATTAGCAAGAAACCCTTCTAAGCTCGTTTCTTCGTTTTCTTCTTGAAATTGCAGCACTGCATTAAACAATTCCACAATATTTTCCAATCGATTCTCAGCTTCTTCAGTGCCTTTGTTTCTTAAATCGCCAATATAACCAGACTCTTCCATAATCCCTTTGAGAATCTCTAATGCCGATCGCTCTTCCAATTGCTCCTGCCATTGAGAAATAAGCTGAGCAAATTTCTTTACCGCTTTAGCTGACCGTCCAGCAAATGTATGAACTGAGGTCTCATCACTGATAATTTCCCACAGGGGAACTCCTAATTCTTGGGCAGCTGCGACCAGATTGTTAATGGTAGTTTGTCCAATTCCTCGTCGAGGAGTATTGATAATGCGCAATAGACTAACAGTATCGGATGGGTTTGCGATCGCTCTTAGGTAAGCCAGAGCATCTTTAATTTCTTTACGGTCATAGAACTTGAACCCACCAACTACAGTATAGAGAATATCGGCTCTGATCAAGACATCTTCAAAGGCACGGGATTGAGCATTAGTACGATAAAGAATAGCAAAACTGCCTCCATCCAGTTCTGGATTTTGTCGTTTTAGCTGGATAATTTTACTGACTACAAACTGAGCTTCTTCCAATTCGTCATCAGCGCTATAACAATAGATTTTTTCCCCGATACCCCGTGTTGCTCGCAGAACTTTATCAATCCGCTGGGTATTATTTTCGATCAGGTGGTTAGCAGCTTGAAGAATATTTTCCCTAGAGCGATAGTTTTCTTCTAGCTTGACCATAGTGCGAGTATCTTGATCGGCTAAACCGTCACCAAAGTCTTGCTGAAAACCCAGAAGGATGGTGAAGTCTGCCATTCGGAAACTGTAGATAGAGTTATGAGTAAGCAATCCATCGCTAAAGTAGACATGGTGCTTCTCTACCTCTAGGCTATACACCAAGCCACTGTATTCCTGACGCTGAATCCTAATCGGTTTCCAAGCCACGGTTTTGCCACCCTGATAGACAGCTATATCCATCAGTTCTGGTAATAAATTAATCGCTGCTAGCTCGATAGTACTTTTACCCCGTCCGCCTTGATAGGCAATATCAGGGCTGTAAATCGGGTAGTTTGGGTCGAGTCCAAAGTCTTGAAGACAGGAAATCCCCCGTTCTGGTAACACATCACCCAGGGCATTAAATAACTGCTCCAGCATCTGACGGGTGTACTCAGTGGCACCATTAATTGGTTCAAACGGGGCAGTGGGAATACCATAGCGAGCGGCAATATAAGAAACTTTGAAGGAAGCTTCTGTCCGATTGTCGGTTGTCACCAGAATCCAAGCGGCATCTGCTTTGTCAACCCTGGCTCGATAGCCTAACTGAAATCCACCATCGCTTTTAAATAGCTTGCACCATCCGACTCGGTACCACTGACCTCGGCGGATTAGGTAGACAACATGAGTCTTGTCCTTAGCTTGCTGATTCCACCGGATTGGCCATCGATGGTTTGGTGTGGAGCGAGTAGTTTGGCTATCAACCGTTACCTCAATCAGATGGCCACTAAAAGGACGACTGGCTTTGTTGAAACGATAACCTTCGACTCTGCCAACTACTGCGGAAGAATGAGGGTTATAGCTGACTAACCGATGTTGATTTGGATCTAGTGCTTCGATTGGGACATATCCTTCAGTAGTGAGTACTTGAGTACCTGGTGGCTGACACTGGTCTGCATCCCCTACTACAAAAACTGAGCGATTCTGCCAATCCCACTGACTCTTTCGAGTTTCGCCATTGGTACTCAACAAGCGAATCAGTTCATACTGAATCCGATTGGTATCTTGATACTCATCCACTAAAATGTGATAAAATTGCTGATGCCAGTAGCTTAAGACCGACTCATTCTGTTGGAATAGCCTCATTGGCACTAAGATGAGGTCATCAAAGTCCAAAGCATTGTTAGCAGCTAACTGCTCTTGGTAGTGGCTATAGACATCAGCAATCACTCGTCCCCGGAAATTGGACTGTTGTAGCTCAAATTCCTGGGGAGAAAAACCGCGATTTTTGGCATTGCTGATGGCATAGCGCACAGAACGGGGGTTAAATTTGTGGTCATCAAGATTTAAGGTTTGAGTGACAATGGTTTTAACCAGGGTCTGGGCATCGGATTCGTCAAAGATGGAAAAGTTCCGATTCCACTTCCGTCCCTGCTCATCTTGATATTTATTGATATCGAACCGGAGAATCCTAGCAAACAGACTGTGGAAGGTGCCAATCCACAACGGTTTGGTGATAGTTTTGTAAACACGCGATCGCAACTGGGTTTGTTGGTCTTCTGGCAGAAGCTCCAACCGTTGACCATACTTCTGTTGCGCCAGCTGCTGAGCAAATATTTGCTCAATCCGCCCTTTCATTTCCCGTGCGGCTTTGTTAGTGAACGTCACCGCCAAGATATTTTCTGGTGAGACCTTGTGTTTGAGAATCAGATTAGCAATGCGATAGGTCAAGGCTCGGGTTTTGCCAGACCCGGCACCAGCAACAACTAACAACGGACCACAGAAATGTTCAACGGCTTGAAGTTGGGAAGGGTTGAGGTGGCTCAGGAAATCAGGGGTTGTACTCATAGGGGCGGATAAAATGCGATCGCAGATCTATCTAGATCTATATATCTTATAGCTGAGCTGATTCTAATGTTTTGTTTTGCCACTGTGATTCTAAAAATCCCATGATCTAGTAGCACTAAATTGTCCATGAACACTTTCCCGATTCTCTACTCCCGATTCCCGATTCTTGACCAAACAAAAATAATGGGTTTCAAGCCCCGCCCTTCTAGGGCGGCTTTGAGCATGTCATCCCACTTATTGAGCTAACGCTTGCACCTTTATTCAAAAATGTGTTATCCTGAGCTTAAGGAGGAAAGCCAATTGTTTAATTTAACCTACGAGTTTAAACTGAAGCCAACTGCCAAGCAAGTCTCTTTATTTGAAGACTGGTTGGAGCAATGCCGCAAGGTTTATAACTACGCTTTAGTCGAACGCAAGGACTGGTATAAGTCTCGTAGCTGTCAAATTAACGCCTGCTCTCTCCCTAGGGAATACATTATCCCAGCCGATGCTAAACGTCCTACTTATGCCAGTCAGTGTCGTGGTTTAACTGCTGCCAGAAAAGCTATTGAAGAATTAAGAGCTGTTCAAGTTCATGTCTTGCAACAAACACTCAAAAGGTTAGAAAAAGCCTTTGTAAGTATGTGGGAACAAGGACATGGCTTTCCTCGCTTTAAGAAGCAGGGACAAATGCGGTCTTTTGTCTTTCCACAACTAGGAGTCAAGCCCCTTGAAGCTAACAGAGTAAAACTACCCAAGATTGGTTGGGTGAAGATGAGGCAATCACGGGAGATACCCGCTGATGCTGTAGTCAAGCAAGCTAGAGTAGTCAAGAGATCCTCCGGTTGGTATGTGATGCTCACTCTAGCATGGGATGTAGATGTTCCCCAAGTCATGCCTCACGGAGAAGCCTTGGGGATTGATGTCGGAATTTCACATTTTGTTGCTGTTAGCAATGGTGCTTTGTTTCCTAATCCACGCCCTTTCAAACGCCTTGAACGCAAGCTTAAATTGCTGCAAAAGAGGGTAAGTAGGAAGCGCATTGGAAGTAGAAACCGTGTGCTCGCACAAAAGAAAGTCAGTAAGTTACACGAACGAATTGCTAACGTCAGAAAAGATTACCACTGGGAATTAGCTCATAATCTCTGTGATTGGGCTGGAATGATCTTTGTTGAAGATCTAAATCTTAAAGGGTTGGCCAGAGGGATGTTGGGTAAGCACTGCTTGGATGCAGGATGGGGACAGTTTTTCCAGATATTAGAGCAATGTTGTTTTAAGCGTGGCGTCTATTTTCAAAAAGTAGACTCCAAAAAGACTAGTCAGATCTGTCCCAACTGCTTAACTGAAACTGGGAAAAAGACGTTAGCTGAGCGTGTTCATCATTGCGAAGATTGCGGCTACACAACCAGTAGAGATGTTGCAGCCGCTCAAGTAGTCGCTATGCGCGGACTTGCAGCCGTGGGACACACGGTCAAGATGCTTTCTGAGGGTAAATTCGTTGGAATCCCTTTGAAGAAAGAATCCCCGTCCTTCAAGGGCGGGGAGTGTCAATAGATGGTTTACACACGCCCCCTCGCTCGCTTAATTGAAGAGCTACAACGCCTGCCTGGAGTTGGTCCAAAGACTGCCCAACGACTAGCCCTTCATATCCTCAAGCGTCCAACACCGGAAGTCAAAGCCCTAGCGCAAGCGTTGGTGGAAGCCAAACAACAAGTTGGTTTCTGTAGAGTATGCTTTCACTTGTCTGCTGAACCCGTCTGCCAAATTTGCCGCAATTCCAACCGGGACAAGAAGACTATCTGTGTAGTTGCCGACTCAAGGGATGTGATTGCCATCGAAAAAACCCGCGAGTACCGAGGTAAATACCACGTTCTGGGAGGAGTGATCTCCCCCATGGATGGCATTGGTCCAGAACAACTCCATATCCAGCAACTTGTACAACGAGTCAGCCAGAAAACGATTCAAGAAGTCATTTTAGCCATCAATCCCAGTGTAGAAGGGGAGACAACCACACTATATATAGGTCAACTGATCAGGCCGTTTACCAAAGTGACCCGGATTGCCTTTGGTTTACCCATGGGGGGAGACCTAGAATATGCAGATGAAGTAACCTTAGCTAGAGCCTTAGAAGGACGCCGTGAGTTGGAGTAATTGGACTAAGAATTAGTGAAGGATGAATGATGAAGTAAGAACATACTTCATCCTTTATACTTGCATAAACTACTTCAACTTTTGCTTAATAAAGGTCACCAGCTGACCTAATTGTTTCTTCAAGGCATCAATTTCTTTCTGCATTTTGGCAACCTTTGCCTTCAACTGTGCAATTTCTTGAGCTGATGCGACTGAGGACTGATCGGTAGCTGCACTAATTGTTGGTGGTGCAGGAGTTGCTGGTCGCTTCTTAGCCTTTTGCATAGATTCTTTGATAGCGTCCGTCAGCTGCTTTTTATTAAAAGGCTTTTCAATAAAGGCAAAATACTTAAAAGGTTCTTTAATTTTAGCAGTTACCTCTTCTTTTCGACCTGACATTAATACCAGAGGAATTCTTTGTAATTTAGGCTCACTTTGAAGTTTATCAAAAATCTCAAATCCACTCATTTTTGGCAGGATAAAATCTAACATTATAAAGTTAGGTTCTTCCTGGTAAATTAAATTAATTCCCTCCACCCCATCTTTAGCTTCGAGGACTTCAAACCCCGGAGGTAACATCTCTTTGACACGCTTGCGGATTACCGTACTATCATCGATTACCAGGATTTTATGACTTGCCACGACTGACTCCTTTCCAAGGTAGTTTGAGGTAATTTTAAAAAAACAAATGTTGAATGAAGCGACTGTCGCCGACTCCAGAGGCTAATGTGGACACCCTAACTTAGGATCAGGGGAGTGCCCGTTTGCCTAGCGATGATCGACAAGTCACGACCTACCCAACTAAGATAACTCAGCCCTATCAATCTATAGGCATACCCCTATAAAAAGGTGTGGGAGATGTGACAATCTATCCCTACTTAGTGCCATTTTACGGTAAGATTATACACCCGTTCGGGGTGAATGGGTGTTGAGGCTCCCCCGGTCACCCCTAATATCAATTCTGGTTGAATACCCATCAATTTTGGGGCCCGGGCGCGGGGAGGGTGGGGAGGGTGGAAAGTGTGGGGAGATGGGAACCCACCCCTAACCCCTCCCAGGAGGGGAATATGGGGAGATGGGGGAAATTTTTATTAAGGGTAATTATCCTGACATGATATAAGCGATCGCATTCCGATGCAAACTACTTGATCTGGTTCAGTTACGATTAACCAGTTAGGATTACGGCCTAATTTTACCCTACACCCAGTCACTCCACACTCTAACCAGGGACTGATTCCTCGGTGTAATCAAAACAACTTAACTGCCAATCTTTTCTTTCGACAACCAACGAGGCAAAGTAACCCGGCGCAGGGGTTAAACCAGCTATAGACCAAGGGTAAACTGCCTGAGGGTCTTTGTTGATGCTCAGCAAGGCAGTCGGTTCAGCTGGATTTACAGAAACTTCCACTTGTTCCAAGCCAGCTAGTCCTTCACCAATTGCTTTGAGATAGGCTTCCTTACTCGTCCATCCCTGAAAAAATGCCTTGTGCTTTTGCTCCTCAGACACAGAACAAATCACGGCATACTCTTGGGGGGAAAAGAAACGTTGAGCGAGTTGCTCAGCATCTGGCATTGGTCGCAGATATTCTAGGTCAACGCCAATGCGCTGATCCTGGGTAATAGCATACAGAATTAGTCCATGAGAGTGAGAAACATTAAAACGGAGTCTTCTGCCCCCAGAGGTTTCCTGGAGTGCTGGCTTGCCCCGCTTTCCATAACAAAACTCCACTTGGCGTGGGTTCATGGCCAAATAGCGACCCAAGATTTGGCGCAAAAGACCCCGACCTGCTATAAAATGCTTCCGATCCCGCTCAAAGTAAAATCGCTGAGCTCTTTGCTGCTCGTCCTCAGAAAGAGTAGTTGCCAATTTTTCAATCAATAATTCACTCAGCTCCAACTGCGCACGCCAGAGATGGACATCATGGTTCAATAGTTGCAAATCTGTTGGGGGAAGTAGCCACACTGGGGTCATGGTTCAAGAAAAACTTATTAAGCTTAGCAGTTTCACAGTTACACCCAATAGTCAAATTTCATAAATTTAATGATTTTTACAGATACTCAACAAGTTGGTTTAGTATTAAAGTTAATGTAAAGATGTTAAGCTTCCGTGAGCTTTACCAAGAAATTTAAATTCTTGTTCCTTAATTACTCCAAAGAACCTCAAACCCGTAAAATAGATTAGCTTTGTATAGGGAATAGATAGAGCTTATGAGTTTGCTCCCATCTCCATCTAATCAAGAATCAACCTTCCCCGCTACTTCTGACCTGTTTCTGCGCCATCGACTTAAAGTTGTAGAGGATATGTGGGAATCTGTTCTCCTATCTGAATGTGGTCAGGAACTCGTCGATTTACTCAAGCAACTGCGGGAATTGTGTTCTCCAGAAGGACAAGCAACTGAAGATCCTCAATCCTCAGTAGCTGATTTAATCAAGCAGCTTGACCTTAATGAGGCTATCCGAGCATCACGGGCGTTTGCCCTTTACTTTCAGCTGATTAATATTGTTGAACAACATTATGAACAGCGAAATCAACAACTCTCAAGACGCCGCTCCTACCGAAGAAGCACTGAACCCGAGTTAACCCCCTTATCCCAAGGTATTTTAAAAAATGGTAATTCGTCTTTGTCAACTGTTGTAACCGTTGACAAAGAGGTGGAAATAGGCAATCAGGTTACTCAACCAGGGGCTGCGGTTACCAATGTTATTGAAAAGAGCCACCAGGAAAACCAAGGATCGGAAAGAAAATTAGGGCTACTAGATTGGCTATTTCCCCACTTGCACAAGCAAAATGTGCCACCTGGTCAAATTCAGCGGCTGATTGAGAATCTTGATATTCGCTTGGTTTTCACCGCTCACCCCACAGAAATCGTCCGTCGTACGATTCGGGGTAAACAGCGACGGATGGCTAAGATTCTGGAACAATTAGACCAAGCGGAGCAAACCTATGGTACCTTAGGAATCACTTCGTCCTGGGAGGTGACTGAATGTAGCCAAAAGCTGATGGAAGAAATTCGCCTCTGGTGGCGCACCGATGAGCTACATCAGTTTAAGCCGGGAGTACTTGATGAGGTAGATTACACTCTTCACTACTTCCACGAAGTACTGTTTGATACAATACCCCAATTGTATAGTCGTTTCAAGCAAGCGTTGAAGGGTTCATTCCCCTGGCTGAACCCACCCGCTAAGAACTTCTGTCATTTTGGCTCTTGGGTAGGGTCAGACCGGGATGGTAATCCGTTTGTCACTCCCCAAATTACCTGGCAAACTGCCTGCTATCAGAGGAATTTGGTGCTGGGTAAATATATAGATGAGGTTAGGCGTCTGACCGAATTATTGAGCCTGTCGTTGCACTGGTGTGATGTGCTACCGGAACTGTTAGACTCTCTAGAACAAGACCGCTCTCAATTGCCAGAGGTTTACGAACAGCTCGCCATTCGCTATCGGCAAGAACCCTATCGACTCAAACTGACTTACGTTAAGCAAAAACTCGAAAACACCCGTGAGCGAAACCAACAGCTGGCCAATGGTATGCCTGTACCAGATGAGATGGCTAATGGTAAAAGCTGGAGTTTTTACCGCTCTGGAGAAGAATTCTTGGCAGAACTAAAGCTGATTGAGAGTAATCTGGTGGAAACCGGGTTGAACTGTCGTGAGTTAGATAATTTAATCTGTCAGGTGGAAATTTATGGCTTTTACCTGGCTCACCTAGATATTCGCCAGGAAAGTTCTCGCCACTCAGAAGCCCTGAGTGAAATTGCTGAGTACCTGCAAGTTTTGCCTAAGCCCTACAACTTGCTATCGGAATCCGAAGCATGCTTGTGGTTAACCGCTGAGTTGCGAACCCGACGTCCATTAATCCCAGCAGAACTGCCATTTTCGGAAAAAACCTGCGAGACTATCGAAACCTTCCGGATGGTGCGGCAGCTGCAACAAGAGTTTGGTCCCCAAATCTGCCAAACCTACATTATCAGCATGAGTCACACGGCCAGCGATTTGTTGGAAGTCCTCTTGTTGGCGAAGGAAGCTGGTCTGTATGACCCAGCCACTGGTAAAAGTACCATTCGCGTGGTGCCACTGTTTGAAACAGTGGAAGACCTTAAGCGTGCTCCAGCAGTGATGAAATCCCTGTTTGAGCTACCCTTGTATCGTGCTAGTTTGGCTGGTGGATATCAAAAGTTGCAGGTTAGCCCATTAAACCTTGGCCAAAAGGCCACGCTACGCGAACAACCAAATAACCTTGGCCAAAAGGCCACGCTACGCGAACAACCAAATAACCTTGGCCAAAAGGCCACGCTACGCGAACAACCAAATAACCTACCCTACTCGAACGCCAAAGCTGAACAACCAAATAATCTTCAAGCTTTAACCTCTCCTAACTTACAAGAGGTAATGCTCGGCTACTCCGACAGTAATAAAGATTCTGGCTTCCTAAGTAGTAACTGGGAAATCCACAAAGCTCAGAAAGCCTTAGAGCATGTGGCTCAAGAGTATGGTATTGTTTTACGGATTTTCCATGGTCGTGGTGGTTCAGTGGGTCGTGGTGGTGGTCCATCTTATGAAGCTATCCTGGCGCAACCGGGTCGCAGTATCAATGGCCGAATCAAAATTACCGAACAGGGGGAAGTCCTTGCTTCTAGGTACTCTCTGCCAGGATTAGCGCTCTATCATCTGGAGACAATAGCCACAGCAGTTATTCAAGCTAGCTTACTCAATAATGGCTTTGATGATATCCAGCCCTGGAATGAAATTATGGAGGAGTTAGCTCAGATCTCCCGTAGCCATTACCGAGCTCTGATTCACGACCAACCGGATCTGGTAGATTTCTTCCATCAAGTGACACCAATTCAAGAAATTAGCCAGTTGCAAATTAGTTCTCGCCCTGCACGGCGTAAATCAGGGAAGAAGGATTTAAGCAGTCTGCGGGCAATTCCTTGGGTCTTTAGTTGGACTCAAAGCCGCTTCCTGCTACCGAGCTGGTACGGTGTTGGCACTGCCCTACAAAGCTTTGTTGATCAAGCTCCAGAGGAAAATATCAACCTATTGCGCTGTTTCTATTCAAAATGGCCCTTCTTCAAAATGGTCATTTCCAAAGTAGAGATGACCTTAGCCAAGGTGGATCTACAAATTGCTCACCACTATGTCAAGGAACTTTCAAACCCTGAAGACCTGGAACGCTTCGAGCATTTGTTTGAGCAAATTGCTAAGGAATTTAACCTGACCCGCAACTTAGTCCTGACGATTACAGGACACCAAACACTCCTAGATGGCGACCCCAATTTACAACGGTCTGTACATTTGCGTAATGGTACCATCGTTCCCTTAGGATTTTTACAGGTATCTTTGCTCAAACGCCTACGTCAACATAGCAACCAGGTAACATTGGGTGTGGTTCAATCCCGGTATAGTAAGGGAGAGTTACTACGAGGAGCCTTATTGACGATCAACGGTATTGCTGCTGGCATGCGTAATACTGGCTGACATGTAAAAAATAAAGGTAAGCTATCAGCTATCAGCGTGTCGCGTATCAGCTGATGGGCATAGGGCACGCTACTTGATGTGCTGATCGGCATAGGTCACACTACACCGAACAGCTTTTGAATAAAACAGGTCAGCATTCATTTAATCTGAGTTACGTAAAGCTGACGGCTGACGGCTGAATGCTTACCAATTAAGGATGAAAAACTAACTTTTTTTGTCCGGAATCATTGTAATGGCCAATTTAGCACTAATGATTAAATAGGTGTTCAACTCTTTGTATATCCTTCTGGCGGTGTCTGGCTTGCATCCTTTGTTTCCATTCTCGAATCGCGATCGCCGTTTTTTCTGTAGGAGGTGTATACTTCTGACTTTTCCCGGTGTTTTGCTTTGCCTGTCGTTGGTGTTGATTAGCTTGAGGTTGAATAACTAGAAACTCGTCAAGATTCTCTTGAAGTAATTTATGATCCAAGGCCCTTAGGATCGCTCTTGCGTTTGAATAACGCTCTTTGAGGGAAATAGCCAGCATTCTGTTGAGAATATTAGCAAAGGAATCACTCAAGTCCAATGCTTTGCCCCACTTCAGTTCACTAGTTTGGCGATCGCTCTGAAATTTTAGGGGGGCTTTTCCAGTAAGTAGGTAAAGACAGGTAACCCCTAGGGAATAAATATCACTGCTATACACAGGTCGTAGGCTAAACTGTTCCGGTGGTGCAAATCCTACCGTACCGATGAAATGGGTAGTTGGGTTTCTTACACTGTTATCTGATGCTTGGGCAATTAACTCCTTAACTGCCCCAAAATCAATTAGTACCAACCGACCATCATCATTAGAAAGAATAATATTCTGAGGTTTGATATCACGATGTATTACCCCATGGTCATGGATATACTGCAATAACGGTAGTATGTCTCGCAGAAAACCTTTAACGGCTCCTGGGGATAAGCAACCAGAACGCCTCACCAACCTAGCTAGGGTAATGCCTCGAATGTACTCTTGAACCAAGTAGAATTCTCCATGGTCTACGAAATAATCGAGCAACATGGGGATCTGGGGGTGAGTCCCCAGTTTGTTCAAAATTTTTGCCTCTCTCTCAAACCGCTGACGAGCATTATGTAATGCTTTTGGATCACTGAATTTGGGGCAAAGTTGCTTGATTACACAAAACGGCTGACCCGGTAAGGATGTATCTTTGGCTAGAAAGGTTACACCAAAACCACCTCGACCAATCATCCGTAACACTTCATAGCGTGCGCGAAACAGCTGCTTTTTGCCACAAAGCTGACCTAACTCGGTATTCTTTAAGACGTCACTGTGAAAAGGAGATAGCTTGACTTGGGGGAAATTCATTTATTTGTATATAGAAGGAGTAGCCATCAGCACCGATCTGCTTTTAGTTTAGGCAAAAATATAGGGGTTTGGATGAATTCTTCAGAGAGAAAAAAAATTTCCTACAGTTAATTAAAAATTAGGTAAAGTTGGTTGATAATACAGGGGTAAACAGAAAATATGACTATGCATCACAAACTAAACGAAGCCTTAAACCAAGGTCGTTGCCTGAAAGTAATTAGTGGCTTAAATAATTTTGATACCCAGAAAGTTGCTGCTGTAGTTAAAGCAGCTTCACGGGGTGGAGCGACTTTTGTCGATATTGCCGCCTGCCCCGATCTAGTCAGGTTGGCACGAGGGTTAACGGATTTACCAATTTGTGTTTCTGCTGTAGAACCAAAGCAGTTTGTTATTGCTATCCAAGCTGGTGCTGATCTGATTGAAATTGGTAACTTTGATAGCTTTTATGCTCAGGGGAAGTGGTTTGATGCTTCCGACGTATTGGCACTGACCATTGAAACCCGTAAATTATTACCCAATATAACCTTATCAGTAACTGTCCCCCACATTCTAAAGTTAGATCAGCAAGTAGAACTAGCGGCAGAATTAGTCAAAGCAGGTGCCGATATTATTCAAACTGAAGGGGGTACCAGCAGTAAACCTCGCTCCGCTGGCACCTTGGGTTTAATTGAAAAAGCGGCACCAACCTTGGCAGCTGCCTATGAAATTTCTCGTGCTGTCTCAGTACCAGTGTTGTGTGCTTCCGGGTTATCCAGTGTGACCCTTCCCATGGCCATTGCTGCTGGTGCTGCTGGTGTTGGCGTTGGTTCGGCTATCAATCAGTTAGATAGCGAAGTCGCAATGGTAGCAGCGGTTCGCAGCTTGGTAGAAGCCCTCCAAGGGGTCAAGGGTAAAGAGGTGAAGGTTTGATGGTTGTTCGCGTAGCGTGGCCTATTGGCCAAGGTTATCTGGTTGAAGGTTATCTGGTTGAAGGTTATCTGGTTGAAGGTTGGATGCTTGAACGGTTGGATGCTTGAACGGTTGAACGGGACGCGCGTGCCTATTGGCCAAGGTTGTTCGCCTTTGGCGTTCGGTGTAGGGTAGGTTTGAAGGTTGGATGCTTGAAGGGTTGTTCACGTAGCGTGGCCTTTTGGCCAAGGTTGCATGCTTGAAAACTAGTCTTCTAACCTTCAACCGGTTAACCTTGGCCAATAGGCCACGCTACGCGAACAACCGGTTAACCTTCAACCGGTTAACCTTGGCCAATAGGCCACGCTACGCGAACAACCAGTGAACTTTCAACCTGTTAACTTTTAACCTGTTAACTTTTAACCTTCACCCTAAACAGTCCTTCAATCCATAAACCACCTGTTGCTGTTCCTCAACGGTAAGTTCTGGGAACATTGGCAGGGACAATACTTCATGGCAGACTTGCTCAGCAACTGGAAACTGACCGATTTGATAGCCTAAGTCTTTGTAGACTGGCTGCAAGTGTAACGGCAGGGGGTAATAGACCATAGAACTAATACCTGCCTGCTTTAATTTTTGGCGCACCTCGTCCCGATAGTTGCTATTGCTACTATCTTGAGTTAGGCGAATGGTGTACTGGTTCCAGACGGAGTTTCCCCCAGGGGTTTCCCGAGGCAGGATTATCTCAGGTAATGGCTCCAATAACTGGTGATACCGGGTTGCTACCTGACGACGGGCATTGTTCCAGCCATCGAGATAGGGTAGCTTTACGTTAAGAATAGCCGCTTGTAGGGCATCTAAACGGCTGTTGATGCCATTGACTTGATGGTAATAGCCCGAGCATCTGCCATGGTCTCGCAGCATCCGTATTGAGGCCGCAATAGTTTTGTCATTGGTAGTTACCGCACCACCATCGCCACAGGTTCCCAGATTCTTGGTGGGATAGAAGCTAAAGCAACCAATATGTCCAATACTGCCAACCTTTTTTCCCACCCATTCAGCACCAGTCCCTTGGGCGCAGTCTTCAATGACTGCAAGACAATGAGTCTTGGCGATATCCATCACAGCAGTCATATGAACTGGCTGTCCGAATAGGTGAACTGGTATAATTGCTCTAGTATTATGGGTAATCGCTTTCTCAATCTGATTGAGATCGATATTAAAGGTTTCGGCATTGATATCGACAAAGACTGGGGTAGCACCAACTTCAGCAATTACTTCAGCGGTAGCGATAAAGGTGAAGGGTGTGGTAATTACCTCATCACCAGGTCCGATATCTAAAGCTCGCAGGGCGAGATAGAGAGCGTCTGTACCAGAGTTACATCCAATGCATTCCAGGGTACCGGTGTAAGCGGCAAACTGTTGCTCAAAGTGCTCTACCACTGGACCACCAATATAACGTCCAGATGAAAGAACGTCACCGACAGCAGCACTGACTTGTTCTCCAATAACTTGGTACTGCCGTTTTAAGTCAAGAGGGGGTATAGTATTCACTTTTTCCTCACACCTTTAATTGCTTTTAATTAAAACAGAATTTTTCGCAAAAAGGGTTCAAATTTTACCTGCACGATCTGACACAATGGATGAAAACAAATTAGCTGTGGTGGTTGGTGGATTCTTTAATTGAACTCGATCTTAGCGATTTAGGGTGGGGATTGGCCATGATGGCGATCGCAATTGGTTTATCCAGCTGGCAAAGGCTGGGTTTGGAAGTTCAACTAGCGATCGCAACTGGCCGAACTATAGTACAACTCATTGTTGTGGGATATGTGCTGGCTGTGATTTTTGCCTTAAATCACCCCATCCCTGTTTTAGCTATTTTAATGGTAATGCTGATTATTGGTACGATTACTGCCCGCAATCGGATTAGTAACCACAAGATACCGAGATTGTTACCGATAGTATTCAGTTCCCTGTTTTTCAGTACAGCATTGACCTTAATCTATACAAATCTATTGATGATTCAACCAGAACCTTGGTATTCACCCCAGTACCTGATTCCCTTAGGAGGTATTGTGCTGGGCAATGCCATGAATGGGGCTGCGATCGCAGGGGAACGCTTAGTTAGCACCATTAGCAATAGCACTCTAGAAATCGAAACCCATTTAAGCTTAGGGGCAACGGGACAACAAGCAGTAGCCGGTTACCGTAAGGATGCGATTCGGGCTGGGTTGATTCCTACTCTTAACTCGATGATGGTAGTGGGACTGGTGACTTTACCGGGAATCATCACAGGTCAATTGTTAAGTGGTATTGAGCCCTTGAATGCTGCTTCCTATCAGATCTTAATTATGTTTATGCTCGCATTTACTAATTTGATCGCAACCTTATTGATCACTTATGGGTTGACACGGCAATTTTTTAATCAGTATGAGCAGTTAACGATATAGCAGTTATCAATATTGATAACTGCTATATACTCCTTACTCTTGAGGCAATTGAGCAAATTCTTCGGAATAGACTTCAATCACCATATCTGGATCATCACGCTGAGAAAGCGATCGCATAACCTGACCCAACAATACCGGCTTGGATACACCAGCTTCCGGATGGATAATCGTCCGGGCTCGAATTGTTAACTGGTTATTTGCGCCACCGAGGCGTCCATAGGAATAAAAATTACTAGCAGCTTGGCGCAGTGTCGCTTCTACTTCTGACTCTGTAGCACTAGGGGGCAAAGCAATTACCGTTTGGTTGCCACCATTATCGTAGACTACAGTATATCGGATTGCCCCTGGAATGGTAGTACGGGTAAACGGTACTAAGGATAACGAGAAAAAGCTAGCCGTTAGCACCAGCATAAACCCAGTGACTCCCACCAGGCGAAACCGGAGACCCCATTTGAAGATAAAACCGAGTATAGCAATCAAGCCACAGGCTAAAGTCAGAATACCTGCCCATTGAGTGTAGATCAGAAAATCAGCTGTTGTTGGCATAGTTTAGAGATTTAGTAATATAGCATTTTTATTTGACTTGTGAATATACTCCCTTAAGGAAAGGCAAGAGGCAAGAGTTAATCAAGTATAGAAGGATTTTTGGCCGCGCTGCATCTTAACGTAGGGTGGGCAAATTTTTCTGATCTATAATACTCAAAATTACCCTACTATTTTTGCCCACCCGACCAGTAAAAAAAATACAAATTCAATTAGGGTTAGGGTGGGCAAATTTTTCTGATCTATAATACTCAAAATCCCCCAACTATTTTTCCCTATCCTACAAGCTAGAGGATTTTTTGCCCACCCTACAAGTAAAAAAAATCCTAATTCAAGTAGGGTGGGCAAAGTTTTCTGATCTATAATACTCAAAATCCCCCTACGGTTTTTGCCCACCCTACAAGCTGAATCTTACTGACTATATAAGGATTTAAGGATTTTTGGCCGTGCTGCATCTTAAAGTAGGGTGGGCAAATTTTTCTGATCTATAATACTCAAAATCCCCCTACGGTTTTTGCCCACCCTACAAGCTACTAGATGTTGCTTACGACTATCACGTTCCTGTTCAAAAGACGTAAATTTATCTGGTTTAGCAATAGCCCTAAGGAGTTTAGTTGAAACTGGTTTAATTGAGACCATCAGAGATCACTAGAGACCATTTATTAAGTAAAATTATAAAATAAAATTATAAAATAAAATTATAAAATAAAATTATAAAATAAAAACCAAGAAGATAAGCGATAATTGGGACAACAGTAGAACAACTGGCCGATCGGTTCAAGTTTCTATTGCCCATTGTCCATTTTAAAGTACTATAATATACTGCTATGCTAAGAGCTGGAATTGTTGGACTGCCCAATGTAGGCAAATCAACCTTATTTAATGCCCTAGTTGCCAATGCCAAGGCAGATGCTGCGAATTTCCCTTTTTGTACCATTGAGCCGAATGTCGGTGTAGTTGCTGTCCCAGATCAGCGGTTGCAGGTTCTGGCCAAGATTTCTGAATCTGAGAAAATTGTGCCAACTCGGATTGAGTTTGTGGATATTGCTGGTTTAGTCAAGGGAGCCAGTAAAGGGGAAGGCTTGGGTAACCAGTTTTTAGCCAATATCCGAGAAGTCGATGCCATTGTCCATGTGGTGCGCTGCTTTGATGATGATGACATCATCCATGTTTCCGGCTCCGTTGACCCAGCTCGGGATATTGAAGTCATTAATTTAGAATTAGCCTTAGCTGATTTAGGGCAAGTTGAACGCCGGATTGAGCGTACCCGGAAGCAAGCTCGTAGTAACAAAGATGCCAAGATGGAACTTGATGCCTTGGAAACCTTGAGTGCTGGGTTGAATGAAGGCAAATTAGTGCGCCAGATTAGTTTAACAGAAGAAGAAGCCGAGTCAGTCAAGCAATTGGGGTTACTGACCAGTAAGCCAGTTATCTATGCCGCTAATGTATCTGAAGATGACTTAGCCACTGGCAATGACTGGGTCGAGCAAGTGCGGCAAATTGCTGCTACCGAAGATGCTCAAGTGGTAGTGGTTTCTGCTCAAGTAGAGTCAGAACTAATTGAGTTACCTGAGGAAGACCGAGAGGATTTTCTTCAGTCCCTTGGTGTAGAAGAAGGGGGATTAAAATCATTGATTGGCGCTACCTACGAATTGTTGGGTTTACGTACCTTTCTGACCACTGGTCCCCAGGAAACTCGGGCGTGGACTATTGCTGCTGGTATGAAAGCCCCCCAAGCGGCTGGGACAATTCACTCGGATTTTGAGCGAGGCTTTATTCGGGCAGAAACCATTGCTTATGGGGATTTGGTAGCTGCTGGAGCGATGACCGCTGCTAAGGAAAAAGGGTTAGTTCGCTCAGAAGGTAAAGATTATGTTGTACAAGAGGGAGATGTGATGCTTTTCCGCTTTAATGTGTAAGTAGTGGTGCTCTAAAAGGTGATACCCATGGATATTATTAGTCTTTTAATTGCCTGTTTGGTTACTGCCGTCAGTTTGTTGATCATTTCCAAACTCCCAACTGGTGTCGAGATTGATAGTTTTGAGAAAGCGTTGGTTTCAGCAGTGGTGTTCGGCATTCTCAATGCCCTATTGAAACCAATCCTGGATGTTTTATCTCTTCCTCTGACTATCTTGACTGTTGGGCTTTTTGCTATTGTGGTCAACGCGATTATTTTTGGCTTAGCCGCTGCTTTGGTAACAGGATTCCGACTTCGCTGGGGATTTTGGAGCGCTTTGATTGGCGCAATTGCCCTTGGTTTCGTTAATTCCTTGATCTATAAGCTGCTCGGAACCTTGGCTTGATTGTTGGTCACTAACTGGTAAACACACAGGTAAAAGACAGGTAAACACACAGCTTAAGCTGTCAGCTCTCAGCCGTCAGCTAATCAACGGGAGATAGTAAACAAGCATCTGGGTTACTGGTAGGACTGCTTGAAAATCCCTGCTCGTTTTACTCATCTGACCCCGTGCAGCGATCGCGCCTGCTATCAGCTCTCAGCTTTTGAATAAAAAAGCTGAGAGCTGACGGCTGAGAGCTGACGGCTGACCGCTGAGAGCTGACGGCACCTCAAGTAGCGCATATGCTTACCAAAATACTATCTCCTAAAGCATAATTCCGAAACTATATGAATTCAATCGCACCAGCAGTCTACATCATCGGTGCTGGACCAGGGGCTCCAGACTTATTAACTGTCAAAGCCTTAAAAATCCTCCAAAAGGCAGATGTTATTATAGTGGCAGATTCTCTAGTGCCCAAACAGATGTTAGAGAGTGTTCGTGCTGATGCCGAAATTATTCGCTCTGGCAACAAAACCCTAGAAGAGATTGTGCCACTGATGATTGAACGAGTGCGATCGCATAAATCTGTGGTCAGGCTACACTCAGGAGATTTGACTCTATATAGTGCTATCCACGAGCAAATGCAAGCTCTCTCAGAAGCATCTATTCCCTTTGAAGTTATCCCAGGCATCAGCGCCTTTCAAGCAGCAGCAGCAAACCTTGGTGTTGAGCTAACTATACCGGGATTAGTACAAACAATTATCCTGACTCGAATTAGTGGTCGTGCTTCTGCTGTGCCCGACTCAGAGGAATTAGCATCCCTAGCTGCCCATCAAGCTAGTCTGTGTCTCTATCTTAGTGCTCGTCACGTAGAAGCGGCTCAAGCCAAACTCCTAAAACACTATTCTGCCGATACACCGGTAGCTGTTTGCTTCCGCATTGGCTGGCCAGATGAAAAAATCTGGCTAGTGGACCTTGACAAAATGGCAGCAACTACTCATGAGCACAATTTAATTCGGACAACCCTTTACTTAATCAGTCCGGCACTAAAGACGGCTTTAAACCGTGATGGCCTTAAAACCCGTTCCCGTCTCTATCATCCCGAACACTCTCACCTCTTTCGTCCTCACCCTTCTATTGTATAAGATATATGATATAACATTAATTTTTGTGTGAAAGTGTGAAGGAACTTAATTGCCCAACACTTAATTGCCCAAAGTGTAAAGGAAAATTAGAGCCAGTTACCTGCCATGACATTGAAGTAGACCGCTGTGTCAACTGCAAAGGCATTTGGTTTGATTCCCTGGAGGCGGAAATACTCAAAAAGATTAAAGGTTCTGAGAGTCTAGATATTGGAGACCCGGGAATTGGCTCTGAGCTGAATAAGATCAATGATGATATTTGCTGTCCCCGCTGTGGAGCGAAAATGATCCGCATGCTTGATATTGATGAGTACACCATCTGGTACGAAAAATGTTTCGAATGCCACGGGGTTTGGCTAGATGCTGGGGAATTCAGGCAGTATAAGCATAATTTTCAGCCCAGAGGTGTTCTATATCGAGTTAAGCGCATGTTTAGAGCCCAAAAGGACATCCCCAATCCTGTCTTTTAAAAGGGAAAATTCTGTAAACTAATTGGGATTGACCGTTCGCCCAGCGTCGGGCTTTGCCCAAAAGCTCACGCGGGGCGCGTTCACTAAGAACTTAGGGAGAAAGACTCGTGCTAGACGAACAAGCGAAAAAGACCATGCTGCGCAAAATTCCCCATGGTCTATATATCTGTGGGGTCAGGGATGGTGAAGAAACAATCAATGGCTTTACGGTGAGCTGGGTGATGCAGTCTTCCTTCAAACCGCCACTAATCGTTAACTGTGTTAAACAAGACTCTGGATCCCACGCCATTATTAAGAAAACAGGAGTATATGCCCTTAGCTTCCTCGATAGTGGGCAAAAAGATATGGCAGCAAAATTTTTTAAACCCCAAAGTCGCGTTGGTAATAAGTTTGCTGATGTAGAATTTTACTTCGGAGAAGTAACTGGTTGTCCGATCATTTCTGACTCCCTCGGTTATGTAGAATGCCAGGTCAGAGGAACTGTGGAAGAAGGCGATCACACGGTCTTTGTTGCTGAAGTCGTTGGTGCTGGCATTCATCGGGAAGGAGATCAGTTGTTGCTGGAAAACACTGGTTGGCAGTATGGCGGTTAGAGCAATCACCAATCAGCAATCAGCAATCAGCAATCAGCAATCAGTTATCAGTTATTAGTTCTCAGCTATCAGCTTTCGGCTTGTGGCCAACGGCTGACGGCACCTCAAGTAGCGTGAGCTTTTAGCTGACGGCTAACGGCTGACCGCTGAACGCTGACCGCTGAACGCTGACCGCTGACGGCTGACGGCTGACTGCTGATGGCTGACTACTGACCGCTGAAAATTTATCTTCAAAAGCTCAACTAGGGTGTGATATCAAGACTATGCCGCTAATTAAAGTTCAAACTTCCATTGATGCTCCAGAATCAGCAGCGGTTGAAGGGTTGCTGAAAAACCTGTCAGGAAAACTAGCCGAGCATGTGGGGAAACCAGAAACTTATGTGATGACAGCGTTTGAGCCTGGTGTGGCTATGACCTTTGCTGGTAGCTTTGACCCAGTTTGCTATGTGGAAATTAAAAATATTGGCACCATGAAGCCAACTCAAACTAAGGCCATGAGTCAGGATTTTTGCAAGACGATTAATGAGACCTTGGGTGTAGCACTTAACCGAATTTATATTGAGTTTGCTGATGCCCAGAGACATATGTGGGGTTGGAATGGCTCAACGTTTGGTTGACCTTAGGGAATAGGGAGCAGGGAGCAGGGAGCAGGGAGCAGGGAGCACCTCAGAAATTGTGTATCTCACAAGTCGTATAATTGCTATATATGGCTTTAATCCCGCTAACTTGAGTGTTCCTGTAGCCAGTCAAGCAAATCAGGGCTAGTCTGAAAATCCCACATGGCATCTGCTAAATTATCTAAATCCTGGGAATTCAACCCAACGATAGCTGCACTCAGTTGTGAAGCTATTTCTGGGAAACGGCGCTCCAGCTGTCCTAATAGTAAGCTTCTTTTGCCTTCTTTCCTACCTTCAAGTCTTCCCTCTTCCCTACCTTCTTCCCTACCTTCAAGTCTACCTCGAATTTCTGCCTGTTCAATCTGTTCGATTTGCCATTGCGCCTCAAACTCTTGGGTACTCAATATACTTGCTTCGTAACTTTTGTTGTTCATATAACGCTTGTATGCCGCTCTTTCTTCGTCTGAGAGATTATTAACTCTTAGGGTTTCCTTGGCTTCCACCATGCCTAATGCTCCAAATTCCTCCTTGATCTCACTGTTTTTGAGAAAATAGATCCATTCGTCTAGGCTGTTTTTCGCTATCCCCTTAAAGTTCTTTACTTTCAGCAGGTAGTATTCTGGAAAGATATCTGCTACTTTTTCAATGGTATATTTTTTTTCTTGAGCTAGGGTAGGTTCCAGGATATCTCCTTGATTCACTCCCATGAACTCCGAGCGTAGACGATAAATATAGTCATCTCCCTTACCGAGGTTAAAGTAGACGATATTCACTGAGTAGATTTTCCGAATTTTGCCGTACTCTTCCCCTTGTTCAAGATATTCGGTGACTAGTTGGGAAACACCGTAGAGCATCCGATGAAAATAATCGAGTTGGGAGTTGTTTTGCACTTCGATCAGGACTAACTCGGAGTTTTCGGTTTCCGCCAGAATATCGACACGGTTGCTTTTATCTTCCTCTGTCTGTTGATTGCCTTCACTTTCGAGAAGGGTTTGGATTTTGATCGGTGTATGTAATAACTCGCTTAAAAACCCTTCCAAGACTACATAATTGGCTTTATTGCGCAGTAGTCTTTTGATGGCCCAATCAAAGCGTATATGTCTGGTAGCCATGGTTGGTGTCCTGGTATGACTAGATATATTTTAGGGTAATAGCTAATAGGTAATATAGCAATTATATGACTTGTGAGGTACACAATTTCTAGATTTTAGGGAGCAGGGAGCAGGGAGCAGGGAGCAGGGAGCAGGGAGCAGGGAACAGGGAGCAGATAAGAATAAATAGGAAAGAGGGAAGAGGTAAAAAATAATGTGTACCTCATGAGTCCTAGAAACGCTATATATTTCGCCAACAGCATCCGGGGCGGGCTGTCCCAGGCGCGTAGAGGAGAACATGAAAGCATGCCCGCCCCTAACACACCCTACGCAACTAGCTTACTTTTGACTTCTGACTTCTAACTTCTGACTTGCGCGTAGCGCTATGCAAGCCCGCCCCTAACACACCCTACGCAACATCTCCCCGATTCCCTGATCAAAAAAAAAAAAATTCGGTCAAGTTCTGGTTAATTCCAATCCTTGACCGAATTTTTTCTTGTAATAGTCAATAGCCCTAGGGTTTTTGACTATGTGTTCACCAAATCAACAACATACCAACTTAAGTTTGATACTTTAGACTTCGTACTTTCTCCTGAGTTTTGAGCTGTCGCCGCTGTCGCCAGGGATTGGCATCCCTGGCAAGTTGCTATCTTAATCTAGCGATGCAGCGCGGTCTTGGGGGTTTCCCCCATGAGCGACTGCATCAAGACACCAACAGATATCGACTCAAGACACTGATCACCTCACCAGAATTTCCGGTAGGTTGAGGAGCGCTCCACTCATGAACTTGTGCGTAGCCACGGCTATAAAGATTATAGATGGTGACCCGCACGATTTTCGGAGAACCGATCAATATATGTTTGATTTGCTCCCGTCCTGGCTGGGCTTGGCCAGATAATTCAGGGAAATGAGGATTGTTGGGATTATACTCAAAGTTGGGTAGAAAGTTTTCGATATCCATAATGTTTTTTGCTGTTGATTATTGGGACATTTTTATGTTAATAAATAATTATTTGTTTTGTCAAGTATTTTTCAAAAAAAAATTGCTATTTTTTTCAAATGGGGGGGTATTAATTAAAAAAATAATATTGTTTTATATATTTTTTTATCTTAATTTTGCAGTCAAAATTATGTATTTTATTAAAATTTTTATGGCTTTATATTACATTTTTTAGCTGGATCCCCCCCAGCCCCCCTTTGATAAGGGGGGAGTAATTAAAGTCCTGTTTATCAAAAGTTTAACTCCGGAAAGTCCCCCTTGTTAAGGGGGATTTAGGGGGATCAAAACCCAGGAATTATGGGTTAGATTGAGGGCATGCGATCGCTTAGCGTGACATGCAGGTCAATCGCGTAGCGTAACCTTTGCTCAATCCCATAGCAGCTCAGAGCCTCGCCTTTTTATCAGGATTAAAAATTAAAGGAAGAATTTTACATCAGTAGTTCCTAGCTACTATTGCTTGCTCTAGGATTTATTAAAATCATGTAACAAACTATTACAGCTTTTGGGCAATTACCAATTCCCTGGATCCAGGGCTATAATTAAACTAGTTAAATAAAATAATTAGATATCGATGTTTGAACTATTGTTATCATTTGTTACTAGTCAAAGAATATCAAAAATAGCGACATCTTTATTAAATGGTTGTGCGACAGCAGTGGGTAAGAATATAGCTCCATCCCTGAAAAAAACTGATATCGAAAAAGCTATCAAAGCTGGAGAAAAAGCGGTTAAAGAATGGAATAAAAAACTCGATCGTCAACAGCGTTTATTTGTTGACACTCCTCTGAATCCATTTAATAAATTTAAAAATTATAATTTTTTGCGCAACTATTTTACTAACTCGGGGGTTGTGGCGGAATTACAGAAACCGTTAATTAATAAAGGCAATCCAAACCGGGATATTTTAATCAAAGCATTTCAAAAGCAAGCTGAAGCCAACAACATTAAACTAAATCAAAAAGCCAGTCTACAGGATTGGATAGAGACCTTTGTTAAGGCTTATGTTCAGAATACTCCTACTTATATAAAATTTCAGGTAGCCAAAGAAAATTATTGTGGCCAGTTAGTAAAACGGCTTAATGATGTTACATTTGCTGGCATGGCTGTGGCTGGGCAAGATGTAGAAAAATCGGAGAAATTAGCCCAGATTTTTGTAATGCCAGATGTGGTGGAGGAGGTGGCAACTGCTAGGGATTTGGAATCGAAGCGTTTACCAGTGGAAAGTGGTGAAAAACCAGAAAGGGCGGTGTTCAAAAATATAACTCCTAGAAAATTTTTGGCTGATCAGTTATTGATTCAAAATCAGTCAAGACGAGTAGTGATATTAGGTGCGCCAGGCTCTGGTAAAAGCACCTTAATGAGTTATTTTGCCGTAATGTTAGCTCAGAGCAAGGCTGAGGTTTTGGGGTTAGATCCTGATACTGACTGGCTACCGATTTTAATTAGGATACGAGACGTCGTCAGCAATCCAGATCAAAAGCTGATCGACTATGCTCGTATGTTTGCTGAAAATAAGATGTCAGTGAAATCTTTACCAGTGGGATTTTTTGACCATTATTTGTCTGATGGTAGAGCGTTAATATTGCTGGATGGTTTGGATGAAGTAGCAGACGACTATAAACGGAATGAAATTGTCACTAGCATCAAGAGTTTTTTAAGCAATTTTAACAGAAATCCGGCGATTATTACATCTCGCCCCGCTGGTTATCGACCGGACTTTTTCCGCACTGATGACTTTCCTCACTATCAAATTGAACCCTTTGATGACCAGAATATTTCAGACTTTCTTAATAACTGGTATCGTAGTAGGGTGACAGACAAAGCAGAAGCCGAAAGGCGCAAGAAGAGTTTAATAAAAGCTCTAGATGATAATGACCGGATTAAGCTGTTGGCACGGAATCCGTTATTGTTGACAATTATTGCGTTGATTCATTGGGATAAAGAGAAATTGCCCAAAAAACGGTTTGAGCTTTATCAGAAAGCAGTGGATACCTTCTTAAAGTGGGATGCTAAGAGAAAGGGAAGAAGTGATAATCCGTTGAGGTATTTGGATTTCGAGGATAATGTATCTCCGTTGATGGAATATTTGGCTTATTGGATTCATACCCAGGGAAATCTTGAAGATAATGACAGTGGCACGCTAATTCACCATAATAATTTGATTGACCAGTTGAAGCAGCAGATTAAAAACTTAAAGCCGAATAAGGTGAAGCCTCATCAGGCAAGGGAAGAGGCGAAACGATTTGTAGAATTTATTCGCGATCGCACTGGTTTGTTGAATGAGCAGGGGCAAGATTGTTATGCTTTTGTTCATAAGACCTTTCAGGAATATTTGTGTGCTAAAGATATTCACGAGCGGGCAGATGATGATTTTGATATTGTTTTGAATCACATTCGGGAGCATTTGCATGACTCCCACTGGCGCGAAGTGTTGCTATTGCTGATAGCACAACAAAAACGGAAGAAAGCGGCGAAAGCGATTAAGATAGTTTTGAATAATAAGAGTGACTATGAGCAGTGGTTGCATCGGGATTTGTTGTTTGCTGGTAATTGTTTGGCAGAAGACCCGAGTTATTTGCAGATTGCTGATAGTGAGTTAGTGCAAGAGATTTTGGAGCGGTTGGTTAAGTTGGAGGTGAGTGGTGACGAGCGGGTTGGTTATAATATTAATCACGAGGTTTATCAAATAATTTGCAGTTTCTATGAAACGGATTTTCAGGCACCGGTATTGGAATTGTTGAAAAACCAATCTGATTTAATTGATCAGGAACGATTGCTGAACTATCGAGCTGAATTAGGGGAAAAAGATCAGGTAATTGAAATATGGCTAGAACGACTGAAAGATAATGACTCTGATGTGCGTATAACGGCAGCCTCAGCCTTGGGTAAATTGGGCAACAGCTCAGAAACCGTAGTCAACGGTCTACTAGCACTCCTTGAGGATAATGACTCTGATGTGCGTATGAGTGCAGCCTATGCCTTGGGTGAATTGGGTAACAGCTCAGACACCGTAGTCAACGGTCTACTAGCACTCCTTGAGGATAATGACTCTTCTGTGCGTAGTAGTGCAGCCCATGCCTTGGGTAAATTGGGCAACAGCTCAGACACCGTAGTCAAGGAAAACATAGTCAACGGCCTACTAGCACTGCTTGAGCATCATAACTCTGATGTGCGTATGAGTGCAGCCTATGCCTTGGGTGAATTGGGTAACAGCTCAGACACCGTAGTCAACGGTCTACTACCACTGGTTGAGGATAATGAATCTTCTGTGCGTATGAGGGCAGCCGATGCCTTGGGTAAATTGGGCAACAGCTCAGACACCGTAGTCAACGGTCTACTACCACTGGTTGAGGATAATGAATCTTCTGTGCGTAGTAGTGCAGCCTATGCCTTGGGTAAATTGGGCAAGGACTCAGAAACTGTAGTCAAGGAAAACATAGTCAAGTCTCTACTACCACTGGTTGAGGATAATGACTCTAATGTGCGTAGTAGTGCAGCCTCAGCCTTGGGTGAATTGGGCAACAGCTCAGACACCGTAGTCAACGCCCTACTAGCACTGCTTGAGGATAATGAATCTGATGTGCGTAGTAGTGCAGCCTCAGCCTTGGGTGAATTGGGCAACAGCTCAGACACCGTAGTCAACGGCCTACTAGCACTGCTTCAGGATAATGAATCTTATGTGCGTATGAGGGCAGCCGATGCCTTGGTTCAATTGGGCAACAGCTCAGACACCCTAGTCAACGGCCTAATAGCACTGCTTCAGGATAATGAATCTTATGTGCGTATGATGGCAGCCGATGCCTTGGGTAAATTGGGCAACAGCTCAGACACCGTAGTCAACGCCCTAATAGCACTCCTTGAGGATAATGACTTTTTTATGCGTAGTAGTGCTAGTAGAGCCTTGGTTCAATTGGGCAAAAGATCCATTATCCCCACTTTAACCGAATGGATTGAACAACACCAGGATTCAGACTATGTGGGCAATGGTATTGATGTGCTGTGGAATTTGGTTGTATATAGGGAATAGGCAGTAGGGAGCAGGGAGCAGGGAGGGTTTTGCGTACGCTCCCATTGTAGACTAGGAAGTGGATTGGGTTTTGCGATCGCTCTCTTGTAGACTAGAAACTGGATTGGGTTTTGCGATCGCATCGATTGTGACTACAAAACTCGATAAGCTTTTGCGCACGCATTCCAAATCCCAGTCAACGAGAAATAGACCGACTATTACAATAGTTCCGGTAGCCTCTAATATAATCGTTAACCATATCAATCGCTTCAGGGCGCATGTTTCGTTGACGGGGAAAGTCCTTTAATACCGAAAAAACATTCTGGTAAACTGCACACCAATTCCCAATCCCTGCCCGTAATGACTGTTGTGCCCGAACCAGGCTACGGATGAAAGCAATAGAGAAATCTTCAGGATCCTTCACAACTGCTGCATCCAATAATAATAGAGCATTTGCTCGCTGAACTTGTCCCAGACTACTGCTTGATCTAGAGCGATTGGCTACTGCAACAACGCTCTCCAAAGTTGGGTCATCCATGGCTAGTAAATAGCCTAGCGCTAGGGCTTCTGCTGCCGTTAACATCTCAAGGGTAATGGCTGATGGCTGCTGACTACGGCTGCGAGCAATATACTCAAGATACTGATTAGCCCTCTGGCTCGGCTCAACAGAAAACCCAAGTTGGTTGATAATCGCTGCTCGCACATCATGGGTAATGGCTGAGTTGCTTAGAGTTCGGAAAACGTTGTCATCAACTCCATAAACCGACACATATCTAATCAGATCAAGGTCTTGATATGCCTTAGCAAAAGGAGTACTGGTTAAGGGACTATCCGCCAACGCTACTGGAGCAGCTGTAACTATACAACCTACCACAACAGGTGTCAGTAATGGTGTAATTTTCATTATATCACTTTTTAACTTTGTGAGCTTGTAGGGTGGGCAAAAACCGTTGAATTATTTGGATTATTATAAATAATATTACTTTGCCCACCCTACTTGGGTTTTAGTTTGTAGCTTGTAGGGTGGGCAAAAACCGTTTAGTTCTTTTGATTCTTCTAGATTAGATTACTTTGCCCACCCTACTCATCTACTCATCGGTCTTGTAGGGTGGGCAAAAACCGTTGAATTATTTGGATTATTATAAATAATATTACTTTGCCCACCCTACTTGGGTTTTAGTTTGTAGATCGTAGGGTGGGCAAAAACCGTTGAATTATTTGGATTATTATAAATTAGATTACTTTGCCCACCCTACTTGGGTTTTAGTCTTGTAGGGTGGGCAAAAACCGTTGAATTATTTGGATTATTATAAATTAGATTACTTTGCCCACCCTACTTGGGTTTTAGTTTGTAGCTTGTAGGGTGGGCAAAAACCGTTGAATTATTTGGATTATTATAAATTAGATTACTTTGCCCACCCTACTCATCTACTCATCGGTCTTGTAGGGTGGGCAAAAACCGTTGAATTATTTGGATTATTATAAATTAGATTACTTTGCCCACCCTACTTGGGTTTTAGTCTTGTAGGGTGGGCAAAAACCGTTGAATTATTTGGATTATTATAAATTAGATTACTTTGCCCACCCTACTCATCTACTCATCGGTCTTGTAGGGTGGGCAAAAACCGTTTAATTATTTGGATTATTATAAATTATATGTAAGCATTCAGCAGTCAGCGGTCAGCCGTCAGCTTGTTTTATTCAAAAGCTCTTTGGTGTAGCGTGCGCTATGGGCATAAACTCTTTCGGTAGCGTGGCGACAGGCTATCAGCTGATAGCTGATAGCTGATAGCTGATAGCTGATAGCTGATAGCTGATAGCTGATAGCTTACAATTATATTACTTTGCCCACCTTACTTTAATTCTTCCAAATTCCCAATAGTCAAAGTTCTTTCATCATCCGCCATCTCTGCTCTGAAGTCCATATCGATTTGAGTTGGATAACCTAAGGTAGGGTCGTAGGTAACATCAAGCTTATAATAATCCTGATCAATAGCCTTTTGGACAACATCGAAAAGCTTCGAGACGGAATCATAGTTGTCAAAAAATTTACGATTAACTGGTTTGCCGCTATCAGCAGCAACAATGGAAGTGGTTTCACCATTACGGATTTCTACCACAACTGGCTTAGTGACTTCACCAATACAATAGCAACTTACCTGCAATCTATACCGGTAGTTATCAAGCTTTTGAGTTTCCCAACGTTCCTGGTTTTGTTCCAATAGCTGCTCAGGGGAAGGATCACTAGCACAAGCGGAAAGTGGCAGAATCATCACTAGTAATCCTAGCCAACAATAGCGATAGAGTCTGGAGTGTAGCGTCATAGTGTTCGAGTCAACAAGTAGAGCGACCAATCATAATTCGGGATAGTTGACGAATCCGCTAGTGATTTTGTTGCCATTCTCGGTAGGGGGGCGGAGGCAAAAACTTACTGACTCTCCTTTACTCAGCCTTGATGCGATAGTCAGATCAATGTTTACTGGTCTTGTAGGTATCTAACTATCCAGCCCACTAACAAAGGGAACCGCTCCATATCGACCTTTTAGGTAGCCTTTCTGTAGAGATTCATCCTCACGAATTTGAAAATCTAGTAAGGAATAGAGCTTAGTGCTATTGTTGCTATCTTTTTCCGTGAACCATATCTGGTCTTGATTTAATATATCTCGATCTAGGAAAGTTGTATCGTGGGTGGTAACGATCAATTGAGCATTATTCTGATTAGCTGCTTGATTATTAAATTCTTTGATTAAATAGGTTGATATTTCTGAATGTAAGCTGCGGTCTAGTTGATCAATAATTAAAATTTCTCCATTATCCAAAGCATTTATCCAATATCCTCCAATTTCAAATAATCGTTGGATCCCATTTGATATGTCGATATGATCTCCCTTGATTAATTTTAAAAAATTGTCACTATAATTAGTATATATATTAAATTTTAAAGCAGTAAAATTATAATAGTCTTGAAACCTTGCTGGAATTAACTTTAACTTAGAGCTAAACCAGATAAATATCTTTCCTAACTGAGGATGGTTATTTTGGGCCGCATGAGATAGAAATAAAGAATTGGGGCGAACAAAACCCTTAATACGTTCCTTCTCGCCTTTCAGCCCTCGCCCAAAATACCAATCATACTCCTGTTCTTCTGAACGATAGTTACGCTCAAACCACGTTTGAGGACGTCCTTTGGGATACGCGATTAGCCACTCTTCGTACACCCGCTCTTGGTCTAAGGAAAATCCGTATTGGTAGCGAATATTATCCTGAATGAAAATAATTTCAAAACAGCTCGGCTTCTGCTGGCAGTCAGCATTTAACCGAAATGGTTCGATATTCTCCCATCGAGTGCCAAGCTGCATGCCAGTGGCCGACTGGAGCACAATCTGACGCATAGTCTGCATTGCACGCACCAGATTACTCTTCCCGGAAGCATTAGGACCTTGACATCTCCCCCGGTTAAAACACGGAGGATTCTATGAGGATGTTACGCAGTAGCGGTTTTCCCGTACTGCTATCGGCTTTCGCCGACGCTTCGCGAACACTTCTCATTCGATATGATTTTTTAAGAGAATTAAAAACGTCATACCGATGCGGGAGTGTCAAAGCTCCCCTACCCACCT
>NZ_JAAHFZ010000006.1:0-234008 GCF_010672795.1 Moorena sp. SIO1G6
GGAATCGGGAATCGGGAATCGGGAATCGGGAATCGGGAATCGGGAATCGGGAATCGGGAATCGGGAATCGGGAATCGGGAATCGGGAATCGGGAATCGGGAATCGGGAATCGGGAATCGGGAATCGGTATAAAACAAAATATCTCTACCGGATTAGACTAAAAAATGCTCGTATCATTAGTGATTATTGTTTTAATTAAACCCTCTATTTAATTGGTTTTTGTTTAAACAATAATTGCCAATATTAACTAAGTTTTTGTTTAAAAGTTAGTTATCATCATAAAATCCAATCAAAAATATATATTCTAGTCTATTTTTGCCTTTTGCCTTTTGCCTTTTGCCTTTTGCCTTTTGCCTTGCTAAAATTAATCTTAGCAAGGCAAATAACTACTCAACCTTGAACTGGTCAGCACTGGCTTGAAGATTCTGAGCCATGGCGAGGAGTTCTTGGAAAGAGGTAGAAATTTCTATGGCATCCTCAGAAGTCTTGTTGGCAATTCCTGCAACCTCAGTCATGGTTTGGGTCACTGATTGGAACTCTTCGGTCTGTACCTGGGTTGCTTGGGTAATACCGTCTACGAGCTGGCTGATTTGGCTGGTGGCTTCAACAATGGCATTGAGAGTTAGACGGGTATCTTGTACCATTGCGGTTCCTTGGGCAACCTGTTGAATACCTTTATCCATGGCTGTAGATACCTCAGCAGTACTCTTCTGGATCTCCTGCACCAACTGCTCGATCTCAGTGGTGGCTTCGGCTGACTGACGGGCTAGAGAACGCACCTCATCGGCAACAACTACAAAACCCCGTCCATACTCACCGGCTCTTGTGGCTTCAATGGCTGCATTCAACGCTAGCAATTGGGTCTGATTAGTAAAGTTGCTAATCAGGTTCACTACCCTCGAAACCTTCTGGGAGGATTCGCTCAGGCGCTTGAGCCGTTTGCTGGTTTCTGCCACTGTCTCCCGGATTTCCAGAATTCCATCTACGGTACGGTTCATGGCGGCATCCCCTGCTTGGAGGGTTTGGTTAGCGGTTTGGACTGCCACTTCTACCTGTTGAGCACTCTGACCTACAGCTTCTGTAGAATTAACCATGGTCTGGATGTGCTCTAAGACTTCACCGAGAGCCATAAATTGTTGCTGGGCTTGGGCTGTGAGCAAAGCAATGGAGGATTCCCTGTCAACAGACGTTTGGGCAACTTTCCTGGAGGCTTGCTGGACTTGAGTCACGATCCGGCGCAGGCTTTGTAAGGTGTTGTTGTAGGCATCAGCAATGGTACCTACTTCATTGTTGGTTACCGGAGCTCGGACAGTGAGGTCTCCTTCTAGAGCTGGCCGCACTGCTGAGAGCAACTGCATTACCTCCCGCTGTACCGCTTCTTTGTCGGCTTTCTCCCGTTGTGCGGCATTGGTCAGCTGCTGGGACTGGTTCTGGATTTGTGCCAGATACTCAGCCTGTTGCAGGGCTGCCCCCACTTGCACCCCAATCTGAGCCAGGGCGTTGAGTTCAAACTCTTGCCAGTTACGAGCACCAGTATTTTGGTAGGTAGCCAGTAAACCCCATAAGGTTCCTTCTAGAAAAATTGGTGCCAGCATATAAGCCTTAACCTCATATTGCTCCAAGGTTTCCAGGTAACCGTCAGAATAACCAAAGGTGTAAATGTCATCAACTGCCACGCTTTCACGATTGCGATACCGACCTCCCTGGGTGTCTTGTAGATAAGTATCGGGCCAGAAGGCTTGGATATCCGCTCCCACCCATGGTAACCAACCGGTGGCAACTGCCTCAGCCACAAACTCACCAGTCCAATCAGGATTGAATTGATAGAGGGCTACGCGATCGCATTTGAGCAACTGCCGGACTTCTTGGGTTGTGATACCATAGATTTTAGTTACCTCCCGAGACTGGAATAGCTTACCGACTATTTTGGTTACCCCCTGAGCAATAAAAGCCGCTTTGGTGAGTTGGCTAGATTGGGCTCGCAACTGATCTAGGTAATGGGATCGCTGCAAGGCTAATCCCAGGGAATTACTAATCTGGAGCATGAGGGTGACATCAGTATCTTGCCACTGACGGGGTCCCGTATTTTGGTAAGCCGCCAGCAGCCCCCAGAGCTTTTCACCTTGGAAAATCGGCATAATCAGATATGCCCTGGCTTGGTATTGTTCCAGAGTGTTGATGTAGCAAGGAGAGAAACCAATGGCATAGATGTCATCAACCTGCTTGAAGCGGTCACCTCGGGCGAAGTCCCCACCCTGGGTTTCTTGCAAGCAGGTATCAACATTAGACAGAGAATTAACACTCAGGGCTGTAACTGTGCAGCGCTCAGAAGCCGTTGTCTCCACCTTCAGGCGGTCGTCTCTTTCTTGTTCAGTGATTAGGGAAAGCCAGCCAGGGGCAACGGATTCCGCCACAAACTCACCACTCCAGTCGGAGTTGAAGCGATAGATCACTACCCGGTCAGCTCCCAACACTTGCCGCAACTCTTTGGTAATGCTCTGGAAGACACTGTAAACATCTACAGACTGGGACAAATGGTTGCTAAGGCTTGCGACTACTCGTTCCCGCACAGCAGCTTGGGCAAGCTGGTGGGATTTGGCCTCCACTTGATCCAGGTAGCTCAATTGCTGTAGGGCTACCCCAAAGTGCAGGGCAATCTGCTTGGCAAAATCAATCTCATACTCCTGCCATTGACGGGGCTGACTGCATTGGTGAATGCACAACAATCCCCACAAATCAGGTCCTTGAAGTAGGGGCACAACCAGATTAGCCCGGACTTGGAACTGAGCCAGCAGCTCAATATGGCAATCGCTCAGTCCGGCATTGTAGACATCAGCAACCGCTTGCACTCGTCCTTCGGTGTAGTGAGGGGCATACTGTTCACCAAAGCAGTGGTCGGTAACTTTGGTTCCTAGTATGGCATCGTAGCCTGATGCCACATCCTCAGATACCAATTCCCCATCATCAAAGCCAGAGTTAGGGTAAAACCGAAATACACCCACCCGGTCAACCTGAAGAAGCTTGCGAATTTCGATAGCGGTTGTCTTGAAAATGGTATCCAGGTTTCGAGACTGACGGATCTTGTTGATGATTCCAACTACCGCTCGCTCCATCTGTGCGATTTTAGCTACATGGGTGGATTTGGCCTCTACTTGCGCCAGGTACTCTGTTTGTTGTAGGGCAACTTCAAAGTGTAGGGCAATCTGCTTGGCAAAATCAATCTCATACTCCTGCCATTGACGGGGCTTACTGCATTGGTGAATGCATAAAAATCCCCACAGTTCAGATCCTTTACGCAATGGCACCACCAGGTTAGCCCGGACTTGAAACTGAGCTAGCAGCTCAATGTAGCAATCGCTCAGGTCCCCATTGTAGATATCAGCAACTGCGTGTACTCGCCCTTCGACATAGTGGCGGGAATACTTTTGACTAAAGCAATGGTCGTGAATCTTCTTGCCCAGCATAGCATCGTACCCTGAGACCACATCTTCCGACACCAACTTTCCATCATTAAAATCGGAGTCAGGGTCAAAGCGAAACAGACCCACCCGGTCAGCCATCAGGAGCTTACGGATTTCTATGGTTGTAGTCTTGAAAATCGTCTCCAGTTTCCGAGATTGCCGGATCTTGTTGATGACTCTGACCGCTGATTTTTCTAGATCTGCAGCCTTCAGCAGTTGGCTGGATTTTGCGCGCAGTTGCTCAAGATACTCCGTTTGCTGGAGGCCAACCCCAAATTGTCGGCCCATCTGAGCCAGTATACCCACCTCCATTTTCTGCCAGTGACGAGGGCGATTGTTTTGGTAAGCTGCGAGTAAACCCCACAGGGTTTCTCCTTGCAGAATCGGTACAATCACATAAGCTTTAGCCTGAAATTGCTCCAACAGGTCAATGTGACACTGATCGTAACCAACCTTGTAAATATCATTAACCGCTAAGGTTTCATTGTGGCGATACCGACCGCCTTCGGTGTCCTCCAAATAAGTATCGCGCCAGACTTTTTTAATACTCGGTCCAACTAACGGTATCCAACCGTGTGCCACATCTTCAGCCACAAACTCACCACTCCAGTCAGGATTGAAGCGATACACAGCCACGCGATCGCACTTGAGCTGCTGCCGGATTTCTTGAGTAGCGGTCTGGAAAACACTGTTGATGTCGGAACTCTTAAGTATCTTATCAAGCAAGCGATTTGCTATTTTTTCCCCCTTAACCGCAATATCCAGTTGGTCGGATTTCTCCTGTAGCTGGGCTACAATGTCCAATTGCTTGAGAATACTACTGAGACGGTCACTGAGTAGTGACAGCAGCACGACGTCACTATCAAGCCAGCGCCGAGGGCGAGAGTTTTGGTAAACGGCAAATAAGCCCCAGAGGTGTTCACCATCAAAGATTGGGGCTATAATATAAGCATTGGTCTGGTATTTTTCTAAGGTTTCAATGTAGCACTGTGAAAAACCAGCGGCATAGATGTCGTCAACTCGCTGTACCTGCTGACTTTTGAAATAGCTGCCCCCTTGTGTCTGCTTTAAATAGGTATCGGTCGTAGGGCTGGCCACGGATCCGATTTGCTTGACCGTACAGCGCTTAGAGGACAATAGATCTGGTGATGTCAGGTTAGGATTTTGCTTTTGGTCTTGGAGCAGGCTCACCCAACCCTCTGCAACCGACTCAGCCACAAATTCACCACTCCAGTCTCGATTGAAGCGATAAACCACTACCCGATCAGCCTTGAAAAACAGGCGTAGTTCGTGGCAAATGTTGCCCAGGGCAATATTGGGATCAGAAGACGGTGGAATTGTGGCCAAGATTTGAGCCAAGACCTTTTCCTGCTTCACCTGCTCTCGCCGTCGGGTAAAAGATTCCACTGGCTGTAGACTTAGCCTCAGTTCAGTAACAACTTGGTAGAGCAGACTAATGTCAGCTTCCTGCCATTCCCGGGAACCAGAACATTGCTGCACCACCAGTAAGCCCCACAATTGCCCATCGATCAAAATCGGTAGACTTAAGCTGGCTTTGACCTGGAATCGTTCTAGCAGTTGGAGTTGAAACGGACTCAGAGCCCGGTCATTAATATCATTAAGGGCTACAACTTCCTGTTCCTCGTAGGCTGAGGGATTCTCTGCCCCAAAAGCAATCACTGGTAGGTACTCCCCCTGACTGGGAGTATAGCCACCCACCATCGACTCAACTAGCACTGTACCCCGATTCTCGGACTGGAAGCGAAAAATCAAGGCTCGGTCTACCCGTAAACCCTGACTAACCTCAGTCACTGTGGTTCTCAACAGGGCATCACTAGTTTCTGCTTTGCGCATCTGAGTGGCCAGGTGGAATAACCACTGCCGCTCACCCTTGCAGTGTTGCTCAATATCCACGGCTAGGTGGAACTTCACCCCGGTAGGTGTCCCCTTGCCATTGCCATTACTCGATGATTGATTAAGTTGGGACTTAGAACTGAGTATTTCCTCAGATTGATCAAATTTCTCAAATTGTGGCATAGTTATAGTTTCGGTTTGTTCAACATCTGGTAATGGTAAAATTTCCGACCATGATGGCATCTCAGAGGCAATCGAGTCGGTAGTAACCCTGCCAATCGACTGTTCAATGGGCAGAGTTAGTGACGAGCTTGCCAACCAGTCATAATTGGTTTGATGGGATTGATTTGGTTGATCAAAACTCGTCATAATTGCCCTGATCAATTGCCAGATCTCGGAGGAGGCTAAGTCGAAAAACCTCAAGACTCCCCTCCCCAAGACTCCCCTGCTTGATGTGTCTGCCATAGGGGACACTGAGTAATAGCCGTGACATCCAAGACTGCACCGCCATTCCCAGGTAGGTACCCCAGGACAAAAGGCAGTAACCTAGGAGGAAATAAGCCAGAAGCCGGTGGCTGGAGTTGCTCCAATTCATGTAACTCAATATCATTTACTTGCGACACCACCAAACCCACAGACTGGTCATTGACCTGAACCACTATTGCCACAGGAGATAGGGAAACTTGCCCTTGCTCCGACAAAGGTGGATAGCCAAGCAGCTGGTTTAGGTCTACCAACCAGAGCATTTCTGAGCGCCAATTACCAATTCCCAAAATGCAACTGGGCATTTCCGGCACCAGCAGAACGTCCGGCAGATTCACCCTGATAATTTCTGTAATCTGCTCTAGGGGCAACAGAATACTATCCTCAAAGCCAAGAGGAAAACGCAGCAACCGCACTCGGGTTTCTGGGGTTAGTGGATCTAAATTCAGTAGGTCAAGATTGGTTTGTGTTACCACTGGGTCAAGGGAGTTCAACATTATCTAATACCTAAGACCTAAGACCTAATACCTAAGACCTAATGCCTAACAATTGCTGGATTGTTTGTATTAGTTCTTGTTGGTTTATCGGTTTAGGTAAATAGGCATCAGCTCCCAGCATCGAACCCCAGAGTTTGTCGGCATCAGTTCCTTTAGTTGAGCAAATCACCACTGGGATGGTTTGGGTGTTGGAATTAGTCTTGAGTTCCCGGCACAGTTCAAACCCGCTTTGTCCTGGCAAAATAACATCAACAATCACCACATCTGGTTTCTGGGACTGGAGTTTGATCTGGGCATCCTCACTACTTGTGACACTAACTACCTTGAGACCAGCTTCTCTGAGGTAACCACTTAGCATCTCATTTTCTGTCAAGCTATCTTCAACCAAAAGGACTGTAGTCATAATTTTTTTTGAATATAAAAGTATTGAGTCTGTTAATTTTTTTTGATATATTATAACTAGTAAATATTATTTATATTATAATATATTTGCCCTGATTTGCAATTTTTTTAATTTACAATAAAAAAATTAATAATTAGTACTTTAATAGGTATACTCAATTAATTGTGATAATTTTTTATCGAAAGTTCCCTACTCCCTACTCCCTGTTCACTTTGCTAAAGTATTAAAGTAAGTAGTCAACCGGACAGGATATTACGACTAACCCCGAGATACCTTTGTAGAATTGTCAATACCTTTGACCGAGTAATAGGCTTTGCTAAAAAGTCTGTAGAACCGACCATCTTTGCCCGCACTCGGTCTACAATTCCGTCATTACTGGTGACCATAATCACTGGCGTGTCTTGAAACACCGAAACCCGACGAATTTGTGCACAGACTTCATACCCGTTTAAAACTGGCATGACCAAATCCAAGAAGATCAGCTGTGGTTTGCACTTTAGCAAGGTCGGCAAGGCTTTGATGGGGTCTTGAACATTGATAAATCGATAGCCAGCATTGGCAAGAATTTGACTCATGGTCAGCCGATCGATGTGGCTGTCTTCGATATAAACTACCAAGGGACTAGCTGGTAATGTCATTACTGGTCCTCCAAACCTTCGAGCATTTTCTGGCATTGGGTTAGTGGCTTTAGTAAAGTGAGTATCACAGCGCCAGTCCCCAACCTCGATCAGACCCATCACCTGATCTCGGATGTAGGGCATGATTGATTGGGCCAGAGCCAAAAGATTCTGTTTCAACTTGAGAGCTAAATCCCTCAAAGTGCGATCGCCATCCACCAAGGTAGTTAGATTGTGGTAGGCAAGTAATGAGGTCTGCTGTCGCAATTTGTCAGCATCCCAGATCACCGGAGCCAAAGAAGGGGAAATATTTACCAAACCAGCCTGTTGCCAAGGCTCCCAAGCAAGGCTTGCCTGTTGCCAAATCTGATCAGCTCGAATTACTACCAACTTTGAATCAAAGGTTAAATCAGACGTTGAATCAGAGGTTGAATCAATAGTGTCTTGAGGAATCTGCCTGTAAGTTAGTTGCTCTGATGAACCACAGCGGAGTTGTTCCTGCCGTTGGATGATATCGAAAACTATTTCTGTACAGTTGCCAACAACAACCGACCTCATCTGTTTTAGCGGTACTTTCCCCTGTCTGACTAGTTCTGCTAGAGATGGGTAATCCCAATACACCGGCTGAACCGACGATCCCTGACACACAGGAAATGCTGATAGTTCTGGGCAGTGTACAGACAACTGCCGACACCAACGACGAATCGGATGCATTTTACTAGCACCCCCAATCAAACGACCCAAGTGGAAAGAAAGACTCCACTGCTGACCGTGGGGATCTTTAATCTTCAACCGACCAGTCAATTGCGCCTTTGCGCAAGCTTGAATCTGTTGTGCCAGTTTGTCGGTAGTCAATAATTTGTCAGTCGTCATTGGTGTCTCTATGGATATATAGCAATGCCACTAGTAATTAGTAACTATTAACTAACAATTAAAAATGAATAATTAACAAGTAATAATCATAGTTTTATAGCGCCTCTATTAGCACCGATGTTGTCAATAGTTCCTGTTTTAATTAATACCTAGATACCTAGATACCTAGATACCTAGATACCTAGATACCTAGATACCTAATAGGTAATATTGTGAATTATAATATTGTGAATCCTGATATTGTGTATAGTTTTCAGAACTTACGCAGCCACTATATTTGTATATTGTTTACAAAATATCGGGTTTTTCGCCCAGTTTTCCGTAAATCATGGTTTTGTAGGAATGCACCAAACTGGTAATGTTAGCAGACAAGTCAAGCCAAGGTTGTGGAGATGCACCATTATCGAGTTTCACTAACCATAAGCAAAACTCGGTTAGCCAAAATGAAGGTAAATTAGTAGCTGACCTTGATAAATTTTAGCTTCATTAAGGTTGTTTTTTAAATAAAATTAATTAAACTTAACTTTATTTATTCTGGCTTAATCATAACTATGATATAAGTCTTAAGATACGCTAATTGTCGTAGGATACTTTGCTAACTAGAAAATCTAGCATCTCTCAGTAACATCAGCAACAAAATATAGCTAACTTTATTAAGTCTTTAAAAAAAGGATTATTTATTTTCAAAAGAATTAACTGCGAAATAATCGTGTGTACTGAGTTTCGTGAGCCATACTTGCCAGGGCTAATCCCCAGCCACAACTACTTAATTTTTCATCCGCCAAAGTTAAAACATCTTCGGTGGTCAGAGTAAGTCTATGGTTGAGTGCTAGGAGTAGCTGTTGACCAACGGTTTGACCAAGGGGAATCACTTTGACCCCAGCACCGATCACATTAGATGCCCAGCTATGTAAGTAACCTAAGACTGTGGCTGTAATGTCAATGTGCCAGTGAGCAGCCCCAATCCCAAACGCGATCGCATAATTACAGGGTTGACCCACAGCTGATGCTACATCGTGTAGAGAGATTACATTTGCTTCAGAGGTTACATGAGTTCTCTCCACAATGGTTTCACTGGGTGGGTGCAAATCCAGCAGTAACCGCATCAACGAGTTACCCATCTGCCAACTTTGCGTCCGCAATTCAGCAGTTTCCTTAGCAGCACTTACCCAAGCATTCCAGTAGTTCAAACCCTCTAAATCCCCTTTGCCATAACTTTCGTAAGCTCGGACCATAACATAACCTTCTAATCGAATGGCTCCATAGCGCAGTTGATGCTCTAGCCACTGGTGCAGAGTAGCCTGGTTGTGAATCACACCAATATCAACTAACGTTTCCAAACCCTCGGAATAGCCGTAAGCACCCACTGGTAGTACGGGACTAGCCAGTTGCAAAAGATTCAACAAAGAATTAGGGACTAGGGGATCTAAATGCATTCTTGCTTGTTGCTTATTGCCATAGTGCACTGTCTGTACATCATACCGAATCCCAATCCCACCCTCCTTCAGGATTGAAGAAGAGACCGAAGAGGGGGAAGAGGCACCAGTAACAACTGAGTAACATGTTTCTCCTGATCGAGACCTGCTCGATCCTGTCATCCATTACATCGGTTAAACCATCCCTTGCCCCTCTAGCAATGAGGAGTTACCCCCCTAAATATATATATAGTGTGTATTTTTATCTAAAAACACTACATGTATGGTTTTTGGGGACTATCCACATAACTCCTAAAAATTTCCAAAAAAAGTTTGCCCAAACCCTTGACACCGCTTGTAGTATTTATGTAGTATATAAACAGAGCGCAGAGGAAAGAGTCAAAAAGCTCGAATCCCAAAGCTTACACCGAACCTTGACAACTAAATATGTAACATACCTTTTGATTCATGTTTGGATATAACTGTGTTTGCTCATCACGTGGGGATAGACCCTTGGGTTGATTCCCCACAGAGTGAACTCAAAGATTTATCTAAAAGATTGATCTAAACTCCAACGGATAAACTGCTCAAGTCCTGGGGCTGTAGCTCAGACGGTCAGAGCGCCTGTCTGTCGAACAGGAAGTCGCGGGTTCGATTCCCGTCAGCCTCGCTGTCTTGATGCAGTCGCTCATGGGGGAAACCCCCAAGACCGTAATGGTGCGTTTTCCGTAGGCGAATTAAATTCGCCACGGGTCGCACCTCTGCATCGCTCTTTGCAGTCGCTTTTATCGGTTGGAGGTGCAAATCCTGCTCCAATCAGTGACTCCAAGCAGTGACTCCAAGCAGCGTAGCTCAAAGGTAGAGCGTCTGGCTCATAACCAGGTGGGTGCGGGTTCAAGTCCCGCCGCTGCTACCACATACGGAGATGGTGTAACTGGCAACATGACGGTCTCCAAAACCGTTGATCTGAGTTCAAATCTCAGTCTCCGCGCTCCCGTGCCGTAGGCAAATTTGGTTAAGCCGCTTGCCTTTCAAGCAGGTGATTGCGGGTTCGATCCCCGTCGGCACGATGAATGCCCTGTAGCTCAGTTGGAAGAGCAGCGAGCTGTTAACTCGATGGTCGCGGGTTCGATCCCTGCCAGGGCAGTCAGGAGGGGTTTGATCTTTCTCCTTTGTATCCCCCGGTAGCTCAGTTGGGTAGAGCGCTCGCCTGAAAAGCGAGAGGTCGTCGGTTCGATGCCGACCTTGGGGGGCTGTCACTTGCTATTGCAAGTGCTCAATGCCGGATGGACGATTGGCAAGTCGCCGTGACTCTGAATCACGGAGAGGTTGGTTCGAGTCCAACTCCGGCATTCTATTGTTGAAGGTTAAGCAGTTGAAGGTTAACCGGTTGAAGGTTAACCGGTTGTAAGCTTTAACCAAACAACCTACCCTACTTCGGACGCCAAAGGCGAACAACCAAACAACCGTAGGCCTTAAGGCCACGCGATCGCGTTCAACCTTCAAACCAAATCAATTTTGATAGCAACTTGGTATCAAATATGCTCCTGTAGCCCAATTGGCAGAGGCGACCGTTTTAAAAACGGTCAGTTGTGGGTTCGACTCCCACCAGGAGTACTAACGGGGTGTAGCCCAGTTTGGTAGCGCGCTTGCTTTGGGAGCAAGATGTCGCAGGTTCAAATCCTGTCACCCCGACTTTACCCCTGTGATGCAATTGGTAGACATCACTCCCCCAGAACGAGTGTCTTGCAGGTTCAAATCCTGCCAGGGGTATCGCAGGGATGGAGCAAGAGTAGGCTCGCCAGGCCCATAACCTGGAAATCAGTGAGTGCAATTCTCACCCCTGCCACCAATTTGCAGCCATGATGTAATATCATCTCTGGTTGAATACTTATTATTGAAAGTTATTGAAAGGGGTTTGTCAAGTAAAAACTATAAAGTAACAAATAATAAATAACAAATAACAAATAACAAATAACGTAAGCTATCAGCTATCAGCTATCAGCTTATGCGGGATGCTTAATGGGCTTTTTACCAGACTTTCAATTGTCATTAATGTCGAACTATTCAATTCTACCGTTTGTGGGATGCGCACGGTACGCGAACGAAGTTTATTTTAATCTGACGGCTGACAGCTGAGAGCTGAATGCTGACACTAACACCATGGTTGACAAGTGATGAGCTAGGAGATACAAATGAAGAGATAAGGAGGGTAAAATGACAACTATGACTGTCACAGATGCTCTAGCAGAGTTGACCTTGCTGCAAAAGCGCATTGACTCAGCCAGAGCAGCTTTGGACAACAACACCTTAATTTCTGTGGTTGAAGTCGGTCAAGTGCCAACAGGCTTCAAATCACGAGAAGATTATGAGATAAAAGCTAAAGCAGCTTTGCAAAAAGTGGATGCCTTGATTGCCAGAAGGCGGACGATCAAGAGAGTAATTGTCTTATCCAATGCGTCTACAATGGTTACGGTTGCTGACCAAGAGATGACTGTGGCAGAAGCCATTGAGATGAAGATGTTTATCATGTATTATGAAGCAGTTATCGGTACTATGCAGTCAGCATATACTAAAACCCTGAATCACTATAAGACGGCACAAGCACGAGTCAAAGACAGACTTGATAAACTAGCTCTGGAAGTGCTAGGACAGAATGCATCGGTTGGTTCACAGAAGTATCAATCCTTGTCAGATAGCTTTCTAGCTAGAGAAGGGGTTGAACTACTGGATCCTACTAACCTGGCTGAAGAACTTGAAAGACGACAAACCTTTATTGAACAGTTCAAGTCAACAGTTGATCGAGTACTCTCGATCAGCAATGCTAGGACAATGATCGAAATTCCTGATTAAAATGGTGATGCGTGCTGGTCACTCGAAAATCTCTAAATTTATGGTTTTTAAGTAAGATGGATAGCTCAAATTGGTAGAGCATATGATTTGTAATCATTGATTGTTGGTTCAAATCCGACTCCATCTTAAGCTAAATTTAAAGGTCAAAGGTTAACGGTTAACCCTTAAACCTCAATCATCAAACCTTAGCTTATCAACCTTCAAACCATAAAAGTCAACCATCGATAAAATCCAGGGACTATGGTTTTAGGTTCCATAAAACCTTGAGGTTTCCACCTGGCTGAGTGGTCAGCATTCTCATTATTCAGCAACAATTATGACAATCTATTTTTACGGTACTCGCCAAAAACCCTATGGTTGTTTTTCCAACTTCTCCCGACATGGCTTTGAGCTAGATGAATTGTGGTGGGCGACTAGTGAGCATTTCTTCCAAGCCCAAAAATTTGTGACTACTGATTCCTCTTGGTATGACAAAATACGTGAGGCAAAAACACCAAAGGAAGCAGCAAAAATGGGACGCAATCGCTCTCATCCTCTTCGTGATGATTGGGAAAAAGTCAAAGATGAGATTATGCAGCGAGGAGTGTTACAAAAATTTGAAACCCATGGTGATCTTCGCCAGTTACTACTTGCTACAGGTGATCAGCTAATTGTTGAGAATTCACCCATAGATTATTACTGGGGTTGTGGTGCTGATGGTAGTGGGAAAAACAAACTAGGAGAGATTTTAATGACAGTCAGGGCAATATTGCGTGACAAGGAACTTGATGCTAACGATAGCAATCCTAAATAATTAGCACTAAATAATTAGAACTTTGTATTGTTTTAAACAACTTGGTGTCTGAAGCCAAAGTGGTCGCGGCGCTGGTTTGTGGAACCAGTCATAACGGGTTCAAGTCCCGTCAGACACCCTTAGGTGCGACCCGTGGCGAATTTAATTCGCCAACGGAAAGCGCACCTTAAGGAAGATGCCGCCGAGTGGACGGCAATCGGTCTTGAAAACCGTGGTACGGCAGCGATGTTGTAGGGGTTCGATTCCTCCATCTTCCTCTAGCCACCAGAAGCCGAAAAGCGAGGCACTGTGCTGTTGACACTCCCCGGTCTAAAGACGCGGGGATTCTTTGTTCACAGAACCGTCTTGCTCAACCAGGTCGGAACCAGGAAGAGTAGAGGACAGATCTCCCAAAGTGTTCGGATCCAGGATCCAGGTTCCGGTATGCCCTACCGTACCCAAGGCTTTTTGGAGTATATTTATTGCGGCATTGTGGTCTCTGTCTAACTGGCAACCACACTTGCAAACATGGGTTCTAGTTGACAGAGACTTTTTGACCACTTCACCGCAGTCAGAGCAGTTTTGGCTGGTGTAGGCGGGGTTTACTGCAACAGTGATCCTACCAAACTTGGTTCCAAAATGCTCCAACCATTTCCTAAATTGATACCAACCTGCATCATTAATAGACTTAGCCAAGCAGTGGTTTTTAACCAAATTTTTAACCCTCAAATCTTCGTAAGCGACCAAATCGTTAGATCGAACCACGCAACGCGCCGGAGACGAAACCTTAGAAGAGTGCAGCCTTACAACAAAACCTGCCACCTTTGATGCATAGCCTACCAACTATAAAGGCTGCACTCTTCTTGCGGTAACTTCTAACCAGTCTCTTGGCATGTTCTTCACGTTGCCTACTTATTTTGAGGTGTGTCCTACCTAGTCTATTAATTGCTTTCTTGCGGTTGGATGAGCCTTTCTTTTTCCGGGAAACCCGGCGTTGGTAAAACTTTAAACGTTTTTCTCCCGTTCTGTAAAATCTGGGGTTAGGTTCAGTATTTCCTCTAGAATCGGTATAAAAATCCTTTAGGCCGACATCTAAGCCAATGGTGGCGTCAGCAGGTTTTAACTGCTCATTAATATCAACCGAGACGCAGAACTGAACGTAATAGCCATCAGCTCGACGGACTATCCGAACCCTCTTTATTTGTTTCTTGTCAAAGCGCCACAAGTCCCATGTACCTTTGAGTTTGAGCTTTCCAATTCCCTTTTTGTCGCTAAACGTTATCGATTTATTGTCGGGGGACAACTTCCAGCCTGACTGTTTATATTCGACTGAGCGGCAGTGTTTTTGGAACCTAGGAAAACCCTTCTTTCCGGGTACTTTTTTCTTGCAGTTTTCAAAGAATCGGGCAATTGATGACCATGCTCTTTCAGCGCTGGACTGACGAGCGGTAGAATTTAGCTCATTTGCAAAAGCGAATTTTTTAGCAAGGACAGCACTGTATTTATTGAGGTCAAATTTGTTTACCCCTTTATTGTCCATCCAATACCTTAGGCAACTATTTCGGATGAATTTAACTGTCCGAATAGCCTCATCTATTGCAGAATATTGATGTTTCTTGCCTTTCGCTTTAAACTCTAATATGATCATCGGTTATCGACCTCTACCGTTATTATTTTAATTTACCATACTCAGAATAAAAATTTGGAAAGTTTCAGAATGTTTTTTTCACGGCGCGTCAAGCCGCTGTGAGCCTTCATCCCCGGTCATTAGACAAGGGGTTTTCGGCTCTAAAGGATTTTTATAACGCAGTGGTAGGAGGGTCAGTACCTCCCTGGTGGATTTCCCTCTGAAGCGCGGAACTGGCACTGACAGTCCTAATTTTAGATGTGGTTGTTCAACTCGACCCAGAGGGGTTTTGCTTTTGTGATGGGAATGTAGCTCAATTGGCAGAGCAGTCGGCTCTTAACCGAATTGTTGCAGGTTCAACTCCTGTCATTCCCATAGAATCTGGGTGGTTGGCATAGCGGCTGTGCAACGGATTTTTAATCCGTACTAGATAGGTTCGACTCCTATACCGCCCATTTATAATTCATCTATTTAAACAGCACAATCAGTATCTTTGACAAACCGGTATTTAACGGCTTTTAGCGGAACCATTGACCATGAGACCCTAGGCAGATGAAAGGGATTTACACGCGATGAAGCTTCGCTTCCGCTAAAAGCGATCGCTAACTTGATCAACCCCTGTGAACCAGTTGATCAGCTAGACTAAGGTATGTTAATCCGTTCACTACCCCAATCCATCCCTGGATAGAGACCGAGATTTACCTCTCTCGGAAGATGGAGATGGTCAGCAGAGCGCGAACGCGCTCTGGAAAAAACAAAGGTGCGCTTGACCCATTAAGAATTAAATTCGCCACGGGTCGCACCTGTTGAAACAGATTCAAAATGTCTTAAACTAATGGCAAATGTATAGTTATAACATCAAATAAAATTTCTATGCAGCTCGGTCCTGGTTTATTAATAACATTCTTGTACTACTTCACCTGTACAACCCTAATTACCACTGTCTTTTCCTCGCAAGTTTTGAGGCTAAGTCTGGTGACAGGGATGCCCTATAGTGTTGGTATAATTTTTGGCTTAATCGGTGGTTTATTAGGTACCTACTTCAATCGAACCGTTACAGTATCCCTAGAATTCAGGAGTAAGAAAGTTTTTACTGCTGCTCTCAATGATGCTCTGACCGAGATGGGGTTTGAGGAAACATCAAAGCTAGATGATTTTGTAGTTTACCAACGCCCAGCTCTCAGTAATCTTTTCTCTGGTAAAGTATTTGTACAAATCGGTAAAGGGAAAGCTACCATTGCTAGCCGTTCCAGAAATATTAAGCGAATCAGCTCTAAACTATCAAAAAATTAGAGACACTATCCATAATTTTTATAAAACTTATTTTTTTAAACCTGCCGATGACTATATCTCAGGGCAATAGTATTGCTAGAGGAAACACCATCGAGCAAACATAATCGAGCAAACATCATAGAACTTAACCCCTTAAATGATTAAGTTTTCGCAAAGCTCCAATGATTACTAACTTACCGTATAATTTAGTTCGGGAACCATAAATTTCTAGGTTAATCCTGCTGCCATCTTTACACTGACCAGGAAAGGTAAAGTAGAGATTTTTACCCTGACCCTGAAGACAATTAGTTATTCGATCATCCACAAATTTACGCTTGTCTTCTGCCACCACGTGTAGTAAGGATTGCAGAGAAATAAGTTCACCAAAGGAATAGCCAAAAATTTCCGCCATTTTGGGATTAACATATAGAAAATCGCCTTTACTATAAATTATGTAAATTCCCAGGGAAGAGAAATTATCTGAACTCTCAGTGAGCTGATTGGGTGGGGAGAAAACTTGATAGTTCTGAGGAGACTGTTGCCCTAGGTGTTGTTGTTGACTGTGGAGTTGAGCATTCTCTAAGATCAAAGCCATGGACTCAGCAGTCATTTCCATTAAACGGGCAGATTTAGCACCAAAGTGTTCCGCCTGGGAATGCATTAGGGTGATAATGCCTAATAACCTCTTGCCCCTGAGAATAGGAACAGCTAATACTGAGCGTACTTGATAGGGCTGACCAGGTAAGGTAAGCCAGCGGTCATCATCCATAGTATCAGTGATCAGCCCAACTTCCCGATGGCGGCTAACCCAACCAGCTAAACCTTGGTCTAGAACCTGACCAATGATCTGCTTTTTATATCGTGGGAGGGTTGCACCGCGAGCTAGAAGACTCTCAGTGACCATACCATCAGCATTGAGTAAAAACAGGCTACTCTCCTCTGCCTTAGTGAGCCGACCAGCAACGTGGAGTATATCTTGTAACAAAGCTCTAAGCATCAGGGAGCCAGAGGCGGTTTGCATCATGGTGGCATAGGTTTTAAATAGCTGATGTTGAGCACTGAAGACGATTCGTGTAGCTTTAAGTTGATCCACTTGTCGGCGCAGTGCTTTCACTTCCTGAATCAGCTGTTGTTTAGATTTATTCACATCACTCATATTTACCTCCATCAATCAGCCTGCGCCAATCCCACATTAGTCTACAGGCTTATAGCAAGTGGCGTTGTTGACGTTTAATTTACCTATGGGGTCAGGAGGAATTGGGGGAAATTTCCTAATTCCCAATTCCTTTTTGTTTATTCTTTGACTGCAACTTGGTATCAGGTAATTGCTATCGGATAATGGGTATTTTCTCATCAAGGCTTAGGTAAAAATAGTAACTGTAACTGGTCTTTCCCTATTTAACCTTGAGTTATCCTGGATCTTCCCAATCTAAACCAGCTGGTGGTAATCAGACATCCTATGGCACCAACAACCAGCAGAAAACTCTCTTCAACCGCACTCGTGCCAGTTTACAGCAAGCCTTGTCCTGGTACACCAATTTTCATCGTTCCCAGGGGAATCCTGCTGATGTGGAAATGGAAGCCTTGCTGCAAACTGAATTAGAGGTTTTGCAATCTAGCCTAAACAAACTTGACCAAGGATTGATTCGCATTGCCGCTTTTGGTTTGGTTAGTCGTGGTAAGTCAGCGGTAATTAATGCTTTGCTGGGACAAAAAATTCTTAAAACTGGTCCGATTCACGGTGTCACTCAATGGCCCAAGTCGGTACGGTGGACACCTAGCTCCGAAAGTGAAGTCCTCTTCGAGTTGATTGATACGCCAGGATTGGACGAAATCCATGGAGAAGTAAAGGCGCAGATGGCGCGGGAGGTGGTATCCCAAGCCGATTTAATTTTATTTGTCGTGGCTGGTGATATCACTCGCACTGAATATCAAGCTCTTTGTGAACTGCGGCAAAGTCAAAAGCCTCTAATCTTGGTATTTAACAAAATTGACCTCTATCCAGAACAAGACCGGGAGGCAATTTATCAACAGTTGCAAAAACTCAGTACCGGTAGCCCCAAGGATCGGCGTTTACAAAAGATGTTGTCAGCGGATGAAATTGTCCTAGTGGCAGCAGAACCAGCTTCTATGGAAGTACGGGTGGAGTGGCCTGATGGTAGAGTGACTTATGAATGGGAAACTCCACCTCCGAATGTGGATCAGCTCAAACAGAAAATTTTCAGTCTACTTAACCGAGAAGGGCGATCAATTTTAGCCCTCAACGCTCTATTTCAAGCCCGCAATGCTCAGAATACTATTGCCAAAAAAGCCATTGAGTTACACAAAACTGAAGCAGAAGACTTAATCTGGCAGTTTGCTAAGTACAAAGCACTAGCAGTCGCCCTCAATCCGATTGGAATTTTAGATGTGTTAGGGGGTACTCTGACTGACTTGGTGATGATTCGTTCTCTAGCGCGGCTGTATGGTCTACCTATGACTAGCTATGAAGCAGGTAAGCTATGGCAAAAGATTTTGATCAGTTCTGGAGGCTTACTGCTAGGTGAACTGGGTACCAGTGTGCTTTTTGGTGTAGGTAAGAGTGCATCAGTGGTTATCGGTCCGAGTGGCTTGGGTGCCTTTGCTGGGGCAGCAATTACCCAAGCTGGAATTGCCGGTTATGGGGCGTATGCTGTTGGTCAAGCGGCACAGGTTTATCTCGAACAAGGTTGCTCTTTCGGACCACTAGGAGCAAGTACCGTCATTAAAGAAATTCTAGACCGGGTGGAGTCGGACACTATTCTTTTCCGTCTGCGGCAAGAATTGGAAAGACAGCTAGTAGAGTGATAAGACTTAATTCCTTAATTTTCCATAATTTTACCTAAATTTTATACCTGACAAGTTTTTTACCGGAGTCGTAGATTGGGAATGTGTAGATATTCTGTAGATATTCAACAGAGAAAAATCACTGCCAGCCCATCGGGATTCAGGAGAACACTCATGTTCCAAAGACTAATTCAAGCCGCCATGCTCACTTTATTGCTTCACCTAATTGCAAACCTCACACAACCAGACACTCAGCAGCCTGCCAATTTGTCACCCTCAGACGTGAAACTTGTCTATGTCTTGAGCTAGACCATCGGTTGGTGTTCCAAACCGATTTTTCTGGGGGTTGTGGGCTGGTTAATTATCCATAGTTAATTGTCCATGGTTCATTAGTTTTGATTAGTACTGTTGCTATGAACTATGAACCATGAATCTTAGAGGAGACTAAAGATGGTTAACCAAATGCATTATCCCAAACATAATCGATCAAGGTTTTAGCCTCCTGTAGGGGTAAGACTTGACAACGACCTTGGTGATCATAGGTCAGCAGAGGGATTGGACATCTACTCCCTTGTTCTAGGTTATCCTTTACAATTTTGCCCTCTATTTCTTCGAGGTTACGCAGGCAATTATTGATATCAAAGTCAATTTTGGTGTCAAATTTATCATCCATCCATGCTTCAATGTGGTTATCCAACTCTTTAGGGTTAAGTAGCTTTTTACTAGTTAATAAATGATAATAAACTAGAATAATCTCCTTACATTCTTCTTCTTCAGCGTCATCAATCAAAGACTTAAACACACCAGCATTAATGGCCAAATTTTTGAAGAAAAGGGTCTCGGTAACACTTTTTTGAAATTTAATCTGCTTATTTTGATAACTTGTGTACTGTTTAAATGCAAATCCGCCGAAGGCGATCACCACAGATAAAGTAGTGAGCAGTACAGCCATAATATCATGGGATTTTTCCTGGTCAATTCTGAAGCTTTCCACTCCCATAGCGAACAAAATTATTCCCAGGATAAAGATAAGTTGGGGTAGAACTTTGACCAGAAGAGGAATGGCAGCTCCAATGGCAGGTAAACCAAATAATAGGCGGTCTTTCCAGGTCATTCCTATTTTAACATTTGGAAATAAGAATTCTAGATCAAATTTGGGAATATTGCCATAGAGATAAACATACATTTTACCAGGAATAAAGTTTAGATTTTCCAGTTTTTTAGATTTTTTTGATTCAAAATAAGATTTATCTTTGAATTTAATCAATAAAACTACTCGTTCATAGATTTCAATGTTTTGTTCAGTTGGTTTTAAAAGTTTGTTCAAAAAATAAATTTTAGATTTGTCTCCTCTACCATAGCAAACTAGTTCCTCAAAGTCATCAAAATCTATCTCAGTCTTTAGTTCAATCAATGAGTGTTCTGACACAGCCTGTTCCAGGATATTTTTAGGTAAGGAAAAGTAATTTGCACTTTTCAGGAGAGTTGTCAAGGTCGATATCAATTTAGTTTCCCTCTCACTCTTCTGATCTGGAGTCAGTTCCTTGATCGACTTGGTGTCAGCATCAGGATTAAAGGGAGCAAAGTTATCCTTTAAATTCTCCAGGGTTTCATGGAAGTTAAAATGATAATAGGCTGACAGAATTTCGCAAAAATCCCGAAACTTCTGGGAGTTGGTAGGGTCAAGTTTTCCATCTTCAAGACAAAGTTCGATCAAATCGGTTCGACGGTAAGGGATAAAGGCTTCCCGGTCTTGATATATAGCCATCATTGTCCCACTAAATTGCTGTATAGTTCACGTTAAAATTATGTTGGTTAGAGAATGAGCACCGGTTAACGAACAAATTGACTGGAGCTATAGTTATTGAGTTACCAGCCAATCCTGGAAAGCTAACAACTCACCAGGACTAAAATTAAAATTTTTTTCTAATCAATCAATGGTCTAAGCTAGAAGCTTCCGAAAAGTTGTTCAGCCTTAGGATTGGAATTGTCTAGGATTGCTTAAATGATGAGTAACTACTATCATCAAAATAACCCACAACCGCCAGACCAGGTTAGTCTGGGTTAGGTTATTATCTAACCACCTAAGCTGTTTCCAACTTTTAGATTGGGAAGTTATTTCAGAATTGATATAATTAATTTGTTTATTTTTGTTAAGTTGAACCAACATTAATTGCTGGCTCGGTTTTTTTATTGTGATCATGTTGCTACAAACTTACCCTTTCCCCCTAACCATAATCAGGTATGACTACACTAGCCAAGTCGGCTTAGTGGGGATGAGGGGGAAAGGTCGATCTGGATTTAAGTTATTAATTTATAGTAGAACCAAGGGTAACCAGCTTAAACAGCAAGAACAAAAATCTTAAAAAAGCTTAATACCCGGTATTGATTGACAAATGACCAAGATTATGCATAGAGGACAAAGAAGCGATCGCAATTTCTGATCGCAATTCCTGAGACAGTGAGCGCTCACTACCTTATTAGTTACAATAATTCAAGCAAATTAACAATAAATAATTCGATAAGATCAAGCATTGACAGCAATTTCTAAATCATTACTGGCAATGCTATCCACATATCTGAGGGACTGGAGTAGTAATCGATTTCATCCACGCGATAGCGACAATCTTTAGCTAGCTGAAGCGGCTTAAACAAGTTTAAACAAACTGAAAAAAATCTTAAGACGTCTCAATAATTGTAAGCTATCAGCTATCAGCTATCAGCTCTCAGTTATTAGCTATTAGCATATGCTTATATCAGGTTCGGATAATTAGTTATAAAAAACTTTATCCCTTGAAACCTTACTCCTTTACTTCTGCCATTCCCCTCCTGGGAGGGGTTAGGGGTGGGTGCCAAATGCCAAATGCCTTGCTTTCGCCCCTAGTATAAGTATTCAAGCGGACATGATATTACTAATAATTTGCTAATACCGAGCCCGGTTAACTTCTTATAATTTTTGGCTTTTCGTGACTTGAAAGTTAACAATTTTCAATTTTCAATTTTCAAGTCATGAAAAGCCATGGGTTCTACAGTATTATAAGTGATTAACCGGACTTGGGATCAGGTCTTAGAATTTGAAAGTAGTTCTAAGAGCACCAATCACGACATCCTCGTTATCACTGTCTCCAAAGGGAGCAGCAATCCAGATTAATCCGGGAGTAATCGAGATATTATCATTTACCTGATACTTGTAGAAGCCTTCAACATGAATGGCGGTATCATCATCACCACCAACATAAGGCTCAGAACCGGCAACTATACCAAGTAAGTTACCTTCTTTGCCAAAGTCTGGTAATGCCAGTCCTAGACCGTAGTACCAAATCTCAGCATCACCGTTGCCACCAGAAGCTTGTTCAGCATCGGTGTAGCCGCCATAGGCATTAATTACTAAATTGGGAGAGAATTGAAAAGAGGCTTCTACGCCGTAGGAGTTAGTGTTTGCTGTGACATCTCCTCCATCACCAAAGGGTGCCCTGGCGTTTTCAGTTCCAACACCCGTATCAAAGATAGCGTTGCCATCATCAAAGTCATTGAAGTAGGCACGAACGTAAGTGAAGGCTAACTGAAAGCTGTCGCTAGGGGAAAATGTCAGCTGACCTAAGGCAGAAAACTCACCGTTGAATAAACCCTGACCTTCAGAGGGGTCAAAGGAATTGCCACCAAAGTAACCTGCACTCAATACTACGGCATCGGCGAGGCTAAAGTTGATGCCTAGTCCACCACCTGCGCCTAAACCAATTTTATAGATGGGGCTCGATTCAGCATAGCTGGAAAGAACACCGCTAGCGCCAGTGAAGTCATCCAGGTAGGGGCTGATGGTGGGGACAAAATCTTGCCAAAGGGGAAAGGCAGCTGGCAGATAGACATCAATATTATCCCCAATCGGGAAGTAGTAGGCTAGCCAACCAATACCCAGGTCGTTGCCGCTGTCAAAGCTGTAAGTAAAGGCACCTTGGTCTGTGCCATCAAAGGTAGCTGCATTACCGGCATCCAGACGGGTGTAGAGGGCATCTTTACCGGTGAAGCTGGAGACAAACGCTAAACGTACCCGGTCTTGGAACACGACTTGGTTGTCACTGTCTTCACCAAAGGCGTTGGCAATAGAGAAGACCACTTCCCCTTCTAGCTTGGTGGTGGTAGAAAACTGATGGTCTTCTAAAAATGCCACCCGTCCTTCTAAGTTATCCACTCGTGCACCGAGAGTAGCCAATTCTGATTCAAACTCCTGAATCAGCCGTTGCAGGGTTTCTAAGTCCTCACGAGTGATAAAATCGGCGGTAGACGCAGCAATTAAACGCTCAATCTGGTTCAAGCAAGCATTTAAACCAGCGGCAAATTCATACCGGGTTGTTGCGCGATTCCCGCGAAAGGTGCGATTGGGATATCCTGCAATACAACCGTAGCGCTCTACCAAACTCCGTAGCGCTTCATAAGCCCAGTCTCCAGGAGATACATCACGCAGTTGGGAAACACTGGTGACTTGACCCATGGAAGCTGACTCTTGTTTACTCTGTTTGATCAGTTTATCAACTGACACCTGCTTTGATTGTGCAGGCATTTGCCCCAGGTTTACTGGGTCAAGGTTTGGTGAAACCTCTTGTGCGATCGCGACCTTGGATGCTGCCCATTGGGATACCAACATCAATGGACTCATCAGTAACATCGCGCGTAATTGTTTATTCATTGTTCTCACTCACACCTGTCATCAGTCTAATGGATGAAAGTAACAAACCTCTGACCAGGTGTTTGTAGTCCTTGATACAAAATATTACTTATATAGTTGACTGTTGATGGTACGCTGTCAGGACTTAGGCTCAACTGCGCACGAAACCCTATAAGTAATAGGAATTCTTTACTTGTAAGCATTCAGCGGTCAGCTATCAGCTATCAGCTAATGCGCTACGCCACAGGCTTCTAGCCTGTGCCACCAGCACCCCCGATGCTTGTTTACGACCGTTGATTAGCTGACTGCTGACGGCTGATAGCTGATAGCTTACCTTTACTTAACCCTTGTCGCAGAAGGTGCGACCTGTGGCGAATTTAATTCTTAATGGGTCAATCGCACCTGAGGTTTTCAGATTTTATCTTGGCAAACTAATGACAAACTCGGCTCCCTGACCTGGTTCTGAAGCCACCTCAATTTTTCCTCGATGCTGGGTAATAATTTGGTAGGTAATGGCGAGTCCCAAGCCAGTTCCCTGGCCTGGGTCTTTGGTAGTGAAAAATGGGTCAAATATCCGGTCTTTAATGGCTGCGGCAATCCCAGGGCCATTGTCAGCGATTCGGATAACTACCCAGTTTTGGTCAACTAGCTCGGTTTGAATCCGAATGGTGAAGACTGGGGATAGACAAGATTCGACACTCTTGTAATCTATAGCATCAAGGGCATTTTCCAAGATACTCAAAAATACCTGATTCAGTTGAGCTGGGTAGCAATCCACCACAGGTAAATCCCCATACTGCTTGATCACCTCAATCCCTGGCTTGAGGCGGTTGCTGAGCAGAACGAGGGTATTGTCAATTCCTTCATGGATGTTAACCGGTTTGATCTCGGCTTCATCCAATCGGGAAAAATTCCTCATCGAAAGCACAATTTCACGAATGCGCTCAGCTCCGCCTTTCATGGAAGCGATGATTTTAGGCAAGTCTTGGGCCAAAAATTCCAGATCAATCTCTTCGAGCCGATTTTTAATCTCTGGGTCAGGGTTGGGATAATACTGCTGATAGAGTTCCACCAGAGAGAGTAAATCCTCAATATAATCGCTGGCAAAGAACAGATTGCCGTAGATAAAGTTAATCGGATTGTTCATTTCATGGGCAATACCAGCAACCATAGTACCCAAACTGGACATTTTTTCGTTTTGAATCAGCTGGATTTCCGTTTGCTGGAGTTCCTGGGTGTAGTCAGCCATACCGTGAATCAGCTGATTGAGAGAAGTGGCTAACACACCCACTTCATCTCGGGTCGTGACTGGTGCTTGCAGGGTAAAGTTAGACTCCTGTTTGACCTGTTCGGTGATCTCAGTCAGGCTTTTGATTCGCTGTGCGATCGCATTACTGGTATGAATAGCTAATAGGATTGCGATCGCAACTGAGGCGATCATACTGCTGACAATGATCCCAAAGCACAACTGATCAGCACGGTTAAGGGCGCTCAACCCTTGCTGCTGTTTGACTTGAGCTGCTCTAATCAGCTGGTCTGACTGCTCAAAAAAGCGTTCTAGGGCAGTGGTTAATTCAGGATTGTTCTGTGGCAACAGTTGCCTTTGGGCAAGTTTAAGCTGATCATCAGGTGCGCTTTCCGGCAACAGGGATTGAATGAGAGTGTTGTAGGAATCAATAATTATCCTGTAGGTCTTGAGTAAATCCAGTAAATGATTGGTATTTGTTTTAGAACAGGTATCAAACTCTCTGACAAACCGTTGCGCTTCCAACAGCAGTTGCTGAGCTTGGTCAATTTTCTCTTGAAGCGGCTGTAGGTCTTCCAAGGGCACAGCAACAGGAGGTGCGACCCGTGATGGCGAGGGATTGCTCGCCATCACGGAAAGCGCACCTAAGTAGGGATAGGAACGTAGGTCTAAAATCGCGATTTGTAAATTCTTCAGCAGATGTTCTTGTTTTTGGGCACGAGTGAGTTCAGCTAGTGCTGACTTTTGGTAATGCTGGCCAATCCCTAATCCAGTCGTTGTTCCCAAAATGGCCAAACCAATGGAGAGTGCATAGCCAACAAAAACTTTCTGCCGAATGCTCGCACTGGCTAGGAATTGATTGATCCAGTTGATTCTGGATGCCCCTGAGTTCGGGTGACATCCAGTGTGACATCCTTGGAAATCCTCCCCTGACAAAGCTTAAATCTCGCCAAATGTTAGCGCATGAGTCGTTAGTGTTTATTAATACATCAACCTTATGGTCAATCTGTACACTGAGTTACAAGACAATAGGTTACAAGACAACCGTAAGTTTAGAAGTTGAGCAATAAAGCTTGAATAGATGATGCCTAATGGCGGCAATATTATATTTTTAGGCAAAAATAGGCTTTTTTCGAGGTTATTGAACCATAGTAACCGGTCCTGGCTTCGCCTGCTCTCTCTTGCTTTTGTAAAGGAGGTTTTGCTTATCCAGGCTGTAAAGAGTTCATTAACAGAATGTGAATAGATAGTGCTCAGCATGGGTAGATCTGATTCAAAAAAATGTTAAAAAATGTTAAAAAATGTCAATTTTTCATGAACTGATCGAAAGTTTAGCTTTTTTGTATCCTAATTAACAGTTTACTTGCAATCCTAGGTCTAATATCACACCCTAGCTTCGCAATTTTTTCAATGAGGCTACGCCTAAATTTGGTAGAGGATTGTACGAAAGTATGGTAAGTGGATTAGGACGACGTAAATTTCTGCTTTATAGCTCAGCGGCATTGGGAACTAGTCTTCTGTTGAAGGCTTGCTCCACAGCCACCGAGAGTTCAGATGCTAGTGGTGAAGACACGATCAAAGTGGGTATTCTCCACTCCCTGACCGGTACTATGGCAATTAGTGAGACCACTGTGGTGGAAGCTGAAAAGCTTGCCATCAAGGAGATTAATGAAGCCGGGGGGGTATTAGGCAAGAAAATTGTGCCTATTGTTGAGGATGGTGCGTCTGACTGGCCAACCTTTGCTGAGAAAGCTGCCAAACTGATTGATAAGGATCAAGTTGTTACTATTTTTGGTTGCTGGACATCGGCTAGCCGTAAGGCTGTGCTACCAGTGTTTGAATCCAAAGACCATATGCTTTGGTATCCTGTGCAGTACGAAGGGCAGGAGTGTTCCAAGAATATTTTCTACACAGGTGCTGCACCAAATCAGCAGATTGAGCCAGCGGTAGATTGGTTGCTGAAAAACAAGGGCAAAAAGTTTTTCTTAGTGGGCTCGGACTATGTTTTCCCTCGTACCGCTAACACGATTATTAAGGAGCAACTCAAAGCCCTGGGTGGAGAGACCGTGGGCGAGGATTACCTTCCCCTTGGTAATACAGAAGTTACCCCGATCATTTCTAAGATTAAAGCTGCACTACCAAATGGTGGCGTAATCTTCAACAGTCTCAACGGGGATAGTAACGTCGCCTTCTTCAAACAACTCAAAGGTGCTGGACTCACTCCAGACAAATATCCCACGATGTCGGTGAGTATTGCAGAAGAGGAAGTCCGGCAGATTGGTCCAGAATTTCTAATTGGTCACTACGCCGCCTGGAACTACTTCCAATCTGTTGATAGCCTCGACAATAAGCAGTTTGTGGAAGCCTTCAAAGCCGAGTATGGCGAAGACCGGGTAACCAACGACCCCATGGAAGCGGCTTACATTATGGTTTACCTATGGAAGCAGGCGGTAGAGCAAGCTGGAACTACTGACCTAGAGCCTGTGCGCAAAGCTGCTATCGGTCAAAAATTTGGCGCACCAGAAGGAGCAGTAGAGATGTATCCAAATCATCACATTTCTAAGACAGTGCGCATTGGTGAAATCCAAGCCGATGGTCAGTTCAAAATTGTCTCATCCACACCTAAACCCGTTCCTCCCATCCCCTGGAATCAATATGTAGCAGAAACGAAAGGGTATGGGTGTGACTGGAGCGATCCCAATAAGGGAGGGAAGTACAAAAAGGAGAAAGCATAAGTGATCAAGGATGAATTATGACCTATGAAGTAAACTACAGGCGCGACCCAAGGCCGGGTTCCCCGGCCATTGGAAAGCGCGCCTTAAGGCATTTAAAATTGAGTTTTGTTAGTTGAGTATTGAGTGCTTACTGTAAACTTCAAAAAGATAAAACTAAAGTAGTTTTATCCCTTCATAATTCATCCTTCATAGTTCATCCTTCATAGTTCATCCTTCATAATTCATATTTAATTCAATTGTGCTGCCACTTTTAGAAGGAATTTTTAACGGGATTAGTATTGGCTCAGTGCTACTGATTGCTGCCCTAGGACTAGCTGTTGTCTTTGGACTGATGGGCGTGATTAATCTCGCTCACGGCGAGTTAATGATGTTGGGCGCTTATACAACGTATGTTGTCCAAAATACGTTTAAAGCCTTTTTGGGCGATTCATTGTTTAATGTCTATATCTTATTTGCCCTGCCCATGGCTTTTCTGGTGGCAGCGTTGGTAGGACTGGTATTAGAGAGGGGGGTCATTCGTTATCTATATGGGCGACCCTTGGAAACCCTTCTCGCTACTTGGGGGGTAAGTTTGATATTGCGACAGTTTGTCCGCAGTGTAAATTGGGTATTGGTGATTGGGATTGCGGTATTTTGCCTGCTGTTTTTTGGGTCAAGGTGGGTTCTAAGCCGTCGTTTAGATTGGCAGAGAATTCGCAATTGGGCGATCGCTTTGATGGTATTCTTATCTCTAGGAATTGCGATCGTAACTGGGGTGTTGTTAGGACAAACGGGTCAACGGGCAATTACTCGACCTTGGTTTAGTGCCAGAAATGTAGACGTGACTGCACCAGCATGGCTTCAAGGGGGATTTCCGATTGGTAACTTCCAATTGCCCTATGCCCGGATCTTTATCATTATTTTGACGATTATTTGTCTATTGGGAACCTACTGGTTCTTAAATCGCTCCAGTTGGGGATTACGGATTCGAGCTGTTACCCAAAATCGCAGTATGAGTGCTTGCTTAGGTATCCCAACACAAACGGTAGATGCGTTAACATTTGCCCTAGGTTCTGGTTTAGCTGGTGTAGCAGGTTGTGCGATTACATTACTAGGTTCTGTCGGTCCCAATACTGGTCAAAATTATATCGTCGATACCTTTATGGTGGTAGTGGTTGGCGGTGTCGGAAACTTACTGGGAAGCATAATAGCCGCCCTAGCAATTGGTACACTTACCTATATTATTGGTTCGGGAAGCATAGCCTTTATGTTGATGCCAGTAGAGTTCCTTAAACCGGTAACGGACTTCTTTACCTTCTTTGCGACCACCAGTATGGCAAAAGTTATGGTTTTCGCTTTAATTATTACCTTTTTACAAGTGAGACCTTCAGGAATATTCCCACAAAAAGGACGCACGGCAGAATTATAGCGTTTTCAACATTTATGAGGTACAGTCAATTTTATTCCCCCGATTCCCTATTCCCGATTCCCTACTCCCGATTCCCTACTCCCGATTCCCTACTCCCGACTCCCTGTTCCCTGCTCCCTTTGCTAAAGTACCTCACCAAATTGAGAACTGCTATAGTTGCTATTTTCAGAAATTATGACCTATGTATCTAGAACACTAGCCATTAAAAAGCAGCGGCGACGAAAGTTAATTATAGAAATAGTAGCAATCGTAGCAATTGCTCTAGTTTTCGCGTTATTAATGCCAGCAATTTTGCCGGATTTTCGCCTCAAGCTGTTGGGGCGTTTTTTGTCATTATCTATTGTCGCGATAGGGATTGACCTGATTTGGGGGTATACCGGACTGCTGAGTCTAGGACATGGTATATTTTTTGCTTTGGGGGGCTATGCCTTTGCTATGCACCTCAAACTGCAACTACCAGAAGGAGAAATACCGGAATTCTTTACCCTCTATGGGGTAAAAGAACTGCCATTTTTCTGGCAGCCATTTTATTCGTTTCCTTTCACCCTAATTGCTATTGTTTTAATTCCCAGTATCGTGGCCGGATTGCTGGGTTATCTGGTATTTCGTAACCGGATTAAAGGGGTTTATTTCTCGATTTTGACCCAAGCCGCACTGCTGGTTTTATTCAATTTTTTCAATGGACAGCAAAAGCTAATTAATGGTACTAATGGGTTAAAAACTGATACAGAAACCCTGTTTGGGATGTTAGTAAGTTCCAAACAAGCTCAGTTAGCTTTCTACGAAATTACTATCCTGTGTGTGGTTCTGATCTACTTATTGTGCCGTTGGTTAACCAGTGGACGCTTTGGTCGGTTGTTAATTGCCATACGGGATGATGAGAATCGGGTGCGTTTCTCTGGCTACGATCCTACCGGATTCAAAGTCCTGGTATTTGCGGTTTCTGGGGGAATCGCTGGCATTGCTGGAGCCCTTTATACGGTACAATCAGGGATTGTTACCCCCAGCTATATGGAAGTAGCGTTTTCCATTGAGATGGTGATTTGGGTGGCTGTGGGAGGACGAGGAACTCTAGTCGGAGCAATTCTGGGTACTTTATTAGTCCGACTAGGTCAAACCTTGTTGAGTGAGCAATTTCCCGAAGTTTGGCTATTTTTCCAGGGTGCGCTGTTCCTAATTGTAGTGACAGTACTGCCTAATGGTATTGTCGGCTGGTTGCGAGACGAGGGAATTGAACAAATGCGATCGCTTTTTGGTACCGAAAAACCAGTGATAACAACTTACCCCAGCCTAGAAAAAGACCCAGTAGTCCAACGGGAAAAAGAAGAGATTGGTCGTTAAGCTGGTCTTGATTTAAATTGCATGGTTATTACAGCAAGGGAGTAGGGAGCAGGGAGCATTCAGCCGTCAGCTGTCAGCTGTCAGCCGTGAGCTAAAAGCTCACGCTACGCGAACAGCTTAAAATAAACCCAGCGTAGCGTGCGCCGATACGCAAACGAGAGAATTTTATACGAGATTCATGAGATATTGAAAGTCTGGGGAAAAGCCCATCTAAGCATATGCTGATAGCTGATAGCTGATAGCTGATAGCTGATAGCTGATAGCTTACAACTTCTAAAGTCATTAACCATTAGCAAACTACAAATGAACTCTAAAATTCTTGAAATTGATAACTTAACCGTAAGTTTTGACGGCTTCAAAGCAATTAACCAGTTTAACTTTAGTATGGATGCTGGGGAATTGCGAGTGATGATTGGTCCTAATGGTGCTGGGAAAACTACGTTTCTGGATGTGGTGACTGGGAAAGTACAGCCAACGGAGGGACGGGTGTTGTTTAAGGGAGAGGATTTGCGAGGCTTATCGGAACACCAAATCTCTCGCTTCGGCATTGGTCGAAAATTTCAGACACCACGAGTCTACCTAAATCTAACGGTTCGAGAAAACTTAGATTTAGCCTGCAATCGTGATAAGAATGTGTTTTCCACCCTGTTTGGACGTACATTACCCGGGGAAAAACGGACAGTAGCAGGTTTGCTGCACACCATTGGTTTAGTGGAAAAAGCGAATTTACTGGCGGAGTTACTCTCCCATGGAGAAAAACAGCGGTTAGAAATTGGGATGTTAGTGGCTCAGTCTCCGGATTTATTACTAGTAGATGAACCGGTGGCTGGTTTAACGGATGAAGAGACAGAAAATGTCGGAGATTTGCTGTTAGCTCTAGCCAAGAGTCATTCCATTATTGTGATTGAACACGATATGGAATTCGTGCGCCAGATTGCTCGTCAAGTAACCGTGTTACATCAGGGTTCAGTGTTGTGTGAAGGCACAATGGATCAAGTCCAAAATGACCCCCGGGTGATTGAAGTGTATTTAGGACAAAAGCCATCGATTACAGCGGAGCAAATGAAAATGCTACGGATTGTGTCTGCTATGGCTTGGTCTGATGGTAATATGGCACCAGAAGAAATTGATGTGATGATATCTCGCTTTAGCGAAGTGTTTGCTACAGATGCAGAACAAAAGCAACAATTGCAACAAGAGTTACAGAATTATTTAGCACTTAATGTTTCCATCGAAGAGTTGACTACTGAAATAGAAACTATTGAAGAACGAAAACTAATCGTGAAGCTGGCTTATGAAGTGATTAAATCAAGTTCCCGTACACCTAGCGAACCAAAGATTAACGATGCTGAAGCAGCGGCTTACCAAAACTTGGTGAAGCTGTTGGATCTGCCAGCAGAAGTGGTAAAAAGCTTGGAAGCAGAAGTAGGAGAAGGGTAAAGGGTAAAGTGTTATAGCATTTAAGGCAAGAGGCATGCTAGCAATAGGTAATAGGTAATAGGTAATAGGTAATAGGTAATAGGTAATAGGTAATAGGTAATAGGTAATAGGTAATAGGTAATAGGTAATAGGCAATAGGCAATAGGCAATAGGCAATAGGTAATAGGCAATAGGCAAGAGTTAATCCAATATATCGGTATTTTTGCGATTCCCGATTCCCGATTCCCGATTCCCGATTTCCGATTCTAAATTCTAAATTCTAAATTCTAAATTCTAAATTCTAAATTCTAAATTCTAAATTCTAAATTCTAAATTCTAAATTCTAAATTCTAAAAAACTCTTATGCTGCAAATTTCCAATTTAAATGTCTACTACGGTGAAAGCCACATTCTCAGAAATGTAGATTTGAATGTACCAGCAGGACAAATGGTTTGCCTGATTGGACGGAATGGTGTGGGCAAAACTACTCTACTCAAAACGATTATGGGATTACTCAAACCCCGCACTGGCACCATTACCTTTGCTGGTCAACCGCTGACCAAACTATCGACGGATAAACGAGCCAGATTAGGGATTGGCTATGTGCCCCAAGGGCGGGAGATTATCCCTCGGGTAACGGTGAAAGAGAATTTGTTGCTGGGTTTAGAAGCACGTCGAGGGGGTAGAAAGGCTGAAGATGACATCCTAGACAGTATCTTTGAGCTGTTTCCGGTCTTAAAATCAATGTTGTCCCGGATGGGTGGTGACTTGAGTGGTGGACAACAGCAACAATTAGCGATCGCACGGGCATTAATGGGACGTCCTCAGTTATTAGTGTTAGACGAACCTACCGAAGGGATTCAACCGTCGATTATTTTGGAAATTGAAGCGGCTGTGCGGCGGATTATTAAAACTACTGGAATTTCTGTGCTCTTGGTCGAGCAGCATCTACATTTTGTCCGACAAGCTGACCGCTACTATGCCATGCAGAAGGGTGGCATTGTGGCATCCGGGGCGACTAGTGAACTGAGTCAGGATGTGATTCAGCAATTCTTAGCGGTTTGAAACCTTATAGATATAATAGCAATTATATTTGCCATGAGGTACAAAGGGATCCCCCTAAATCCCCCTTAACAAGGGGGACTTTGAGCTTGATAAGCGTACCTCATAAATGCAATAAACGCTATAGATATTATATAGAATATACTACAATACTACTGTATTGGATTATAACTTATGTCTAACAATCCTTATTACAATCTTAGTGTTGATGACCAAACGATCATCATCAAGATTGATAAGACAGCAATTGATTATCAGCAACTGACCCAACTCCTCAACTATCTTGAACTCAAGTCAATCAGCCAGCGCAGTCAACTCACAGAAGAGGTGGCGGCTGAATTAGCTGATGAGATTGACTCTACGGTTTGGTCATTGGTTAAATCTAAACTTGATAAGTAGTAAATTGTGATTGGACAAAACCAACCAGTTATAGTTGATACCAACATTTTGTTCTCAGCATTACTCAGAGACAAATCTCGTTTTAGTGAGTTACTACTCGACTCAAATTATGGCGTTGCTTAATAATGGAATGATTTTAAGAGTCAGGTGGAATGGGCATCAGACGTGGAACTGGCATCTTGTGTAGAACTGGCATCTTGCCAGTTTCCTCCTTATTTTCGGGCGGGCAGGATGCCCACTCTACTCCTATTCATTCAAAGACTGACGCAACGCCCAAATTATAACTTTTTTATCTGTGAGCAGGTGTTGATAGCAGGAAGTTCAGCCACGGTTTAACTCACGCTCTAGATCATCAAAGTCAACAGCAAAGACATCAATTTGTTCCCGGGCTAGGGCGGCAAGAAAGTCTCTACGGTTTAACCCAGCGACGGAGGCTGCTTTTTCCATGGAGATTTCCCGCTTTTGATACCAGTAGATAGCAGCAGCAAGCCGCATTTCCTGCACAAATTCTTCTGGGGGAAGACGACGGGCACTAAAAACCTCTTCAGGTAAGTTAATTGTGACTTCTGACATTAGTTATGTGCTAAAATTTGGTATTCTTGAAAGGGTGCATCTCATTTTTGCCGTTTGGATGGTGCGTTACGGGATGGATTATCCTAACACTACAATCATGGCTCCCCCGTCTTATCACGCACCCTACGAACTTGATAAGTATAGCAGTTTTTAGTTTAATGAGGTACATAGGATTTTTCCCCTCTTGCCTCTTGCCTCTTGCCTCTTGCCTCTTGCCTCTTGCCTTTTACCTGCTCCCTGCTCCCTAAAAAAAAATGTACCTCACCTAAAAACCGCTATAATTTCTAATTAATAAATCATAAAAATGGCTGTCCCAAAACATATTGTTAAGATAATAACAAAAGCAAAAGAGAAGCAGCTTAAGCATTTATATTTAAGCAATACTGTTATTTTTGATGATGATCAGTTAACTGAAATACCAATTGAAGTTTTTAATTTATCACAGTTGGAAGAATTGGATTTAAGCGACAATAAATTAACAACAGTCCCAGAATCCATCGGAAAGCTTACCAACTTAACCCAGCTTGATTTAAGCGACAATAAATTAACAACAGTCCCAGAATCCATCGGAAAGCTTACCAACTTAACCCAGCTTGATTTAAGCGGAAATGAATTAACAACAGTCCCAGAATCCCTCACCAAGCTAACCCAATTAACCCAGCTTGACTTAAGCGTAAATGAATTAACAACAGTCCCAGAATCCCTCACCAAGCTTACCAACTTAACCCAGCTTGACTTAAGCGTAAATGAATTAACAACAGTCCCAGAATCCCTCACCAAGCTTACCAACTTAACCCAGCTTGACTTAAGCTTTAATGAATTAACAACAGTCCCAGAATCCCTCACCAAGCTTACCAACTTAACCCAGCTTGACTTAAGCGGAAATCAATTAATAATAGTCCCAGAATCCCTCACCAAGCTAACCCAATTAACCCAGCTTTACTTAAGCGGAAATCAATTAAAAACAGTCCCAGAATCAATTACTAAGCTAACCCAATTAACCAGGATTAACTTAAGCAAAAATCAATTAACAACAGTCCCAGAATCAATCACTAAGCTAACCCAATTAACCAGGATTGACTTAAGCAAAAATCAATTAACAACAGTCCCAGAATCAATCACTAAGCTTACCAACTTAACCCAGCTTAATTTAAGCGGAAATACCCTTGAAACTCCACCAATAGAAATTGTAAAAAATGGGATTGAAGCAATCAGAGATTATTTCCGACAACTGCTGGAAGAAGGAAAAGATTATATCTATGAAGCAAAACTCCTGATTGTCGGTGAAGCAGGTGCTGGAAAAACAACACTAGCCAAAAAGATAGAAAAGCCAGACTATCAACTACAGCAAAATGAAAAATATACAGAAGGAATTGACATTATCCAATGGGAATTTCCACTGGAGAACGGTCGAGACTTTCGGGTTAATATCTGGGACTTTGGGGGACAAGAAATTTATCACGCCACCCATCAATTCTTCCTGACCAAACGTTCCCTTTACACCCTAGTAGCAGATACCAGGAAAGAAGACACAGACTTCTACTACTGGCTTAATATAGTAGAACTCTTAAGCGACAACAGTCCTATATTAATTATCAAGAATGAAAAACAAGATCGTCATAGAGAAATAAACGATCGCGCCTTACGGGGACAGTTTAACAATTTGAAAGAAACTCTAGCAACAAACCTAGCTACTAACCGAGGTTTAGAGGATATTCTTACCCAAATTAAATTTTATATTAGCAACCTCCCCCACATCAAAGAAGCAGCTTTACCTAGAACATGGAAACAAGTCAGAGAAGCTTTAGAAGAAGATAGCCGTAATCACATCAGTCTGGATGAATATCTAAACATCTGCTCAAACAATGGGTTTACTTTATACAACGATAAATTACAGTTAAGCGGGTACCTACACGATCTGGGAGTGTGTTTGCATTTTCAAGATGACCCTCTATTAAAGAAAACGGTAATTATCAAACCGGAATGGGGGACTTATGCTGTCTATAAAGTGCTGGATAACAATCAAGTTATTCGGAATCTAGGTCGCTTTAACCGCGCTGATTTAGAAAAAATTTGGTCGGAAGAAAACTATGCTTATATGCAGGATGAACTGCTACAATTGATGATCAAGTTTCAACTTTGCTATCCAATCCCTGAGAGGAAAGATAGCTACATCGCGCCACAACTACTAACTTTAAATCAACCTGAGTATGATTGGGATGAATCTGACAATCTAATTCTCCGCTATACCTATGAATTCATGCCCAAAGGTATTATAACTCGGTTTATTGTGGTAATGCATAAGTGGATTGACCAGCAGCAATATGTCTGGAGAAGTGGTGTTATCTTAAACAAAGATAACACCAAAGCAGAAGTAATTGAATATTACGAAAAACGAGAAATTAAAATTAGAGTTACTGGTAGACATAAACGAGACTTGTTGACTACTGTTACTTACGAACTAGATCAGATCCATAAGTCTTATAACCGATTGAAGTGTAGTAAGTTTATCCCCTGTAATTGTTCTACTTGTAAAAACAGTCAAAATCCTCATTTCTATGAATTTGATAAATTAAGAGAGCGGATTGCTTATGGTAAGGATACGATTGAATGTGGTAGTCCTCCCTATAATACAGTTAAGGTGTTACGTTTAATTGATGATGTGATAGGTTTAAAGCAGTTCACTAAAAATGAACAACCAGATATAGATCGACAGCCAAACAAAGCTGCTAGTTCTATTAATATTAATATTGAAGCGACAGGTAGTAAAACTATGTCTGAAAAAAGCGAAATCAAGGTTGGGGACGGAAGTACGGTCATAGGAGCAGCAGGTAGAGATTCTAACAACAAGAATTTAGAAGTTACCTTGAATGAGTCACCCACAGAGAAGAAATGGAATCTCTCCAATAAACTTGCTCTGATGAGCATAATAGCGACCTTATTTGTAGGATTAGGGGCTTGGCTGTTTGGCGGACTTCTTAATGACAAGGTAATGGAATGGTTTAGTCCAGATCCAGCAACACAACAAGAGCAACTAGATGAATCGTAGGGTGGGCAGTGTCTAGCAAGGGGCTTTTTAAGAGGATATATATTCAGCACTGCCCAGCCTACATAAGCTAGATGAATCGTAAGGTGGGCAGTGTCTAGCAAGGGGCTTTTTAAGGTGATCCCTATTCAGCACTGCCCACCCTGACAATTTCTCCTAAAATTACCTCCCCAAAAAAAATTTTTCAAAACCCTTGAAAAATTAAACTATAATCATTACAATAATCATTATAAACGTAATTGAGTTTTTTAGTCATGTCTACAGACTTTATTCCGAATCAAGACAATAATGCTGATGATTCTAAGCCGAAGAAAAAACGTATTAAGTATATTAAGGGTTCTCCTGAAGCAGTAACTAATACTATTTACGGCCTTTATGTACTGGGGTATGCAGATGTTTCCGAGTGGAGCCCTTTGCAGCCGACGGGTATTCCAGGGGAAGTAATTAGTTTTGCAACCAAGTATCGGACTTGGCGTTAATAGGTTAAATTTCTGGGGGGGTTTCCCCCCCCGGTCAAAGGATCCGATTTGTTCGCGTAGGATCACATGCGGATTGATTCGGAAACTGATAGATATGACATAGGGTTTACAGCAGTGAAATAGCCGTGGATAGTATTTCTACGGCTATTTTTTTTGGTTTTAATTTAATGGAATTGGGAAGTGCGAACGCGCCCCGCGTGGCCAACGGCCAATCCGATCAGATTCCGATTGGGGCTACACCGATGGTGGGCAGTGCCTAGCAACGGGCTTTGTCAGCTGATCTGATCTGTATCAAGCACTGCCCACCCTACATGAACTATTTATATATAGTGCAACTTATTATCTTAGCACTATTGATAACTACTATCCTGCCCCGGGTCTTTAGACCGGAGAGTGTCAACATAGACTTGTCTTAAATTTGTCAGATGATAGTCGTGTTTTAAGATTGAGCTGTCACGAACGTTGTACTTAATCTCTTCTAGGAAGAGCAGTTCAACCACGGACGGAGCCAATTCGGGGTTGTCCATGGCAGTTTCAAACAGCCAGTTGGTGTCGCGGCTCAAAAAGAAGTCCAACATAGTAATTTAGTAATCAGTAAGATGCACCTGTGTGATCAGCTGTGCGGGTATACACAGCTGCTAATGGTTTATCTCATATTTGTAAAAAATCCGGAAAGAATGTGCTGGATATACGAAGATGGCAAAGAAACTGGGAAATAGCTGGAGCCTCTAAACTTAGCTTATTCTTGAACAAGTTTTAATTAGCGATGGGCTTGAATTGGGATGATTGGTTTTTGCCAAAGAGTGCGATCGCGTAGCGTGGCCGTAGGCCAATCGCGTTTGAATTGGGATATTGGTTCTGGTGCGATCGCGTTTGAATTGGAATGTTGGTTCTTGGTACTGGTGCGTTCGCGTAGCGTGGCCGTAGGCCAATCGCACTGCTGGTAACAGTGTTCTAGTTCAGATGAACCTAACTGAATACCTGCGTTCGCGTAGCGTGGCCGTAGGCCAATCGCCTTTGGCTGTGCGTAGCGCATCCCAGGGGTGGGACGGTAACAGGGTTACAATAAAACCTATGTGACCAAGTAAATTTATTCCTACGTAAGTATTTCCGGAATCCTGATTCATCGACTGTAGTTTACATCGAGGAGCGATTCGGCCTTCATTCAACTATATATAATTATCGCTAATGAAAGCTAAAGAAGTTCTGAGACGATATGCAGCAGGACAACGGGATTTCCAAGGGGTAAATCTTAGAGGTCAATCGTTTCAGGAGAAAGACCTTTCAGGAGCAGATTTTAGTTACGCTGATATTCGAGGAACAAATTTTAAGAATGCTATTCTAAAGGAAACTCAGTTCTGTAAGGCAAAGGCTGGATTACAAAAACGGCAGGTAATTGTTCTTCTGTTGGTTTCCTGGATAACGTCAGGACTATCAGGAATTATTTCTTTATTGGGTGGGGTGTTAATAACGTCAATATTTGTGTCTAGCAAGGTAGAGGTACAAATTTTCGGCTGGATAGCACTGGTTGTAATAATTGTCTTATTTTTTGTTATCCTTCGTCAAGGCATCGGAGGAGCCGTAGCTTTCGCCGTAGCCTTAGCCGTAGCTTTAGCCGTAGCTTTAGCCGTAGCCGTAGCCGTAGCCAAAGCTGTAGGCGTAGCCTTAGCCGAAGCCGAAGCCGAAGCCTTTGCCGTAGCCTTTGCCGTAGCTGTAGCCTTAGCCGTAGCCTTCGCTGTGGCCGTAGCCGTAGCCGAAGCCTTAGCCTTAGCCGTAGCCGTAGCCGTAGCCGTAGCCTTAGCCTTAGCCGAAGCCGTAGCCTTAGCCGTAGCCTTAGCCGGAGCCGTAGCCGGAGCCTTCGCCTTCGTTTTACTTGGCACTTACCTGGGCTGGCGTGCTCTAAAGGGGGACCCCAGAGATGCCTGGATTCGCACTATTGCTATTGCTTTTGCTGCCACAGGAGGAACAAGTTTTTACAAGGCTAACTTAACCGATGCTGATTTTACGGGAGCTATTCTTAAAAGTACAGATTTAAGAGAGGCTAATCTTACTCGTACTTGTTGGAAAAATACTATTAAGCTTGACCGAGCTAGACCTGGTAATACTATCTTAGCTGATACGGCTGTTAGAAAATTATTGGTTAGTGGTAATGGTTACAATAAGTCTTATGTTAATGGTAATCTTAGAGGTACAAATTTAAAAGGGGCTAATTTAAATAAGGCTAATTTAAAACTGGCTGATCTTAGCGAAGCAACTTTAGAGGATGCTAATTTAGAATGGGCTAATTTAACTAAAGCTAATTGCGTTGGTACTGATTTTACCCATGCTTATCTTACGGGAGCTTGTTTAGAAGCGTGGAATATTGATTCAACAACTACCTTAACTAAGGTTGATTGTCGGTTTTTATTTTTACTAGAGAATCCCAATGATATGGGAAGTCGAGAGCGTCGTCCCCATGACTTTAATCGGGTTTTTGAACCAGGGGATTTTGACAAGCTTTATAAGCAGATTACGAATACGGTGCAGATTCTTCTGCGTAATGGGGTTAATCCAGAAGCATTTCGTCAAGCCTTTCAAAAATTAATGGCGGAAAATCATGAAATTACTGGTGATTCGATTCAAGGAATTGAGAGGAAGGGAAATGATGTTTTACTTACTTTGGAAGTTCCAGAATCAATAGATAAGGGTAAGGTTGAGAGACAATTTTTGGAAAGTTATGATAATGCTAGGTTGGAAGATGCTAAAAGAATTGCTTTTCTAGAGGGTAAATATGAGGCTAACAATCGCTATGTTCATAACTTCAAAGATGTTATAGACGCTTTGATCAGTAACCAGTCATCCAATTCTATAGTCAAAGTTATAAATAAAGCTGAAGCGGAGAATAATATGTCAGATAATTCACGTAATTTTAATATAGACCAAAGGCACGCTATTAATGCTAATGCTCCGGTCGCAACAGGCGACAACGCTACACAAAATATTGAGAATAATAATGCGACACCAGAGCAAAAACAAAGCCTAGCCGAAGCAGCAGCTGAAATCCAGCAACTTCTAAACCAACTATCCCAGAGTAATCCCACTACAACAAGTCAAGAAAAGATGATAGTTGTCAGTGAAGTTGTTGACCAAATTGAGAATAACCCAACCCTAAAAGCTAAGGTTATCAATGCCCTGAAAGCAGGAGGAGTGGAAGCTTTCAAGGAAGCCCTAGACCATCCTTTAGTTAACATTTTGGTAGCTACCATTGAGGGATGGGGGGAGGCTTAGGGGTAAGCTATCAGTTATCAGCTATCAGTTATCAGCTATCAGCTATCAGTTATTAGTTATCAGTAAGCTCTTGTAGGGTGCGAAGCATCAAATGTAACGCACCAAATTAAGATTGATACGGTCTACCCTAGGGTTAACCACCCAAAAACTTCCTCAACTGTTAGTTCTAACTCTACTCCATTGAGAATCGGTAACGTAGACGTTGCTGAAAGAATTTCCAATCGTTGAGTCTGATCGATCACGATAATACTTTCTTCTTCCGGATCAATTAACCATCCTAGTTCAGTTCCGTGACGCAAACAGTGGATCAGGTTGCTCAGGACTTTGGTTTGTCTTTGGTCTGGGGAAAGAATTTCGATTGCCCAATCTGGAGATATTTCAAAGCGGTTGGCAATTTTGCCAGTTGGTTCAATGGGGATGTTTTCCCAACGAAAGACTGTGATGTCGGGAATAATTGATTGACCCCCAAAGGTACAGCGCAGTTCGGGGAAAGCCTTGGCAATTTTGTTGGGATTAGCGACTCGATTGATAGCTTGACACAACTCAATCTGAAGCAGACTATGTTGGCCTTGTGGCATGGGCTTAATCACGATTTCCCCATTAATAAATTCTGATCGGGGTTTGGTTTCTGGGAGTTTGAGGAACTCCTCTAAGGTTAGGGGTGGAGTGGCAGTGGTCATATATAGCGGTTTTGAATTAGGTGAGGTACTTTTTTTTAGGGAGCAGGGAGCAGGCAAGAGGCAAGAGGCAAGAGGCAATAGAAAAAAAAATTGTTTACCTCGTACCTATGAAAAACGCTATAGTTTCTATGTTTATTGAGATGGTGCGTTACATTATAGTAACTTACCCTACAAGATTGCTATGGTGGGCAGTGGGTACCAACGGGCTTTGTCACCTGATCTGATCGGTATCAAGCACTGCCCACCCTACGTGAACTACCTCCCGTTAATTAGCTGACGGCTGATAGCTGTTCGCGCAGCACCTCAAGTAGCGCATATGCTTACATACAACCTAGAGGGGCGCTTGTCGCCCCTCTAGGAATAAATTAGATTAAATTAGAGTAAAATAAGATTTTTTTTGACAAAAGAGGAAAAAATGATAACAAGTAACTTCAATCAAATTTTAGAAATGATTGACGCTCTTTCTTTAGATGAACAGAACGATTTAATTAATATTGTTAGACATAGACAAATTGAACAAAGAAGAGAATAAATCGCTGTTAATATTACTAAAGCTCACCAAGAATATCAACAAGGTAACGTTTTTCGGGGTACAGTTGATGATGTTATCGCCGAATTAAACAATGACTAATTTAATTTTAACTTCATCATTTAAACGAGCTTTTAAGGCAATCATTAAACGTGAACCGAATTTAAAGCCAAAAATTGAAGCAAAATTAAGATTACTGGCTGATAATCAGCCTAATCCTAATAGCTATTAAAAACGCTATAGTTTCTATATTTATTGAGAGCGTTACATTATATTAACGTACCCTACTGGACTCCTGAGATCTGGCACCATTGTGATTAATCCGATGGTGGGCAGTGCCTACCAACCGGCTTGGTCAGCTAATCTGATCTGTATCAACCACTGCCCACCCTACATCAACTCCCCATCTCCCCATCTCCCCATCTCCCCAAACGCCCGCCCCCTGGTAACTTTTACTACCATTGCAGAAAAATTATAAAGTTTTGTAAATAGCTGCGTAACTTCTCTGAGTGACCCAGACAAATAAATAGAACAACTTGGTACAATAAGTTGAATATCATACCCCTTCTCTAAAAGGGATGCAACAAAAGATTGTCGGGTTATTGGTAATCGATGCTCGGTAAAATTACCGCTATTATCAATTGCAAATTACCAATTACCAAAAGGCAGTAAAACGTTGTTGCAGGCTGACAGGATAATTGATATCCAAACCAAACCAAACCTTACTGTAGTCACCATGAAAAAAATACCAGAGTTAGGCAAATGGCCCAATCTATTACTATTACTCAAGACGAAATTAAAACTTGGTTAATTGATCAGTTAGCTGAGCGTCTGGAAATGGAACCAGCTGATATTGATATTAATGAGCCTTTTGATAACTATGATTTAGATTATAGCCAGGCTTTGATTTTGCTGGGACGGTTATAAAAGTGGCTTGGACGTGAATTTAATCCAGTCTTAATTTTTAACTATCCAACAGTTGAAGAACTTGCTCAGCGCTTAGTTCAAGATTCATAGTTTTAACAATAAATCGGAGCATTACAATTTGGAAAAAGTATCATGAAAAAATGCTGTTATCTCTAGTATTGCAATTGATTGGTTTAGATCCTAGATTGACAGCAATGGGATGCTCCCCAATAACTTTAGTCTTGACTATTACACGCCACACATAAATTGACTAATCAATAAGACTCAATTTCAAGACTATTACGTTGTAATTAAAAGGATTTTTAACATGGAACCAATTGCAATAATTGGCATCGGGTGTCGTTTTCCTGGTGCCGAAAATCCAGAGGCTTTTTGGCAATTATTATGTGATGGAGTCGATGCCATTACTGAAATCCCCAAAACCCGTTGGGATCTCGATGACCTCTATGATTCTGACCCAGATACTCCTGGCAAAATGAACTCTCGCTACGGGGGCTTTTTGCCCCAAGTAGACCAGTTTGACCCCCACTTCTTCGGCATCTCCCCCCAAGAAGCCACTGCCATGGACCCCCAACAACGGCTATTGCTAGAGGTGGCTTGGGAAGCCCTGGAAGATGCAGGACAGGTGCGAGACCACTTGGCTGGCTCCCGAACTGGAGTATTTGTGGGAATTTCCAACAATGATTACAGCTACACTCATCCAGATTATTCCACTCAGCCCCAAGGATACGATCTGACCGGTAATGCCTTGAATATTGCCGCTGGTCGCCTTTCCTATTTATTCGACTTTAAAGGCCCTGCGATCGCAATCGACACCGCCTGCTCTTCCTCAATGGTTGCAGTTCACCTGGCCTGTCAGAGTCTTTGGACTCGAGAGTCTACCTTGGCTTTGGCTGGGGGTGTGAATATTATCCTGTCACCCATTGGTCACATTGCCCTAAGTAAGCTAAAAGCCCTGTCTCCCGATGGTCGCTGCAAAGCCTTTGATGCCAAAGCCAATGGCTACGTTCGCAGTGAAGGAGCAGGTTGCATTGTCCTCAAGCCCCTATCCCAGGCATTAGCTGATAATGACCCGATTTACGCCACTATCCGAGGCAGTGCGGTTAACCACGATGGTCGTAGCAAGGGACTGACGGTTCCCGATGGTTCAGCTCAAGAAGAACTGATCGCTCAAGCCTTAGACAATGCTGGCGTAGCACCCTCGGAAATTAGCTACATTGAAGCCCATGGTACTGGCACACCCCTGGGAGATCCCATGGAAATGATCGCCCTCGCTTCCGTGCTTGCCACTGATCGTCAGGAGGGAAACTATTGTGCTGTCGGAGCAGTTAAAACCAATATTGGGCATTTGGAAGCTGCTGCTGGCATTGCTAGTTTAATCAAAGTTGCCTTATCCCTCAAACATAAACAACTACCCCCCAGCTTGCACTTTGAAGACCCTAACCCCGATATTCCCTTCGATACTCTACCGCTACGGGTTCAGCAGACTCTAAGTCCTTGGCCTGAGGAGTTTGGTTTAGCCAAGGCTGGGGTCAGTTCCTTTGGGTTTGCCGGTACTAACGCCCATGTGATCTTAGAACAAGCTCCTGAATCCTCCCAAGTCCCGGATCAGACAAGACCCCTCAAGCCACCCTACTTACTACCGCTCTCAGCCCATAGTCCAGAAGCGGTCAAATCCCTGGCTCAGGCTTATCAAGACTGGTTAGCCACTAGAGATATCGACCCTACCTTATTAGAGGACATTTGCTACACCGCTAGTGTCCGGCGCACTCACCATCAACACCGCTTAGCTGTGGTAGTTAACTCCCCTGAAGACGCGAAGGAGCGCCTGCAAGATTTACTCCAAGACCCCTCAGATGTTGACCTAGCTGGTGGTAGTGAACCGGGCAACCGCCCCCCGAATGTAGTTTTTGTTTGCTCTGGTCAGGTGCCTCAATGGTGGGGGATGGGACGGGAGCTACTGCAATCGGAACCAGTATTTCGAGGGGCTATAGAGGAGTGCGATGCCCTGATTCGCTCCCAGGCTAACTGGTCATTGTTAGCGGAGTTAACAGCGGACGAGTCTGAATCCCGCCTTGGGGAAACGGAAATTGCTCAGCCTGCTATTTTTGCCCTACAAGTTGCCTTGGCTCGGCTGTGGCGTTCTTGGGGCATAGAGCCAAAAGCAGTGGTGGGTCACAGTGTAGGTGAAGTTGCAGCAGCTCACATTGCTGGTACTCTGAGCTTAACCGATGCTGTGAAGTTAATTTGCGATCGCGGTCGCGTGATGCAGCAAGCTACAGGCAATGGCAAGATGGCAGCATTGGAACTCTCCGTAGCGGATACAGAACAACTGTTGTCTGAATACGATCCTATTTTCGAATCGGCAAACCCCAACCTAGGCATCGCAGCAATTAACAGTCCCACCTCAACGGTGGTGTCTGGAGAGTCTACAGCAATGGAATTATTCCTTGAATTCCTGGCACAGCGGCAACGGTCGGTGTTATGCCAATTGCTGCCAGTGAATTATGCCTTCAATAGTTCCCAAATGGAACCCTTTCAGCAGGAATTGGTGCAGGAACTGGAAGGGCTCGAACCCCAGCCAGAAACTATTCCCATCTACTCTACAGTTACCGGTAGCTCTAGTGAAGGTTCAGCTTTCGATGCTATCTACTGGGGGCAAAATATCAGGCAACCTGTCCGCTTTGCTCCAGCTATTGAAGCGCTAGTGGAAGCTGGTCATACCATCTTCTTAGAAATTAGCCCTGACCCTGTCCTTTCCGGATATATTGCTCAAACCCTCAACCATCTCGATCAAGCGGGGGTTGTCTTACCCTCCCTACGCCCTAGTCAGGGGGAACGGGCCACCATGCTCACCTCTCTAGGTAAACTCTACACCCAGGGCTTTACAGTCGCGTTGCATAAACTATTCCGATCTTCCAATTCTCGGGTTGTGAGTTTACCCTGCTACCCTTGGCAGAAAGAACGGTATTGGGTAGAGCAGAAATCTCAAACACCATCTCAAACACCACTACCGAACTTGTTGGTAGGGGAAGAGCAACAGGAGGTTACCCCAGAGTCCCTGACCGATTCCCTGGTCGAGGATTCCCTGTACGAGATTCAGTGGCAACTTCAAGAGCGTACACCCGAAGCAGAAACTCAGGCCACTGAAGCAACTGAGCCTGGTCAATGGGTGATCTTTGCGGATTACGGTGGCGTAGGACAGGCATTAGCAGAAAATTTGCGATCGCATGGTCAGAGCTGTTGCCTGATTTATCCAGGTGAAGTTGACCAAAGCCTACCAGGAGGACTTGGAACCATCAACCCTGCTGATCCCAATCATTTTAAGCGGCTGTTCCAGGAAATTCTTGGAAATAATCCATTGCCCTGTCATGGAGTAATTCATCTGTGGAGTCTAGAGACTGAACAGTCTGAAGCACTCACACCATCCTCTCTCGAAGAGTCTCACGTATTGAGTTGTGGAAGCGTACTGCACCTAGTTCAGGGACTAGTTCAGGCACTGGTCAATACTGGTAGTTCAACCTTACCGAAATTGTGGTTAGTAACCTCTGGCAGCCAAGCAGTGGAAGCCAACCCTGCTCCGGTAGCACTGGCTCAAGCCTCTTTGTGGGGCATGGGACGAGTAATTGGCCTAGAACACTCTGAAATTTGGGGAGGGCTACTCGATTTAGACCCATCTATATCTGATAATTCTGATAATTCTGATAATTCTGATCATAAGGGTGCTACGCAACAGGCCATGGCTCTGTTCTCAGAAATTTGCCAGGGAGACGGGGAAGACCATGTAGCATTCCGCCAGGGACAACGCTATCTGGCTCGCCTGGTATCTAGCAAACCCACTCAAACGGAATGTTTAACAGTGCAGGCTGATGGTATCTACCTGATTACTGGTGGCTTGGGCAGTTTAGGACTCCGGGTTGCCCGGTGGATGGTTGAACAAGGGGCAAAAAACCTAGTGCTACTAGGACGCCGAGAACTTCCACCATCAGATCAGTGGGCAAGCTTACCCCAAGACAGTGAGTCTTGGAAACGGGTTAACGCGGTTAAAGAACTCAAAGCCATGGGAGCCAAGGTGATTGTGGCTCAGGCTGATGTCAGTAATCAGGATGAGATGTCTGAGGTATTTGAACACTTGCGTAATACTCAGATTCCCCTCAAAGGTGTTATCCATGCTGCCGGGATTGAAAATTATCAGGAGATACAAGGGATGGACCTGAATGTATTTCAGGCTACCCTGCAACCTAAAGTAATGGGGGCATGGCTGCTCCATGAACTTACCCAAGACATGAACCTAGACTTTTTCGTCTGCTTCTCCTCGATTGCCTCCCTGTGGGGCTGTCAGGGAAAAGCTGATTACGCTGCTGCTAATGCTTTCCTGAATGCGATCGCACATCATCGTCAAGCCCTAGGATTACCTGCTTTGAGCATCAATTGGGCACCCTGGTCTGGAAGTGCCATGGTGTCTGAACAGGTCAAGACCTTATTGAAGCGCATAGGAGTAGACCCATGGCAACCAGAAGAAGCCATGAGCATTTTGCCATACCTTCTGGGGTCGAACAGCCCTCAACTAATCGCTGCTAAGTTCAACTCGGATGTCTTTAAAAAGAAGTTATCCAAGTCCTAGTTTGGATCCATCATTCTTCCCCAAGGGGCAAAGATGGAGTTAGTTTTGTCCTGACTATTACCTGTTTCGTAATCCAGTCAGCAGCCGGATATCTGGCTAGTGCTAAGTTTTTCGTGGGTGGTTGCTCTACCGCGATCGCAGCTAGGAGTTCTTCCAGGGGGTTTCCTGATCTTCTGCCTCCCTGGGCTGATCAGGATCAACGGTGATGATGGCAGACCCCCCTGCTTCCAAACCGGCTTGATTCCCTTGAGATACCACCACAAAGCGACCAAATGATGCGGCTTCGGCAATCGGTAGTCCAAATCCCTCCCGGTCAGACAGAAACACTACCGCTGTTGCCTGTCGATACCAAAGAGCCGCGAATGCGATGGCCTTTCGGCCACGCTACGCGAACGCGCTATGTGACCATGATAGTGAACCCAAGGCAAGCTCTCAATTGACTTCAGGAACGCTTCACCGCTAGCTTGGGTGTAAGTATTCATGCCTCCTAGGACTTAGGAAGTTGACTTGGTAATCGGTAATTGGTAATTGGTGTACGCCAATTTTCCTGGAGTCCAGTTTTGAGTAAGTCCTGTTGCCTTGATGAGACCTAGGTGTGGAAATTGGTTTCAGCTCAAGTGGGGCAAGGCTTCGGTGAATCTTGTTCACCCAATGGTCTAGGTCAGTTTTGTAAAGTTTTGTAAAAATAATCGCTGCTCGGGCATAAAACTTAGGCTGACCCCCGATAAGTTTATAGAAGCTAACAATCAAGGATTTTTCAGTATGCACACCAAGACCTACACACTCTACAGATCAAATTCTGATCTTCGTCAAAACTAAGTTGATGTTAGATCAAGTCTGGTTAATCACTTCCCAAATCAGACAAACTAATCTCAACGGCTACTGGTAGGGTGCGTTACTAACTCAACTTACCACTTATAGGGTTTGGATTCCAGTTTTGGGTGAGTCTTGTTGCCTTGATCAGACCTAGGTTTGGAAATTGGTTTGAGCTCAAGTGGAGCAAGGCTTCGGTGAATCTTGTTCACCCAATGGTCTAGGTCAGTTTTGAGAAGTTTCGAAAAAAAAATCGTTCTTCGGCATAAAACATACGCTGAACCCCGATAAGTTTTTAGAAGCTAACAATCAAGGGTTTTTCAGTATGCACACCAAGACCTACACACTCTACATATCAACTTCTGATCTTCGTCAAAACTAAGTTGATGTTAGATCAAGTCCGGTTAATCACTTCCCAAATCATAAAACCCAATCTCAACGGAAATAAAGCATGATAATTGTCCTCAAAGCAGCCACTCCAACAGTCGAAATTGAACGCATTAAACACGAACTGTCCCAATACAAAGTCAGCGTCGAAAAAATCATCGGCAAACACCGAGTGGTGATTGGTTTAGTCGGTGACACGGCTGAACTCGATCCCTTAAAAATTCAGGCTGTCAGTCCTTTTATTGAAAAAGTATCACGAGTTGAACATCCCTTTAAACGGGCGAGTCGAGACTTCCGACATGGTGAACCCAGTGAAATTATTGTTGAAACACCGAACGGTTCTGTTACTTTTGGCGAACACAGTCCCATCGTTCAAACTGCCGGCCCTTGTTCGGTTGAAAATGAACAGATGATTGTCGAAACCGCCCAACAAGTTAAAGCAGCAGGTGCTCATTTCCTACGTGGTGGAGCCTACAAACCTCGGACTTCCCCTTATGCTTTTCAAGGGCATGGTGAGAGTGGTTTGGAATTGCTGGCCATTGCACGTCAAGAAACAGGCTTGGGAATTATCACCGAGGTAATGGATGCAGCCGACATTGAAAAGATAGCAACTGTTGCAGATATTCTCCAAGTTGGTGCTCGTAATATGCAGAACTTTTCTCTGTTAAAAAGAGTTGGTGATCAAGAGAAACCGGTTCTACTGAAGCGGGGAATGTCCGCAACCATTGAGGAATGGTTAATGGCGGCTGAATATATTTTAGCAGCCGGAAATTCCAATGTTATTTTGTGTGAACGGGGAATTCGCACCCATGACCGCAAATATACCCGCAATACCCTCGATTTATCCGTGATTCCTGTCTTGCGGACATTGACTCATCTTCCCATTATGATTGACCCCAGTCACGGGACTGGTAAAGCCGAATACGTCCCGGCAATGGCAATGGCCTCAATTGCAGCAGGAGCTGATGCTCTGATGATAGAAGTTCATCCCAACCCTTCCCAAGCCCTGTCTGATGGCCCTCAATCCTTGACGCCTCATCGTTATCAAGAACTGATGCAAGAAATGGCAGTTATTGGTGAAACAGTGGGTCGTTGGCCGGAAAAGTTAGCCCTCACCCCTTCATGCCCTCAAGCTACCCAAAAATTCAGTGCCATTGTTTAAAACTTGTTGTGAGTTGAAGAAAAAATTGAAGGCTAACTTAGATTGATTCAACTCACAATATCTCATCAAACAGATCTTTTTGCCCAATTCTAGAGAAATAATGCAAATGAACGCTCAAACCCTAGTCTTAAGGCCAATTTTTTCCCAAAACTTTCCGAGAAAACGGAATTATATTCAACCTGTATTACTCAGCCCATTCCAGCGAATATTGCTGACGACAAACGGCACTGTTACGGATATGATTGAAGCCTATTCGGGGGAAGCAATCAAAATCAAAAAGCTGTTTGAAGACCAGATTACAATCACAGAAGACATCCTGCCGATGAACCTCAAAAAAGGCACAGAAGTTATCGCTCGAAAAGTGTTACTTCAAGGTAAGATGAGTGACCGCAACTATGTCTATGCCGATTCAATTTTAGTTCTCGACAGACTGAATGAAAAAATGCGAACCCAACTGTTACAGACCAAAACTCCCATTGGTAAACTCTGGGTCGAGAATAAAGTGGAAATCTTCAAAGAAAATGTCGAGCTTGGCAAAGAACATGCAGGTGATTTAGCCGATTATTTCCAGATTCAACCCAAAGACAATCTCCTGTATAGAACCTACTGCGTCATCTCCAATCATCAGTACACCATGATGATTACAGAGAAGTTTCCGGAAAATAATTTTAGACGAAAGCTCTAATAGTATCGGTTGATAAGGTCCCATAATAGAGGTAAAAGTATGATTATTAAACGGTTGAAAGAAGCTGCCCATTCCTTTCCAAAACATACAGCACTTGTCTATAATGAGTCCCGAATTAGCTATGAGCAACTTGACTCCAAAGTTCAAGGATTAAGTGAGGGATTAAGTTCTCTAGAAATTGGTCAAGGTGATTGTGTCGCTTTTGTTTTACCCAACTGTCCTGAGTTTGTTTATAGCTTCTATGCTGTTGCTCAGTTACAGGGAATTGTTCTGCCCCTCAATCATTTATTCAAAGCCGAAGAACTGAGTTATTGTCTCAGTGATAGCAAGGCAAAAGCAGTAATTACTGACCTCAAGCGTGCCAAAATTTTTCAGGATATTATTGCAAATATTGACCGAAAAATTGAGTTAATTGTTGTGGATGGTGTTTATCCGGGAAGCCACTATCTCTACCATCTAATTCTGCCAGGAAAATCTCAACATCAAGAGTATTCAGAAAACGCTCTTTCTTCTGAGCTTCTGTATCAATATTCATCCGGATCAACGGGGAAACCAAAACGAATTGCACGCACCCAAGCGAGTCTTTACCATGAGGTTAAAAACTTCGCAGAAACCACCCAAATTCAGCCCTCAGACAAGATTCTTTGTGCAGTTCCGATGTATCATGCCCATGGGTTAGGAAATTGTCTCCTCGCAGCAACTTGTAATGGTGCAACCTTAGTTATTTTAGAACAGGTTTTGCAAAAGGATGGTACACCTGTTGAGGTTCCCTTTGTCTTCCGGTGTCCGCGAGTTTTTGAACTGATTGAAACGGAGAAGATTACAATCTTTCCAGCAGTGCCTTATATCTTCAAGGCTTTAGCAGAAACTCGAACAAAAACCTCGGTGAACCTATCTAGTTTGAGATTATGCTTTTCAGCCGGAAACTTCTTGTCCAAAGACATTTTCGATAAGTTTTGGCAGCGATTTAGGATTCCTATTCGACAGCTTTATGGCTGTACTGAGGCTGGCTCTGTGGCAATTAATTTAGAGGAAGACATCAACAAAATTTATCACTCTGTTGGGTTTCCGCTCAATAATGTTGAACTCAAAATTGTTAATGAAAGTGGGAATGAACAACCCATGGGAATGAGTGGAGAAGTTGTGATAAAAAGTCGTTCTCTAACCCAAGGTTATATTAATCAGCCAGAACTGAATCAACAAGCCTTTAAGGAGGGATGTTTCTATACAGGTGATTTAGGGAAAAAAGATGAGTGGGGTCGAGTGTATATTACCGGTCGCAAGAAGCTGCTCATTGATACCGGAGGTCGCAAAGTTGACCCGATAGAAGTAGAGGATATTTTGATGAATCATCCTCACGTTAAAGAAGCTGTTGTTGTCGGTGTAAAAGGGTCTTATGCTGGCGAGTTGGTTAAAGCTGTAATTGTCAAAAAAGGTCTAAAAAATTGTGAGTATCAAGAGATTCTTTCATTTTGTAAGCAGCGTCTAGCGGAGTTTAAAGTTCCAAAAATCATTGAATTCCGCCCAGAAATTCCCAAAAGTCCACTCGGAAAAATTATGAGAAAGGAATTAGTTTAAACCGATATCATCACAGTCCAAATACTGAAATTTTAAGGAGCCTAACACCATGATGACAACTACAACAATTCAAGAACAAGTTCAAGGGTTAGTTTTGGAAGTTATACCCGATGTGACCCTAGAAGATTTGCAATACGATGTAGATATCTTCAACTTGGGTCTAGATTCGATTAACACGATGACTCTAATTTCTAACTTGCAAGAGACTTTTGAAATTCAGTTAGATGTGAGTGAGATTAGTTTTGATAACTTTCAAAATATCTCAACAATTGTGGAGATGATTGAAGAAAAAAAAAGTTGTTAAATTTTTAAAATCTATCTAGGCTGCGAGTATTTTTTACTCCAGCCGCTTCCTCACCAACTCTCTGGACAGTATCTAGGCTCTGATATGTCACTCGAAACATTGAACAAAAAACAACATAAAACTTCTCCAGTTGCCAATAATTCAACTCAATCAGTGGCTGCTAAAAAGGAGCTATGGGAAGCAATTAGAACGGTCATTAGCTTACAAAATCAAGCTCCACCCTTAGTCTCTGTTTCCCGAGAAAATCCACTTCCTCTCTCTTTTCCTCAAGAGCGGTTATGGTTTTTACAACAGTTGGAACCAAGAAAAGCTGCTGCTTATAATATGCCGTTTGGGTTTCGCATTTCCGGCTCACTCAATCCATTGGCTTTAGAGCAAAGTCTGAATGAACTTATTCAACGTCACGAGGCTTTGCGAACGATTTTTACCTTAGTTGAAGGTCAACCCACTCAAGTCATTCACTCCTCTTTCTCCTTTAGTTTATCTGTAATTAATGTACAGAGCTTCCCTCAAAAACAACGGGAAAAGAAGGTAATGGAATTAGTGAAGGTAGATATTGAGCAACCGATTGAATTGACTCAACTGCCTCTGTTTCGAGGAAGACTTTTTAAACTTGATGAACAGGATTATTTTCTGTTACTGAATGTTCACCATATTATCGTCGATGCCTGGTCAAAAGGAGTTTTATTTCAGGAGTTAGCAACACTCTACGAAGCATTTTCTCTCGGTCAATCTTCACCCCTCCCAGAACTTCCAGTGCAGTATGCGGACTTTTCTGTTTGGCAACGTCAATGTATTCAAGGTGAGTTTAAAGAGACTTTGCTAAACTATTGGAAGCAACAACTTGGCAATAATTTACAAGCTTTAAAGCTGCCAACTGACCATCCTTATCCGACTAATCCTACCCATTCTAGTGCCTACAATAAACAGTTACTTTCTGTTGAACTCACGACTCAACTTAAAAGCTTCAGTCGAAAAGAAGGAGCAACGTTATTTGCAACGTTATTAGCTGCATTTAAGGTGCTATTATATCGCTACACTGACCAAGACGATTTTTTTGTGTGTAGTCCAATTGCGAATCGGAGTCGGAAAGAAACAAAGGGATTAATCGGTTACTTTGCGAATTTACTGATTCTACGGACACAGTTTAAAGTAAACCAAACTTTTCGGGAGTGTTTGAGTCAAGTTCGTCAGGTTGTCTCCGGAGGTTACGCTTATCAAGATTTACCCATTCAAGAAATTATTAACGCTCTAAATTTACTGCAAACCCCTATATCTAAGGTGATGTTTGCACTGCAAAATACAACAATTCATACCTTAAAATTACCAGGTTTAAATGTCGAAACATTCAATCTTGATAGCGGAACAGCGGATTTTTATCTCTATCTCTATCTGATTCAAGAAGGTGATACTTTGGCTGCTATATTCAAATACAATGCTGATTTATTTGAGGAAGCAACCATTGCTCAAATGCAGGAGAATTATCGTACTATTCTGGAAAACATTTTAATCAATCCAGAGCAGTCTATCTTGGATGTACTCCCTTTAAGCGCAACTGAACAGCAACAATTAGAGGAGAAACGAGCCAATCAATCTACATTCAAACCATCCAGGAATTCGTCTAAACCTGCTTATATTGCACCCCGCAATTCAACTCAACTCAAACTCGTTCAATTATGGAGTAAAGTATTAGGAATTGAATCCATTGGAATTCGAGATAACTTCTTTGATTTAGGTGGACAGTCCTTAATGGCGATGAGTTTGTTTACTCAAATTGAACAAACCTTTGGTAAAACTTTACCCTTGGTAACACTACTAAAATCTCCAACCATTGAACAACTGGCCGAAATTCTTGCTGAAAACGAATCTTCTCTCCCTTGGTCTTCATTAGTTCCACTTCAACCTCGTGGTTCTAAACCGCCTTTCTTCTGCATTCATGGACAACAAGGAAATGTGTTGAACTTACGAGAATTAGCCAAATCTATAGGTTCAGAGCAACCGTTTTATGGATTGCAAGCTAAAGGGTTAGATGGCAAACAAATGCCTGACTTTACAATCGAAGCAATGGCGGCTAATTATCTTAAAGAAATTCGCAGTGTTCAAGCCCATGGCCCCTATTTTATCGGAGGAAACTCTATGGGAGGTACGATTGCTTTTGAGACCGCACAACAACTTCAACAGCAAGGAGAAAAGGTGGCATTGCTGGTGATGTTTGACACTTTCAATAAAAGTGCTTTTCCTCGCCTTGTATTCCGAAACCAACACTACTTCAAATACTTATCCCAATTGGGACTATCCAAGTCACTATTTGAGGAACTCAAAGACGTTACTAAACGCCAACTGCAAGCCATCCTTTGCAAGCTTTATCTAGGTTTAGGAAAACCTTTACCTCATCATCTCAGTCGTGCTATCGTAGCTGAGGCGAATATGCAGGCAAAGTGGGCTTATTCACCACAGGTTTATTCCGGTAAAATTACCATGTTTCGGGCTAAAAAACCTGCTAAATTCAATAAGTTTTATTTACCGAATCAAGCAGATTGGGAAACTCGTGACCCTGAACAGGGCTGGGGTAATTTAGCAAGCGACAAATTAGAAATTTACGATGTACCGGGAGACCATTATTCAATTTTTGATCAACCGAATGTACAGGTCTTAGCTGAGACTTTAAAGGCTTGCTTAGGTTAGTCTCATTTTTCTTTGAATTAATGTTAACTAAAATCAGGTTTACTCTCAATACAGCAGGAGATTTTATAATGAATACAATGACTTATGATGTAGCAATTTGCGGTGGTGGTTTAGCGGGTTCAACTTTAGCTAGACAGTTGAAGTTAACAATGCCTGATCTTTCTATTATTGTCTTCGACCGTTTGGCTCGACCTCTACCTGAAGGTGCTTTTAAAGTTGGAGAATCAACGGTTGAAGTCGGTTCCTATTATCTTGCTGAAATACTTCAGTTTAGCGATAATTATTTTAAACTGAATCATATGCCAAAGTTGGGACTCCGTTTCTTCTTAGGTGATGCTCAAGGTAAATTTGAAGAACGTCCTGAACTCGGACTCTCTAAATTTCATTCCCCTTCCTCTTATCAAATTGACCGAGGTAAGTTTGAAAATGATCTGCGAAACTTAAACATCGAAGCAGGAATTGAATCTTTAGAAAATTGTAAGATTATTGATATTATACTATCTAAAAATAATCAAGAATTCCATGAAATTGTTTACACTCAAGATGACACGAAGCAAAAAAATATTATTAAAGCTAAATGGGTTATTGATGCGATGGGTCGTCGTCGATTTTTGCAGAAAAAACTGGGTTTAGCTCAACGGAATAGTTCTAAACATAGTGCGGTTTGGTTCTGGGTCAATGAACGGGTGGATGTCAGTGATTTTGTTCCCAAAAGTAACCAAAACTGGCATGAGCGTGTCCCTGGAAATCAACGATATTATTCAACTAATCACTTGTGTGGAAAAGGCTACTGGATTTGGATGATTCCGCTCCCCGGTAACTATACCAGTATTGGGATTGTCACTGATGAAACGGTTCATCCTTTCGGAGAACATAACACTGAGGAAAAAGCATTTAATTGGCTCCAAACCTATGAACCTACTTTAGCTAATCATCTTCAAGGGATTTCAACTCAAAAATTTATGAAGATGCCTCACTATAGCTATTCCTCTAAGCAAGTTTTCTCAAATAATCGTTGGGCTTGTGTTGGTGAAGCTGGGGTATTTCCCGATCCATTCTATTCTCCTGGCACTGACCTAATTGGATTTGGAAATTCTCTCGTCACTCAGATGATTGAAGCGGATTTGCAAGGCAAGTTAACTTCAGAAATAGTGGCGGAAGCAAATCGCTTTTTACTCACCTATTCCGAAGGGGTAAAAGATAATATTCACAAAGTTTACTCCTGCTTTGATCAAGATTTGGTCATGGCCATTAAGGTGATTTGGGATACCTTATCCGGCTGGGCATTTAGTGCGCCTCTGATGTTTAATTCGATTTTCCTTGACTCTGAAAAACGGGCAAAAATTCGTCAAGGTTCAGGTCAATTCTTTTTGTTAGCTCACCGGATGCAAAAGTTGTTTATAGACTGGGCAGAACTCTCGCAAAATCGGGGAACTTATGAGTATCTTGATTACTTAGAAATGGATTTCATCAAGCAATTGCGATCGCGTAATTTACAATCCAATAAAACTGAGCAGCAACTCATCGATGATCATATTGCTAGTTTAGAAATGTTTGAGGAACTTGCCCAGGTTATTTTTCGCATGGCACTTGAAGATACAATGCCTGAAAAATTAGCTGATTTTCCGGAGTCTGCCTGGTTAAATGCTTGGGCAATTAGCCTCAATGAACACCGATGGGAAAAGGATGGATTATTCCGCCCCAGAACTCAACCCCGTGACTTACATCCAATGACTCAACAGCTACGAAAAAAAATTCATTTTCCTTCAGTTGTCAAGCAACTTGTGACGGTTTAATGATTCACTTAAACTGAGCAATAATGTTGGTATTTAACTCACATTATTGCTCAACCAAAAATGACACATATCAGGAGTTTACTATGAAAAATTATACACAGTTAAAAACATCGGTCTGTATTCTCGGTTCTGGCCCTGCTGGTATTGTGCTCGGAAGTATTTTGCTGAGAAATGGGATAGACTGTATTATCATTGATAAATACAATCGTGAAGAAATTTATGCCAGAGGAAGAGCCGGAGTGATAGAAAGTACAACGGTTGAAATCCTCAGAAAAAATGACCTGGCGGATACCCTGCTCAAAAAGGCTTATACTCACGGTTCTTGTGAATTTCGCTATCCCGATAAAAGCCTAAATTTTGAATATGGAAACTTAAGTGGAGGAGATGTTCATTATGTTTATCCTCAAAGCGATCTCAACGATGATTTGATTGAAAAATATATCAAGGATGGCGGTAATTTACTCTTTCATCATGAAGGCAAAAAGATTATTCAAAGTGATGACAAAGTCGAAGTTGTATGTTCTGATTTAGATAATCAAACAACTGTAACGATTCAAGCGGATTTTGTAGCTGGATGTGATGGTTATCATGGCTTAGCTCGTCAATCTGTTGCCTCTGAAGCTGTAGACATTTACAGCAAACAATACAACTATCGCTGGTTAGCCATTTTAGCCTACGCTCCCCCTTCAGCCCAGCATACTCTTTATGGTGTACATCCAGATGGTTTTGCGGCTCATATGCTTCGCAATAGCAAGATTTCTCGTTATTACCTTCAAATTCCCAGCACCGATACTTTAGAAGATTGGTCAGATGAACGCATCTGGGCTAATTTACACCAGCGGCTTGCTAAAGAAGGATGCCCATTAAATGAAGGTGAAATCTTTCAAAAGCGTATTATGGAGCTGCGAAATTATGTGATGGAACCCATGGGTTATCAGCGATTATTATTAGCAGGAGATGCGGCTCATATTATTACCCCAATGGGTGGAAAAGGCTTAAATTTAGCGGTGCAAGATGCGGGAGTTTTAGCAGAAACACTGATTAGCTACTACCTCGAAAACCATGATATTTCTTATCTTGAGCGGTACTCCAAAATTCGCTTGCCCTACATCTGGCGTGCTCAAGAATTCTCTTACAGCTTGTTAACCATGCTGCACTCACCGGAAGGAGAAGATTTAGAAGATGTGCGTTTCCGACGCAAATTAAGTGAATCCAAACTGTCTCAACTTACAACTTCATTAACTTTTGCTAAAAATTTTGCCCGAAACTACGTTGGTATTGTATAATTTTTGGAATTCCTTGGAAGACCAGGAAATTTCAGACTATTACATTGTCAAAGTTTTTAGTAGGTATACCCATGAATCCTAAGACTAAGTCTACCGTATTTCACGTCGCTAGCTCATTTCTATTAACTTTGGGAATCAGTTTTCCCGCAGAAGCTCACTTTAGTTGGGATTTCCATCAGCATGAACAACAGGATTCTTCAAATGTTTCTTCTTTTACCATTCCGACCAATGCTACTGAAGCTTCAAATACTATTGAAATCACAGCAGATGGTGACACTCCAGTTGTATTACCTGATGTAGATCGTCCAGGGTTTTGGCTATTCAGTGACAACGCAGAGTTTGTTGAAATCGGTGACAATACTGATGGGCAATTAGCAGTCTTTGATTTCACTACCTTACCGGGTGGGCCACTCCCTCACTATCACACCCTTGAAGATGAGTTTGTCTACGTTCTTGATGGAGAAATCACCTATCAACTGGAAGATCAACTCTTTACGGCGACACCTGGAACCTTCATTTCTAAACCGAAAAATGTTCTCCACGCTTTTGTTAATGCAGGTGAACAACCTGCCCGTCACATAGAGTTTGTAATCCCAGCTGGAATTGATGGCCTATTTGAAGGGCTGGGTCAACCGGGAACCTCTGATAATCCACCTTTTCCTCAACTTCCAACCCCTGAATTAATAGAGGGTGGCTTCCAACTGTTGAGCGATTTTGGGGTGGTGGCACCTGACTCATTACTCATTACTCCCCCTCAATTTGGAATTACCCAAGAGGGTGATCCTGAACTTGTGGTTATTCGTCCGGGTGAAGCTGATGGAGAAGCGAGTGCGACACTGATTGTTAGTAATCCTGAAGATGACTCAACTGTTGCTGAAATTCCTGTTACCTTTGGGGATGGAGAACGAATTCAGAACGTAGAGATTACGGGTATTGAAGGTGTAGAAAATCAGAACTTTGAACTGACCTTAGTTGATCCGATTGATACCAGTATTGCACTCCTACAAAATAAAGCCCTTTTAACCTTGGGTGAGGATAATACTTACACCTTAATTGATGGGTATTCTCCGGATGATTTTCCTCTGTTACTCCCTGATCCGAATCCGAATTCTTTTTGGTTAGGTGGAAGTAATTATACACAGGTGGCTAACGTGAATCAAACGGAAGGACTGCTCTCATTATTCGATGTATTTATTCCCGAACAAAACTCAGGGCTTGAAGAATTATTAATAGCTCCAACTGATTTAGCACTCTACACGTTGGATGGAGAGCTAACTATTAATGTTGCCGATCAATCTTTTAGTGCTGATCCGAATACCTTTATTTACTTGCCAGAAGGAAGCAAGTACAGTTTTAGTAACTTGGGACAATTGTCCGCTCGCACTCTACTATTTACGGCTGATAATCCGTATAAATTAGAAAACTTTGTTAAAACATTTGGTGTTACAAATGATGAAGAGAATGTAAATATTCCTGAGCCTTCTTTGATTTCCGGTTTACTACTCATGGCTTGCAGTGCAGGCGCTCTGTTGAATAAAAATCGTAAATCATTAAATGAGAATATTAATTTTCGAGTCAAATTAATTTGATCAAGGTTTCCTGAGACCATTATAACAAACATTTATCTTGGAAATTTAGGGGGAATTAAATATTTTAAATTCCCCCTAAATAAACATACAAGCATGAGTCGTGTGTTTTCCAAACATGAGCAAGATAAACCAGGGTTTCCATTTCCCAGCACCGATACTTTAGAAGATTGCTCAGATGAACGCATCTGGAGTAATTTACACCAGCGGCTTGCTAAAAAAGGATGCCCATTAAATGAAGGTGAAATCTTTCAAAAGCATATTATGGAGCTGCGAAATTATGTGATGGAACCCATGGGTTATCAGCGATTATTATTAGTAGGAGATACGGCTCATATTATTCCCCCAATGGGTGGAAAAGGCTTAAATTTAGCGGTGCAAGATGCAGTAGTCCTAGCATAAACATTGATTAGCTACTAAGCTGTTGAGCATTTAAATGGTTGTTTTACTGTTCCCTATTCCCTGTTACCTGTTCCCTTTGAGCAATTTAGGTATCCCAATCTAAATGCTCAACAGCTTATCTCGAAAACAATGATATTTATTATCTTGAGCAGTACTCCGAAATTCGCTTGCCCTACATCTGGCGTGCTCAAGAATTCTCTTACAGCTTGTTAACCATGCTGCACTCACCACAAGGAGAAGATTTAGAAGATGTGCGTTTTCGACGCAAGTTAAGTGAATCCAAACTCTCTCAACTGACAACTTCATTAACTTTTGCTAAAAATGTTGCCCGGAACTACGTTGGTATTGTATAATATTTTAAATTCCTTGGAAGAGCAGGGAATTTCAGACCATTACATTGTCAAAATTTTTAGTAGGTATACCCATGAATTTCAAAACTAAGTCTACCGCATTTTACGTCGCTAGCTCATTTCTATTAACTTTGGGAATTAGTTTTCCCGCAGAAGCTCACTTTGGTTTTGATTTCCATCAGCATGGACAACAGAATTCCTCAACAGTAACATCTAGTTCGATTGATATCTCTGATTTTTTGAATGGCCCCATTCCCACGCCTATCACTGATTATTTAGCCGGGTTAGATGATACATCATCGACATCTTTATTCTACCAAGATTTAGAAACTGCATGGGTCGCAGGTGGACGAATTTCCTTTGTCGAAACAGGCGAGACCACTGATGAACAGTACACACTATTAGATGTCGTTGTTGTCCCTGGCGGTGGTACTCCATTACACTTCCATGAAGATGAAGCTGAGTGGTTTTTCATGCTGGATGGTACTTTAGAGTTTCAATTAGAAGACCAAACAGCACTGACACCATCTGAAACGCTTATTTTTGGCCCCCAAAATGGCAAGCACGCCTTCCGAAATCAGACATCAGATTTGGCGAGGCTACTCATTTATTATGAACCTACAGGAGTTGAAGACTTTTTCCGGGAAGTCGGTCAGCCCGTAACAGATCCATTTAATCAACCTCCTGTAAATCCTGAAGAACTTTTGGAAGCCGCCCCAGCAAACGGGCTTATATTTCCTAGCTCACTAGAGTTTGCCGGTAATCAATTCTTCACTGAGAAAGGGTCTTCTGTAGCAACAGTAGACGTAATCCGCACTGGTGCTGTTGAGGATATCGTTGGTGGTAGCATTTTTATAGGCACTGGAACTGAAATCCCAATTGAGTTTGGTATTGGCGAGAGTTTTCAAAGTATAGATATTCCCCTACCTGATGACATTAACACCATTGACTTATTCTTAAAAAATCCTACGGGTGGAGCTTTTATTGGTCTGCTAGCAGACCAGGCTATTATTAGCACAATATCAATCCCTGAGTCTTCTTTCCCTGTTGGTTTGTTAGCTTTTGGTGCAATAGGTGCAGGTTTAATGCTCAAAAATCGGAAGTCAAATCAATGGAATGTAGAACGTCATTTTATGTTTAATTCATCTAAAATAAAGTCTTATAAAACGGTATAAACATAATTTTAGCGTCAGACTTTTTTAATCTCAAAAATTAAAAATTGGAGTGGGAAAACATCCCGCTCTAGGACTTAAAATTGATAACTCAACTAGGACAAGGATAAATTTTTGATGAGCATCACTATCGATCAAATCTTTGATGAGGATTTTTATCTTTCTCAATATCCAGAAGTGGCTGATGCGATCGCAAATGGTACAGCCAAGAGTCCCATTGATCATTACCTAACAGTTGGTCAATATCAGGGTTATCTTCCCGGCAAACTTTTTAGCGATGTTTATGTTTTTGGAGATAGTTTTTCTGATGATGGGAATTTGTTTGAACTGACTAACGGTATTTTTCCAGAATTTCCAAATTTTGAAGGACGTTTTACCAATGGGATAATTTGGATTGAAACTTTAATCCCTGAGTTGGGTTTAGAGATCAATCCTGAAAATAATGTCGCCCATGGAGGTGCAACGACAGGAACCGATAATGTTCTCAATCCGAGAACAGATGTTTTACCCGATAACCTACTGCCTTTACCGGGAATCCAAACACAAATTGATGATTTTGTCGCCGAAAATCCCGTTGCCGATCCCGATGCACTTTATATGGTTTGGGGAGGAGGTAATGATTATGTGGGTTTAAGTTTAACGGAAGTTGATACACCCATTACCAACTTATTAACAACAATTGATAAGTTAGCCGATGCAGGGGCAAAAAATATTATGATACCTAATATTTTTGATTTAGGTGCAATTCCCCTTGCTGTTAATGGTTCTCCTGAAGTTCAGCAAAGACTGGCACAAGCTACCCGAGATCATAATGCGGCGTTGCAAATAGCTTTAGAAGAAGTTGAACAAAATTCAGACATCAATATTATTCAGGTTGATATGTATTCAGCCCTGAATCAAGCTATAGAAAATCCAGCTAACTTTGGCTTTTCTAATGTCACAGAGGCTTTTTTAGATACGAATGCAACCAATCCTGATGAATTTGTATTCTGGAATCCCATTCATCCTACTGTTCGTTCTCATAATTTATTTGCAAATCAGGCTCAGAAATCTCTTTCTGAGGTTTCTGAAGTGCTGAGTATTGTCAAAGCCACTCAAGAATATCCCCTTCAATCTGTACCCGAACCTTCAATTTTTAATTCCGGATTAGTGATTGTATTGGCATTCTTATTTGTGAGTAATAATTTATCAAAAAAAACAAGATAAATCATCCGGAATTAAGCTACAATGAATTGTAGTAATATAAAGATATTGAGAGGATAAAAACTTAAAACAAATCAAGCAAGATATAATTATTTTAAAACAATTAAATCTTGATGATTTCCTCTCAAGTTCACTGAACATTTCACTAATCAACCCAAGAGTCTTCAATGATTGAACTGTACACACACAATACCCCAAACGGTCACAAAATTTCTATTTGTTTGGAAGAACTTGAACTCCCTTACACTGTAAAGGATATAAATGTCTATGAAGGAGAACAATTTAAAGAAGAATTTGTTGCACTCAATCCTAATGCTAAAGTTCCAGTAATTGTAGATCAAGAAACTGGACAAACGGTATTTGAATCCTGTGCAATTTTACTCTATCTTGCAGATAAAACTGGACGGTTAGTACCGCAATCAACTCAAGGTCGTTGGGAAGCAATTCAATGGCTCTTTTTCCAAGCGGCTTCTATTGGGCCAATGTTCGGACAACGAGCACACTTTGCCTTGTTTGCTCCCGAAAAAATCCCTTACGCAATTGAACGCTATACCAAAGAAACTGAAAGGCTGTATGGTGTCCTTGAACAACGTTTGAAGCAGCAAAAATATCTCTGCGGTGATGAATACTCCATTGTAGATATTGCCCATTGGGGTTGGATTTATACTGCTAAACGTATGGGATTTAGCTTCGATCAGTTTTCCAGCTTAATCGCATGGCATGATCAAATTGCAGAACGTCCTGCGGTTCAGAAAGGAATTCAAGTTCCTGGGCCTATTCCTTTCTAAGTTCATCACAATAGATAGAGATGTCTGGTGCTATTTCAACAGAAATATTATGCATTCTGCAATTTTCTGATTCCAGACATCTTTCTTATCTCTCTCTAGATTTTTACTTTTACTCCCTTCAGATCCCCCTTATTGAGGCAGGGCTGTTTCATAGTTCGAATAAAATTTAACGGGTAGGGAGATAGGGATATTTTTATTAATAAAAATACTCTCTCCAGCACCCCAGCTCCCTTTCAACCGATTGACCTGTAAATTTATTCCTGAAAATGAAACAGCTCTGCCCTTATTGATGGTAGTTGAACTCGACTATTTAAAAACACTATTTATCAAAGAGCAAAAACCCTTCACTTTCTGATGCTCAACTGATTAGATTTTTTGTGACAACTGATGAAACTTAACTCAATAGTTTTTTTGTTGATTAAATTATCATATTTTGATGATGCTTTAAATCTCTCTCATGTCATTTTTTTAGAATCATAAAGCTAAACAATAGTAATTATGTTTTACCAAAACCGAAATCAAAAAGCTTCTAAAATTATTTTTTATATCAATCAAATAATCTTCAATATTTTAAAGTTTATGTATTCATTTTTTCAGTTTATTTTAGACCAACGTTCTATTCGTTATAGTCTATTGTGTGTACTCACAGTTTGGACAAGCTGGCTGATTATTATTGAACCAAGTCGAGCTATTTACAACCTGATTGAACATTGGGAATTTGCCTTCACAATGGTCTTTGGTTCCATGGTTGCAGGAGCGACAAGTATGGGAGGAGGCGCAGTTGCTTTTCCAGCTTTAACAAAGTGGCTTCACGTCTCTCCCCCCGATGCAAAACTCTTTTCTTTAGCCATTCAAAGTATTGGAATGAGTGCCGCATCTTTTACAATTGTGGCTATGAAAACTCCAGTAGAATGGAAGTTAATTCGTTGGGTGAGTTTAGGGGGAATTCCAGGTATTTTTATGGGAACAGCTTTTCTGGCTCCTTTACTTCCTCCCGAAGTCATAAAAATTTCATTTACAATGATGGTCAGCAGTTTTGCCCTCATTTTAATTCACTTAAATTTAACTAAGACTGAACGTAAATTTACGATTGAACACTGGGGTAAACGAGAAAAAATTTTATGTCTAGTCGTCGGAGTAATGGGCGGTATGATTAGTGGGTTAGTTGGGAGTGGAATGGATGTTTTTGCCTACTCTGTAATGGTGTTACTGTTTGGCTTATGTGAAAAAGTTAGCACTCCAACTTCAGTGATTTTGATGGCAATTAATGCCGTCATAGGCTTTTTAATTCATAACTTTATCCTGGGGGATTTTGTGACTCCCGTCAGTAATTATTGGTTAGCGGCGGTTCCAGTTGTGGTAGTGGGTGCGCCAACCGGAGCAATTCTTTGTAGTCTGATGAAACGCCAAATGGTGGTTGGGATTTTGATTAGTTTAATTGGAATTGAATTGCTGACTTCTTTACTGTTGATTCCGCTCACGACATCCGTAGTTTCGGCTGGATTTTTTGCCCTGATTTTATTTACTTCATTTTATTATCTGATGTATCGCACAAAACTGAGACGGGCTTAATAGAGTGATTCTAGGTTTTATCATTCTATTAAAATCATTCTATTATTCAGCAACGCCAGACCGCTTCCTATGAGATGCACCCCATGTAACCTTACCCTAGGGTTAACCACCCAAAAACTTGCTCAACTGTTAGTTCTAACTCTACTCCATTGAGAATCGGTAACGTAGAGGTTGCTGAAAAGATTTCCAATCGTTGAGTCTGATCAATCACGATAATACTTTCTTCTTCCGGATCAATTAACCATCCTAGTTCGGTTCCATGACGCAAACAGTGGATGAGTTTGCTCAGGACTTTGGTTTGTCTTTGGTCTGGGGAAAGAATTTCGATTGCCCAATCTGGATGTATTTCAAAGGGGTTGGCAATTTTGCCAGTTGGTTCAATGGGGATGTTTGCCCAACGAAATACTGTGATGTCGGGAATAATTGATTCACCCCCAAAGGTACAGCGCAGTTCCGGGAAAGCCTTGGCAATTTTGTTGGGATTAGCGACTTGATTGATAGCTTGACACAATTCAATCTGAAGCAGACTATGTTGGCCTTGTGGCATGGGCTTAACAGTGATTTCCCCATTGATAAATTCTGATCGGGGTTTGGTTTCTGGAAGTTTGAGGAACTCCTCTAAGGTTAGGGGTGGAGTGGCTGTGGTCATATAAGCTAGTCTTCATTTAAATTCTATTATTATCAGAGCAGGGGAGCAGGAATCGCATCCCTATTTCCTACTCCCTACTCCCTATTGAGTTGATTAATCGCATCAGCATAAGCCATTGCTGCTGTTTCCCACTTGGGCAAATTACTACTAATCGAAGCTAATTGTTTTTCTTTCAAGCCACCCATTACCTTCTCGGCTGCCTCCCTAGGCTGATCAGGATCAACGGTAATGATGGCAGACCCCCCCGCTTCCAGACCGGCTTGATTCCCTTGAGAGACGACGACGAAGCGACCAAATGATGCGGCTTCGGCAATGGGTAGTCCAAATCCCTCCCGGTCAGACAGAAACACTACCGCTGTTGCCTCTCGATACCATTGAGCCAAAATGCGATCGCTTATGTGGCCATGATACTGAACCCAAGGCAAGCTCTCAATTGACTTGAGGAATGCTTCACCGCTAGCTTGGGTGGAAGTATTCATCCCTCCCACTAAATGCAATTCCCAAGGTTCACCACTAAGCTCTCTGAGTTGAGTGGTTAATGCCACAGCTTCCGGTAAGCGCTTAGCAGCTGGGTCGATGCGACCTACCGATAACAAGAATGGTCCACTGGGAGCAGGAATTGAGACGGTTGGTAACTTAGCTAGGGGTGAGTCTACTCCATTGGGAATAGTTTTCAGCTTCTGTTGAAGCCTTGGGTTAGGACGAAAGTGTAGCAGGTCATTCTCGGTAGCTTTGCTAACCACGATAATCTGCTGGGCAAAACGAATCGAGGCATCGAGGTAGATTAGCGATCGCAAAGCCGTTTTTATGCGATCGCCATACTTATTAGCCGCTTTCCATTCATTGACATCATGAAGCACTGCAATAGTAGGTGGATGCCACGGCAGAACAATCGGGTTAGATAGCCAGACAAGAGCCTCTACTCCTGCTTGAGCACAATACCCATTCAAGCGAGTCGCCACCCAACCATACCGCTTTGCTGGGGAGTAATCCAGCGGTGGTAGGATATTAACACTATCTGCCAACTCCTGTAGGGTAGGGGTATTCTCAAACGCATTCGGAGAAGCCAAGATTTTCACCTTAGTGTCTCGGCTGAGCAGTTCCTCAACTAGAGGTGGTAGTAATCGATTTAGATACTGCCCAATGCCTAAGCGAGGACCAAGGTAATGGGCAATTAAAGCAACAGACATAGCTTATAGCACCGGAAACAGGGAACAGGGAATAGGGAATAGGGAGTAGTGGCGTAGGGTGCGTTAGGGACGGGGTCGCCCTAATTTTCCGCTCTACCGCCAGTGTTAGGATAGCCCGTCCCGTAACGCACCACCAGGTCAAGCAGCAAAAATGAGATGCACCCAGTAGGGAACAGGGAGTTGGGAACAAAAAATTTCACAATTAATTCATTTACTTACCCTATAGATGTTACCAGAATTACCAACTTAGCTAGAATACCACTGAATAAACCCAGAAATGAACAGGCATTTAGACAACTTTCAACTTTCAACTCCTAACTCCCAACTTTCAACTCCCAACTTTTAACTCCCTACTCCCAACTTTCAACTTTCAACTTTCAACTTTCAACTCCCAACTTTTAACTCCCTACTCCCAACAATGAACAAAATAATTGCCTGGTATAGATGGGCGATGCAAACAGGGCAACTACCATTTGCGATAATTTTAACCCTCACCATCTACCAACCCTTTGAAGACTTTTTTCTCAACTGGCTGCCCTTACCATCACCGTTAATCGGCTTAATACGTTTTGTTCCAGAAATTATCCTTTACATCCTAATGGTAAGGGTAATTTACCTGCGGCTATCCTCTGGTAAAGGTATACGAAAAACCCCCCTAGATATCCTAATTATTGCCTTTTTCATTGCTAGCATGATTTCCATTGTGGTTAACCATGCTGGAATTCCAGGCAGCATAAAAAACTTACGCACTAATTTTCGGTATATCTCCGTTTACTATACTGTTGTTAATATTGACATTTCTATCGAACAGCTTGCCACCTTATTAAAAAGTATTAGACTAGCCAGTTTAATCCAGGCCGGTATAGCCTCAATCCAATACTTCTTACCCGCCAGCATCAGTCAGAAACTATTCACCAGGCAAGTCATCCACTCCGGCACAATGGCTGCCAAAAATGCCAGCATTGGCACCTTTGGCGACAGTGCCATCCTCTCAGGATTCCTGATGTTAGCAATTTCAGTATTTATTAGCCATGTCTACACTCACTCTAGTCATATTATTCCCAACTTGAAAGATTCCGCTAGTATTTTAGTGCTCTATTTCGCTAACTTTGCTTCCAAAAAGCGAGCTGGACTGATGATATCGCTACTAATTCCTATTCTAGTCTTAATTCATCTCAACAGAAAAAGAGATACTGCCCTCATCCTCTGGTTTGCTACAGCACTTTTGATAACTGTAGTATTGATTTCTCCATTACTCAATCTTCAAACATCAGCCGCTTCAGTCTCTGACGACGGTGAAATACCTGATCTTACTTCCTATTTCTTCTCCATTTTTTCTCCAGATTACTGGCAACACAACTTAGAAGCTCAGCGGGGTTGGGCAGCCAAGACCATTGTTAATGGTTTGATGAATTCAGGAGGCTGGTTTGGCTTTGGTCCAGAGCCTGGTGCCTTACAAAGAGGAATAGAAAATTCCGTGATTCTCTCCCCAGATGAACAACGGCATTTATCCTGGCATGTGGAACTCCTGGAAGATGCCTACTGGTTTGCCTTCCTGGGGTATTTTGGAATTGTTGGTTTGGGGATTTTTTGGCTAATCTTGCTACGGCTTTACCAAACCTCTCAATCTCTAATTAAATCCTCTTCATCCCTGGAATACAAATCCCTTGGGGTGATGCTTTGTACTATAATTATTGTTTCTTTTTTGTACACCTTTGTGGAACGGACATTTAAACTGCGACCCTTTAGTTTTTATTTTTGGTTACTGGCTGGACTAGTAGTTAATTCCTGGTCTGTTCAACAAGAGAATAGGGAATCGGGAATCGGGAATCGGGAATCGCGAATCGGGAACAGGCAAAAGGAGTAGGGTGCGTTAGGGGCGGCATTACCATCATATCCAACTTTGTAGCCAGTAGCCCCGTAACGCACCACTTTTTAAGGAAAAAGGCAAAATGCAAAAGAGAACAGTATCAAAAAAAGACAAGCATTTTTTTTGCTATGCTGAATCCTTAGTGCTGATATACTTATCATCATACTGTTGGCAATTCCCCAATCACCCTATCACCCCATCAGCCCATCATGATTGATCATCAACCCAGAGTGGAACAGATATTTGTAGTGGGAAACTCCCGTAGTGGAACTACTCTGATGGGTCTAATATTGGGATTAAATTCAGAGGTTTTCACCTTTGAGGAACTCCATTTTTTTGGGCAGTTATGGTCCGACCAGCATCGGGACTCTTACCTGACTCAGGCAGAAGCAGAACAGCTAGCCGCTCGCCTCTTATCAATTCAGCATAGTGATGTTCTGCGTCCAGGAGATCCCAGTGACTTTAGTGAAGAAGCCAAAGTAATTATTTCCCAGCTTCCGGAGCAAAGGCTGACCTCTGGGGATGTCTTTAAGGTATTTCTGGAATACAAAGCTGGCAAAAACGGTAAGAAGATTCCTTGTGAACAAACTCCGCGCAATGTCTTATATATAGCTGAAATTCTCGAACTTTATCCCGAAAGCCGGATTATTCATATGGTTCGTGACCCCCGAGACGTACTGCTTTCACAAAAATATAAGTGGCGAATCAAATTCCTGGGTGCCAATAATATTCCCTATCGAGAAGCCTTCCGGTCTTGGTGCAATTATCATCCCTTTACCATCTCAAAACTTTGGAATGCCTCGATTAACGCTGCTGAAAAATTTGCCAATCATCCCCGATGTCGTACGGTGAGATTTGAAGATTTGGTCACAAATCCAGAGCAGACCGTGGAAGAGATTTGCCAGTTTCTAGGTCTGGAGTTCCAAGCTCAAATGTTGGACGTTCCTCAAAATGAGGGCGGTGTCTCATCCCATAAGCAAATTACACCAAAACGTCGAGGGATTGATCCCAATACCACTGGAAAATGGCGGCGTGGGGGACTTTCTGTGACAGAGATTCATATTTGCCAGCAAGTAACCTATACTAACATGCTCAACCATGGTTACTCCTATGCTTCGATTGAGCCCAACCCCTTGATGTTAGCATTAAGCTGGGCATTTTTACCGGTAAAATTGACCCTAGCCTTGTTAATGAATCTTCACCGAACCCGAAACATTGTAGAAGCGATTCGCAGACGCTTGTAGATCGTAGCATCTCATATTTGAAAATTTTGCGTAGGGTGCGTAGGGTGCGTTAGGGGGGGATTGCCATCATATTCAACTTCGTAGCCAGTAGCCCCGTAACGCACCACCGAAGGGTTTGCCCTCATTTTTACGGTAGCCAGCGTTAGGTTGCTGCCCATAACGCACCACCGTATCAAACAGCAAAAGCGATGCAGCGCGGTCTTGGGGAGGCAGCGCGGTCTTGGGGGTTTCCCCCATGAGCGACTGCATCAAGACAATGAGATGCACCCAACCGGATTTGGTCATGGTGATACCGATAGGAGATGTTTAATACCTTTAATAAAGACTTGAAAACTGTGGGATCTATTGTCAGTTAAGGATAAATGGGGTGCAATTTTTTTAGAATGAATTCCTGGATAGTATTCCTCAACTAAACGTTTAAGCTCTTGTTTGGCAGAGTTAAGCTGATCGGGGTTACGATATTTCTTTTTACTTTGTTGTTTACTGAGGCTATTAGGTTTCATGTGATAGGCTTTTTCGACTGCCGCCAAATTTCCTAAGAACCAGGATTCTAATTCATGACAGATGATCCGAATCATCACATTATTGGATTTTCCGGCAGTTTGACAAATTTCTAATAGTTCGGATTTGAGTTTTTGGCAATCATGGGAGTTTTGGTCATGGACGATAATAAATCTAGTGTCAGGACTATATTGAAAGGCTTTAATTTTATTTGGAATAGATTTACATAAGTCCTGTTTGCCTTGGTGGGGGATACAAATATAGGTGATTTGATCGGGGATAATTTTCGGTAGGAGTTGCTCTAAAACATTTTTCATGGAGGGTTCTTCTAGCAGAAAAATTAGCTTATCAATCATTAGGGGGCAACTCCTTTAAACCAGCCTTGATTCCAGAGATAGCCGGGTAAGTCTCCAGCTTCGACTAGATTGACAAGGGTTGGATTATCTTTAGCCCTTGAAAATTTGGTGATCCCATGTTCTTTGGTCAGCCAAAAGATGCTCTCCAGGGGAACGGCATTTAAAAAGTCAGGGGAGTGGGTAGAGACAAAGACCTGGCCACCACGATGGGCATAGCTGGCAAATTCTTCGGCGAGTTCATGTAAAAGGCTGGGGTAAAGTTGGTTTTCGGGTTCTTCGACACAGAGCAGGGGGTGAGGTTTAGGATCGAAGAGCAATATTAAATAGGCAAACATTTTCATGGTGCCATCGGAAACATAGCGATCGATAAAGGGGTCTTTAAAGGCTTGATCTTGAAATTTTAGGATTAGTCTGCCGTCTTCGGTGTTTTTGGCTTCTACTTTGGAAATGCCGGGGACTCGTTGTTGCATGCGCTGGAGAATTTTATCGAATATATCGGGGTGTTCTTGATAGATGTATTGGGCTACTACTGCCATATTATCTCCTGTGGGGGAGAGGTGTTCAGCATAGAGTGCGTCTTTGCTGCCTCTAGCTTCATTGATATGAAAGTCGGAAACATGCCAGTTTTCGATCAGGGAACGAAAGGCACTGGCGGCTTTGAAGCGTTGGAATTGTCCTAAGCCTTTTATGGCTAAAATGTCGCTGGATTCAAGTTGTTGTTCTTCCCTTTCTAGTTCTGTGTCAGCTTGTTCAAAGTTTTCTTCGTTAATAATAGCGAATCCTTTTCCTTCTCGAAAGTCTAGGAAATGAAAAGGTTTACCGTGTTCGCCACGTTTATAACGCAGAATTTCTCGTTTTATGAACGGTCGTCTTTTGTCTTGTCCAATGATCAGAATATAGGTAACCAGGCGCTGAGTTCCCAGAATTTTCATACGGAACTGCAGTTCTATTTCGATATATTCTTGCTCTTTTTCTCGGGTGATAACTTCATTGAAACCGCCACGAACTTGGAGAGCTTGACGAATATTATTTTTGAGAGCATCGTGGATAAAACCAAATATGTCAAATAGGGTTGATTTACCGGTTCCATTGGCACCAACTACAACAAAAAATGCGGGAATATTTTTTATTTCCAGGTTTTCAAATACACGATAGTTTTTAATTTTTATGGTAAGGATTTTCATACTCTTTAATTTACCTAAACAAACATGTAAGGAGCATCCATCCCTAACTAATCACAAAATCCCCTCGATCGTGGCATCAATTTCTACCAAATTGCGATCCACTTGCTTTAACTCCGCCGCCACTACTGCTAGATTAATCTCCGCTCACTGTTCCCAAGTCTGGCATACAGCCATTACAGCCCAATCAGGTTCTCAAGGCGGCGTTGCTTAATAATGGAATGATTTTAAGAGTTTCGTGGAACAGGCATCTTGCCTGTTTCTGATATTTTCACCCCAGGTAGGATGCCCACCCCACTCATATTCATTCCTTGATTCAGCAATGCCCTGTTTTTCGTGAGCACTAACCCACACTTGGATCTGTCTATGGTGCTTCAGGATAGTCTATCCTGTGATCGGAGGGGATCAATTTACCTAATTACAAAGGTAACATACTCCCTAGTCAGACGCCTAAGTCTGTTAACTGTTAAAATATAACTAATTATCAGCTGAATTAATCAGGGAAAAAGAATCATGAATATCCTGATTTCTGCTTATGGCTGTTCCCCAGTAAGAGGGTCTGAATATGGTATAGGTTGGAATGTCGTAAAACAAATAGCTAAGGACCATAGCCATAAGTGTTGGGTGCTCACTAACATAACTGATCAATCTCAGATTGAACAGGAATTGGCTAATTCACCTTTAGACAATGTTACCTTTATCTTTGTAGCAATGTCTGAAGGGTCTCGTAATTCAGGATTATCCCATTATTTGTACTATATCGCCTGGCAGATTAGAGCATTTTTTGTGGCGAAAAAACTCCAGGGGCAAATTGGCTTTGATTTAGTTCACCATGTCACCTATCAAAATTCCTGGTTGCCCACATGGATAGGCTGGTTAGGTGTGCCCTTGATTTGGAATGGTGGCGCTAAAGATAAAATTCCTTCGGTACTCTTGAACACATTATCCCTACAATCGGCCATGATGGAACGGATTCGGATGGTGTCGATGAATCTTCTAGGTGGCTTTACCCAGTGGTGTGTCGCTTCTCGCGCTCAATTAATTCTATCTCGGGAAGCGAGCCAATGGTCAGACAATTTACCAGTTAAAGCTTTTCCTCCCTTTGGTCTTAATCAAAAGGATATTGAAAGATTAGCTCAACTCCCCCAGCGCCAAGACGAACCCTTTCGAGTAGTTAGTATTGGCCGATTTTTGGGTTGGAAAGGGTTTGCATTGGGCATCCGTGCCTTTGCCCAGTTCCATCGTGAACGGCCTACTAGTGAATACTGGCTGATTGGTGATGGTCCTGAAAAGGAGAGGCTAGAGAAATTGGCCAAGGACCTTGGATGCGGTGATGCTGTACGTTTTTGGGGGAAGCTTTCCCGTGATCAGGTGTTACAACGGATGGCAGAGGTGGACGTGTTAATGCATCCGAGTTTCCATGATCATTGGCCGACGGTGGTGTTGGAAGCAATGGCGTCTGCTAGACCTGTAGTTTGTCTCGATATTGGTGGACCCTCGTTGATGGTTCAAGAAGACTGGGGAATTAAAGTGCCTGTCGATAACCTATCCCAAGTGATCAATGATTTAGATCAAGCACTGTTGCAGTTAGCAACTAATGGGGAAAAACGCATATCTATGGGACTAAAAGGACGAGTGATAGTTTCAGAGAATTGGTCATGGGAGATAATCGGTGAACAAATGTTGAATCTATATCAGGAAGTCATCAATTCGTAAGCATTCAGCTATCAGCTTAAGCGCTACGCGCACGCTACGCGAACAGCTATCAGCTATTAGCTATCAGCTATCAGCTATCAGCTATCAGCTATCAGGCATTAGCCTTGGCCAATGGCCACGCTACTTGAGGTGAAGTCACAGGCTAGAAGCCTGTGCCACAAAGCTGACGGCTGATGGCTGACGGCTGAATGCTTAGGTTTAAATTAACCATTAACTAACAATTACCTGATCTATACAAGCCCTAATCTTTTGAGCTAGTAGCTCTACATGGGGGTCTTTGAGAAAACTCCCTGGTTGGTCATCTAAGTGCTTACCAGAGATTTCCTGGATTTCCAGCTCTCCAGTAACTAACTCTATCCAGCCTTTTTGGAGTTCTGGAGACTGGGCAATCCGCTCACTGGTCAAGAACATTGTTACTGGGTCCCGATAGTAGCGTTTGGCCACATAATTTTTTGAAGCGAAGGTGTTAGCTTCTTGGACTTTGATGATTTGGAGAGATTGCGGTAAGGAAATCCCAAAGGACTGATATAACTTAGAAACAGCTTTTAGGAATTGCTGCTTGAGTACGTCTTGAAAACCTCTATGAATCAATCGCTGAAACAGTCCCTTTAATCGGTCACTATAGCTGCGTTGATAGGGAACTTGGTTTTCACTTGTGGAGAAGTTAACAGGGCTAGGTTCAAGGAGAGCTAGCAGAGCCACTGTCTCACCGTCTAAGCGGAGCAGCTGAGCAATTTCCAGAGCAATCTTACTTCCAAAGCAGTATCCTGACAGAAAATAGGGACCGTTGGGCTGAATAGTACGTATTTCCTGGAGGTAGCAGCGAGCCATATCTTCAACTGTGGTCAGGGGAGTCTGTTTGCCATCGAGACCCAATGATTGTAGTCCATAAAACGGTTGCTCCGAACCTAAATAACGTGCCAAATCTCGAAAGCTGAGAATGTTACCACCGGCTCCATGAATACAAAATAGAGGGGGCTTGGAACCATTGCTCTGAATTGGTACCACTGAGGACCAAGGAGCAGCACTTTGGTCTTGGCGCAGGTGGTTTACTAATTGGGCTACAGTTGGAGCCATTAGCAGAGAAGCTAAGGGCAGTTTTTTCTGGAAAACTTTCTCAATATCAGCAAACAGGCGCACGGCTAGGAGAGAGTCTCCTCCTAGGTCATAGAAGTTATCTGTAACACTGATAGATTTGATTCCTAAGACGTTTTCCCAAATTTTGCTCAATTGACGTTCTAAGTCATCTCGGGGAGCAACAAAGGTGTGGGATGACTCTGGCTGAGGTTGGTCAGGTGCTACCAGAGTACTGTTGTCTTTTTGAGCATCATCTTCTTGGCCTTTGTGCCTTGGGATGTCTTGCTGGTCAGGTGTCTGACCATAGCATCCATCCCAATCCACTGATACCCCTGCTTCCCTGAGCTGTTCTACGGTAGTGAGCAAGAAGCTTAGATCCGATTGCTCCTGTCGTGGATGACGTACTGACGTTAGCACCAGCTGCTCAACCGCTTTCTGAGAGTGTCGTTTAGTTAATGTGCTCAAGGTTCGCCCAGGCCCTACTTCTAGCAGGATGGTCTCTGGTTGTTTCAACAACTGTTGCACACCTTGAGAAAATCGCACAGTTTGCCGCAGATGCTGTGCCCAATAGCGTGGATTGACTGCTTGCTCGGCTGTAATCCAAGTGCCAGTAACATTAGATAGGTAGGGAATTTGTGGGGGCTTGAGACTAACCTGTTTTACCTGGTTGGTGAAGGAGTCCAAGATCGGTTCCATCATCTTGGAATGAAAGGCATGGGAGGTATGTAGCCTGCGGTACTCTAGCCCTTGTTGATCCAATTGGTTTTGTAATAATGCGATCGCATCAGTCGGACCAGAAATCACTGATTGGGATGGCCCGTTAATCACTGCTAAGGATAGTTCCTGACCTAGCAGGGATTCCACCTCTTGTTCTGGTAAAGGAACAGCAAGCATTGAACCACCAGGAAGTTGTTGCATCATCTGCCCTCGAAGGGCAACCAGAGATAATGCATCCTCTAAGGAGAAGACCCCAGCTACACAGGCTGCCACATATTCACCGATACTGTGACCGATCATGGCTTGGGGACGGACTCCCCACGACATCCATAACTGAGCTAGGGCGTACTCGATCACAAACAGGGCTGGCTGGGTAATAGTAGTCTGTTTCAGTTGCTCTGTGGCCTGATTAGTCTGTTCCTGCTTTGGGTAGAGTACATGGCGCAGGTCAATACCCAGATGGGGTTTGAGGAGTTCTGAGCATCGATCAATCAAATCACAAAATGTTGATATTTCATGGGTTAGTTCCAGCCCCATATTGACATATTGTGCTCCCTGTCCTGGAAACATAAATGCCACAGGCTGAAGCTTGGGCTGTTGGCCGTTTATAAATAGTTGTTTGGGTAATTGTTTCGGTAGTTGTTGGGGTTGGCGAGTACTCGGTTCAAACACATCCCTGATTTCCCGGTTGCTGATTGGCTTACGTACGGGAGCTATTACTTGCAAAAGCCATGATTGCTCAGATGTAACAGCAAACGTTAACTAATATAGCCAACTTTACTTGCTCAAGTAAGCCACTATAGGTTTTTTTAATAATTTCTGCAAGACTTAGTCTAATTTAATCAAAGGTCGTTTAAATGGGCGACAGGGTAATCTCGAAGTATTAAATTCGACCGTTTCTGGGATGCCCATGCTACGCTAACGAGGTTTATTTTAAGCTTACAGCTGACGCTATATCTTCAGGAGGCTAATTAAGCCCAGCCCAAGGCAATAAACAATAATAACATCAATATACCATATCATCCGGATTTGTTTATTCAGTTTTTTAATAGTTTTTTGTTGACTTTGAACTACTCCTGGCTCAACTAAAGTTGGTATTTGGTTGGGTAAACTACGAAAATCATTTCTAATATCAGCAAAATTAGTTTCGATACTATTCATATAATCCTGAAGCTTTTGGATCTGATAACCATAGACGTTTAATCGAGTTTCGGCTTTCAATAGTTCTAACTTTAGGGTTTCAACTTGCAGGTGATTATTATCTCTAAGCTCAGTGAAACGCTGCTCAAAGGTTTCCTGTTCTCGCTCATGGCTCTTGCTCAGTTCAGTGAAACGCTGCTCAAAGGTTTTATGGGCTTCGGTGAGCTCCTTGATTATCGCCTTGTCTTGATGCAGTCGCTCATGGGGGAAACCCCCAAGACCGCGCTGCATCGCTTGATTCTGACTTTAACTGTGAGACGTCTGCTAGATATTCTTTTAATTTTTTTTCCGTCTCGGCAATACTTTCCAATTGGCTTTGAATCTCATCTAAGTCTACCCCAGCTAGATCTACCTTTGAAAAACGGCTTCCTAGTTCCTGTAAGTCTTGATCGATTCGCTTAAAACCGTTTGTAATATTTTCCATTATTTTTTACAAAAACTGTTTACTTACTAGGCAATAATTTAATTTTATTTATGTAACGGTTACTTTTTAATTTATCTATTTACAAGATAGATATTAATAAAAAAAATGTCAAGATAAAAAAAATGCCACCTATGACTATAGATTAATATCAGCAGATTTTAAAAAATGCTTGCGTAAAATTTCTGAAATTAGAACTCAAACCATCACTCAACTCATTGAAGATTGGATTGATAACTTAAAAATCCCTTAATTATACACGACAGACTCAAGTCTGTCAGTTGTTTTCAACCCTGCCGCTGTTGTGCAGAGGTTTTAAACGTCTAAGATGTTTTGATAATCTAGAGAATCTGGAAAATAAGGTTAGATCGGATTGCTCCTGTCCTGGATGATTTACCGACGTGAGCAGCTGGTGCTCAAGGACTTTCTGAGAGTTTCGAGCGCGATAATGCGATGTTCCGTTCGCGAAGCGATCGCTTCACTAGGATTGGAAATAACCGATTGGGATGGCCCATTAATCATTGCTAAGGATAGTTCCTGACCCAGCAGGGGTTGATAGGTAATGGGCTAGTTCCAGCCCCATATTGACATATTGCGCTCCCTGTACTGGAAACATAAACGCTACAGGCTGAAGCTTGGGCTGTTGGCCGTTTATCAATAATTGTTTGGGTTGGCGAGTACTCGGTTCAAAAACATCGCTTATTTCCCGGTTGCTGATTAGCTTACTTGCTTAACCGTTACTTGCTTAGCCATGACGTGATTAGCAATGATTGCTCATATTTCACAGCAAATGTTAGCTATTATAGCAAACTTCAACTATTATAGCTTTTTTTCAATGATTTATTCAATACTTAGCCTGAAAACAGCGATGCAGAGGTGCGACCCGTGGCGAATTTAATTCGCCTACGGAAAACGCACCATTACGGTCTTGGGGGAAACCCCCATGAGCGACTGCATCAAGACAGGGTTAAACGATTTACTGTAAGCCAACTCAGCGCGCTGTTTTAGATTTTTTTTGAGATTTTTTTGATCAATCAGGACTTACCCATTGCCCTCGTTGCTCCACCAAACTTAGTATATTTTTTAAGTAGTACCCCCCATATTTGGTGGGTTAGGGAGCTAAAACCAACTAAACTTCGTAACTCCTATAAATTCTGGAACTTTAATCATCAAATCTACGTCGTTAAATAGTTTATTAGCTTAAAATAGCTAAGTGTTTCCCCTACTAGATAGATGAGTTCACAAGTTTTTCACAAAGTCTGATTAACCTGTTAGCCAAGTCTGATTACTAAAGTCTGAACACTAATCAGATGTTGCTTCAGCTCAATTTAATTGTTGGAGGTTTGTCCATGAACTAGCTCAGTTCCACGTCGATCATCGTTGATTTGATTGAAGGGGAGATACTACAATATGTAGCACTTGATTGACAATTGATTGACCGCTGTTGACAACATTAACTTTTTTTAAAATCTTGAATTTTGACAGGGATTTTAATATATTGTGTGAAAGGCTGATTAAATAGCAAAGCCATCGTTAAACCATTTACAAAACTAATGGTGATTCTTGCATCTATGGTCAAGTTATTCGTCTTCAAAAATCCTGAAATCGTAACAGATTATGGCGATTTTGAAAAGTTGGCACAACCGCTTCAACGACCGCCTAAAGTTCAGAGACTATTTATCACACAAATCCTAAATGTCTAGGGGACACAGCGTGAAGCGGATCACATCCCCTATCCTCGGTTGTACTGCGTTCCAGCAGTATTACAATCAAATCAAGTCTGACATTAACAACCGCGCTGGAACGTATTATAATTAATGATTTTAAGGGTTTGTTGATAAATACCATGTTCAGTGATGGCAGGTGATAGTCCATTGTCAAACTGCGCCAAACTAACAGAGTTTTGACAAATCATGGCCTAGCCTTATCCTATAAATCTACTTGATTGATAAAGCAGCTCAAGGTAGAAAAAAAATAATTATCGGGTTTATCTACCTCTCTTGATGCAGTCGCTCATGGGGGGGACCCCCAAGACCGCTTAGGTGCGCTTTCCGTAGGCGAATTAAATTCGCCACGGGTCGCACCTCTGCATCGCTTTGATAGCCGTTTGTTATCGGCTGTTCGGTGCATTTTCGTTCAGCAACTCAGTTAGTCTAAGTAACTGCTGGATTGGGAAGGCAAATTTTTGCCTTTGTATACTGTTAGACTCGGGCATCTAAAATGTTGAAACTATCAATTCTTGGTATCCGTGGCATTCCCGCCCAATATGGTGGATTTGAAACTTTCGCGGAACGGCTGTCAAAATATCTTGTATCTCAGGGATGGGAAGTCACAGTCTATTGTCAGGAAGAGCACAAAAATCAGATGTTTGAAGAATACTGGAATGGTATTCGTCTGGTTCATATACCGGTTCCGTATGGCAACGCACTGGGATCGATAATTTTTGACTGGAAATCTACATTACATGCGCTCAAGCAAAAGGGTATTGTGCTTACCCTTGGCTATAACACAGCTATCTTCAGTATTTGGTATCGCCTCAAAGGGATTACCAATTTTATGAATATGGATGGTCTGGAATGGAAACGCAGTAAATGGAGGCTTCCTGAAAAAATTTGGTTATATCTCAATGAATGGGCTGGGTGTTGGTTAGCTAACAGCTTAATTGCTGATCACCCAGCAATCAAAAGTCATTTATTGACCCGAAAAGTAGCTTCTGATAAAATCACGGTTATTCCTTATGGAACCGAGAAAGTTGTTGATGGCGACTCACAACTTTTGATCCCCTATAATCTGGCTCCGAAGGAGTATGCTTTGGTGATTGCCAGACCAGAACCAGAAAACTCGATTCTAGAGATTGTTTCTAGCTTTTCCAGGCGACCTCGGGGTCTTAAATTGGTGGTGCTTGGTCGCTATTTACCTGATCAGATACCCTATCACAAACAAGTTTTAGAAGCAGCCAGTGATGAGGTGATATTTCCTGGTGCTATCTATAATAAGTCAGTGGTTAATGCCTTGAGATTCCACGCACGACTCTATATTCATGGACATCAAGTTGGTGGAACTAATCCTTCTTTAGTAGAAGCCCTCAGCGCTGGTCAACCGGTTCTGGCAAACAATAATCGCTTCAATCGTTGGGTTGCAGGACCCGGTGCTCACTATTTCAAAAATGAAGCGGAATTGGAAGAGAAACTGGAGATACTGCTAAATAATGCTGATGAACTGCAAAAAATGAAACTAGCCAGCAAAGAGCGCTACTATCAGGAATTTGCTAAGGATAAGGATATTAAAGCCTACGAAAGGTTGTTCCTATCCCAAGCTAAGCAGCTGCGTAAACTAGCTTTGTTAAGTTCTCCAATCCCTGACATAAAGTGATAGCCTTAATGATTTGGGCTAGCTGCTCGGGTAAAAATTGGGGTTAGAGGGTAACGAGTAATGGGTAAATGGTAATGTTAGAAACCTTTACCCTTTACTTTATTGATTTTTAGATTAATTTTGAGGGGTCAGCGGTCAGCGGTCAGCGGTCAGCGGTCAGCTTTTAGCTCACGGGTGCGCGTTCAGCTTAAAATAAACCTCTAAGGATAGAATTGAATAGTTCAATATTAATCAGAATTGAAAGTCTGGGTAAAAGCCCTTGGCCATTCCCGTAGCGTGCGCGTAGCGCAATCGGTGCTTTGTGGCACAGGCTTCTTTGTGGCACAGGCCACAAGCGCTGTGCTTTAGTGACTATTAAACGAATGTTTACCTCTTGTATTCAAAAGCTGACAGCTGATAGCTGACAGCTGATAGCTGATAGCTGACAGCTGAATACTTGCGGTCAAGAAGCCTTAATTACCTCTTGCAAGGTGGTAGTAAAGTTTGGATAAGAGATGGCAGCCGCTTCAGCACCGTGAATGGTAGTTGTACCTTGGGAATTGAGGGCTGCGATCGCTAAACTCATGGCAATGCGGTGGTCAGTATGACTATCCACGTCTGTACCGCTTAAGGGAGTACCACCGATAATTTCTAAACCATCGGGCAATTCAGTGACCTGAGCTCCCATCTGGTTCAACTGGGATGCCATTACGGCTAAGCGATCGCTTTCTTTGACTCGCAGTTCTGCTGCATCCCGAATGATAGTAGTTCCTTGGGCAAAGACTGCTGCTACTGCTAATATTGGCACTTCATCAATCAGGCGGGGAATCAAGTCACCCGCAATGGTGCATCCTTTGAGGTTACTGTGACGTACCCGCAAATCTGCCACCGGCTCCCCAGCCACTACTCGCTGATTTAACAGCTCAATATCAGCCCCCATCATAGATAGGGCTTCTAAAATACCTGTACGGGTAGGGTTAACACCGACATTTTCCACAATCAGTTCTGAACCGGGTACAATCGCTCCGGCTACTAACCAAAAGGCCGCTGAGCTAATATCACCAGGAACAATTACGGTTTGCCCTTGCAACTGAGCCGGTCCTGTCACCGTAACACTATTGGTTTTTGGGTCAGTAATAATTTGAGCTCCAAAGGCTTTGAGCATCCGTTCGCTGTGGTCACGGGAGAGGGCTGGTTCAGTGACCGTTGTTTGTCCTTCGGTGATTAAACCAGCGAGGAGAATACAGGATTTTACTTGAGCTGAGGCGATGGGAGAGTGGTAGTGAATTGGTTTAAGAACAGAGCCTTTAATGGCCAGGGGAGCGAGCGTTGCACCTTCACGCCCCCAGATGCTTGCTCCCATTTGTTGTAGGGGTTTGACTACACGGGACATCGGACGCGATCGCAAAGACTTGTCACCGGTTACAGTAAAAAATCGGTCAGCAGCAGAGGCGAGTAGTCCCAGAATCAGTCGTAGGGTAGTACCCGAGTTACCTGCATTTAAGACATCAACGGGTTCTTGCAGTTTCCCTAGTCCTATACCCTTAACAATCACTTGTTCAGTATTAAGTTCCGAGATATCTGCGCCCAAAGCACGAAAGCAGCTAGCAGTGCTTTGGGGGTCTTCTCCCAACAGTAACCCTTTAATGGTAGTTTTTCCTGAGGCTATCGCTCCCAACATTAAGGCTCGATGGGAAATCGATTTATCCCCTGGTATGCTGATAACTCCCTGCAAAGATAGACCAGAGGTTGGGGGATTTATGCTTAAAGTCTGTTGATTTTCCGTCGTAGTTAGGGTGACTAGATTTGCTGGCAAGGGCATAGACTTCGGTTACATTACCGTGCTGAATCATAACCGATTTTATCAAAATTCTAGGTATTACTGAGATCTGGCACCGTTGTGATTAATCCTAGGGTGGGCAGTGCCTAGCAACGTGCTTGGTCAGTTTCATTATCTGTCTGATCCACTGCCCACCCTACATTAATTGAGCGTTGCTCAAGCCAAGGTTTCTGGACAATATCCCAAACCCATGGTAAATTGTTCGCAAAAAGCTTCTATGTCGCTCTGGTTTGGACTACCATGAGAAACCACAGCAACTTGGTAGCGACGCATGACCTCTACCGGTGACTGTCCGGTTTCCAGACTCCACAGAGCCATTTGCACACGAATGTCAGGGCTGTAGGGAATCCCCAACTCGTTCATATAAGCCCGAAAGTCTCCATGTTGTTGAGCGGTTAAAGGTGTGTCCATCTTGACCTTAACCACCCAGCCATCAATCCGATGAATCACCGTGGCAAATTTGATAGGTAGCTGGGGCGAGTCTTTTAGATACTCAACGACTCGCAGAGTTAGACTGGCATTAGCTAAAAAGTAAAGGTAATCCATAGAGAGGAGTTAGTTAGTAACCAACTGAGGCTTGATATCATATCCGATATCTTTATTTTCGCAAGCCAGGATTGCTAACTGGTAGGGGATACTCCCCCGATCTTAGATAGGGGATATTCCCCAATGTAGGAATAACAGCATGACAGGGATTGACAAACAGACATCCAAGCACCAAATCGACCAATTAGTCTCAAGCTATGACTATGAACTACCCCAAGAGCAAATTGCCCAAACACCCTTGAGCGAGAGGGATGGTTCAAAACTGCTGGTGGTAGATTCACCAACTCACCATAGCCACCACATCTTTAGGGAATTACCTCAGCTACTGCAACCGGGTGACCTATTGATCCTCAATAACACCAGGGTTATCCCCGCTCGACTCTATGGGCGTAAATCCACTGGTGCGCCTGTGGAGATATTGTTGTTAGAAGAGCGAGAACATCAGGGACAACACCAGAGTTGGCTAGCTTTAGTGAAACCAGGTAGGCGTCTTAAGCCAGGAGCAGAGATTTGGTTTACCCCCTCATCCCAAGTTGGGCTCAACGATAGTAGCGTCTCAAAACAACTAACTACCCCCCTACCTCCTCTTAAAGCAACTGTTCTGGCAACAGATGAAGCAACCAGTGGGCGGATATTGCAGTTTGATTTCCCAGAGGGAGTATCCTGGGAAACCCTGTTGGAGTTGTATGGCCAGGTTCCTCTACCCCCCTATATCCAAGACTCTCAAGCTACCCCAGACCAGTATCAAACCATTTATGCTCAAAAGAATGGTGCTGTTGCGGCTCCCACCGCTGGACTCCATTTCACCAATGAGCTATTGGAAAACTGCCGCCAACGGGGAATTCGGCTAGGGTATATCACCCTACACGTGGGGGTTGGTACATTTCGACCTGTAGAAGTGGAGGATATTACCGAACACGACATGCACGGAGAGTGGTTAGAAGTCCCCCAATCAACTGTGGAGCAAATTCAGGAAACTAGAGCAACGGGAGGTCGAGTTATTGCCGTAGGCACAACGGTAGTCCGTGCTCTAGAGGGAGCTGTTGTGGATGGGGAATTACAACCCTATTGTGGTAAGACTAACTTATTTATCTACCCAGGCTATCAGTGGCAGGTAGTGGAGGGATTGATTACCAATTTCCACTTACCTCGGTCGAGTTTATTAATGTTAGTTAGCGCCATGGTAGGCAGGGAGAGGTTACTGAGTTTGTACCAGGATGCGATCGCTCAGGGTTATCGCTTTTATTCCTTTGGTGATGCGATGTTAATTTTGCCAGAAGCTAGAGATGTTCCCAGGGAACAGGGAATAGGGAATAGGGAATAGGGAATAGGGAATAGGGAGTAGGGAGTAGGGAATGGGGAAGAGGTAAAAAATCCTGTGTACCTGGTTACTATCAGAAACGCTATAAACAATAATTTAATTTTGAACTTCCGTACCAGATTTTTAGCCAAAAAGATAGATCCAAGCGCTGGGTTTTTTCCCAAATTTCAACGATACCGTAGCTATGGGCGTTAAATTTGAGTAGGTAATGCGATCGCTATGTCTAAAACCATGACCTCTGCTGTTGTACCTGATACTCCTTTACTGCCAACTCAGTATGACCTTCCCTGTGATGACGGTATTCCGATGGAAACTGAACGACATAAACTCCAGATGCAATTGCTGATTGATCCGTTATTGCCGTGGTTAGCCCAGCGGGAAGATGGCTATGTGGGCGGTAATATGTTTCTTCATTTCAGTGAAGCACAACTTAAAAATCAAGACTTCCGAGGTCCAGATGTCTTTGTAGTGCTTGGAGTTCCCAAAGGCGAACGACTTAGTTGGGTAGTTTGGGAAGAAGGTAAAGCACCTGATGTGATCATTGAATTAATTTCTGACAGTACAGCCAAGACCGATAAAACTACCAAAAAGCTAGTTTATCAAGACCAAGTTAGAGTACCAGAGTATTTTTGGTACGACCCGTTTAATCCAAAGGATTTTGCCGGATTTAGCTTAGACAATGGAGTCTATCAACCTTTAAGTGAAGATGAACAGGAGCGACTAGTTAGCGAAATATTAGGGTTAGCCTTAGTGCGTTGGTCAGGCTTTTACAAGGATGTGGAGGCCACTTGGCTGCGTTGGGCTACTTTGGAGGGAATTGTGCTACCTACTCCTGAAGAAAATGCGGCGATCGCTCAAGAACAAGCGGCGATCGCTCAAGAACAAGCGGCGATCGCTCAAGAAAGGGCTGAAAAACTGGCTGCTCGCTTACGAGCAATGGGAGTGAATCCAGATCAAGTTTGAAGAATAAGAATTAATAATTCTCTAAGCATTCAGCGGTCAGCGGTCAGCGGTCAGCCGTCAGTCTTTAGCTGATAGTTGAGAGCCTTTAACTGATAGCTGATAGCTGATAGCTGATAACTGACAGTAAAACCAACGTTTGCCTCTTGCCTCTTGCCTATCTTTTAAGAATTAGTATTAGCTGGCGTCAACTGTAAATATAAACAAGGAATCACCAGCAACGCACTCAAGGTTGAGGCACATAAACCGAAGATAATTGCCATACACAACGGAAACCAAATGGGATCACTTAGTGCTAAAGGAATCAAACCAACCATGGTGGTAATACTGGTGGTGAGTACCGGGCGCAGTCGGTCAGAAGCACCATGAGCTGCAGCTTGTCGCACTTTCATTCCACTTGAACGATGCTTGTTCATGGTTTCTACGATCACGATGGAATCATTAACTACAATCCCCACTAGAGAAATAATCCCAATCATGCTAGGAAACGAAAGGGGTATCCCGAGCAAAGAGAAACCACTAAAAGTGCCAATCAAAGCAAAGGGGATAGAGAGCATAATAATGAAAGGCTGGCTGAAAGAGCCAAATTGCAGCACCAGTACCGAAAAAACTAAGAAAAGTGATACATAGGACATGTTAACTGCGGAACCAAAGGTCTCACTTTGAGTAGCAGCCTCTCCGCCGAATTTGTAATCATAACCTGGGGACCATGTTTTCTTCATTTGGTCTAATTTTGGCTGTAACTCTGCCAAAATCTCTCCAGACGTGCGACCTTTAGCTTTAGAATAAACAGTAACTGTGCGTTCGGTATCTGTATGGGTAATCGATAGGGGAGCCATGCTCTGCTCAATATCCAATATCGCATTTCCAGATATTGCTCCGTGGTCTGGTGAAAACAATTGAATCATTCTCAACTCATCACGACGAGTGGGACCACCTACAGCGCCATTGCGGGAGGGCCACGCAGTACTAAGACGAATTTCTAAGTCGTCTTTTCCTGCTCTAATGGCAGAGTCTGTAATCTCGTTATCGGTCATAATGTAGCGTCCCTGCAGGGCTAGGTCATTTTCACTGATGCCATAAAAATCCATAGCTTCCCGTTTGGGTCGAAGTTTGATGTCGTTGCGCAAGTCTCCCAAGCCATCACGGACATCTTCAGTCCCATCAATCTGGCGCAGTGCTAATTGGACTTCACCGGAAATCTGCCGCAGTGTGTTCATGTCATTGCCTTTTAGCTCAATGGCAATGGGGTCTCCGCCTTCACCAGTACCAGGAACATTGATGACTAGGGATGCTCCAGGATAATTACGGATGGCCTGATTCAGTTCTGTTCGCAAGTCATCTATATAGTCATAGGAGAACTGGTCGCGCTCGTTTTTTTTGGTAAATAGTGCTGAGAAACCTAGTAAATAGTTATCCTGTGTCGGCTTAAGACCACTCTCTGCCACTAAAGCACTTTTTTGACCAACTAATTTGGTAACACTTTCAAAATAATCCTTGGAACGCAAAATTTCTCCTAAATCATCTGCCACTTGTTGAGACTTTGCCAAGGTGGCTGTGGGGGGTAATTCCACATTGATACTGACAGGGCGGATGTCAGCATCAGGAAAAAGCGTTCCTGGTAATTGCGCAACTGCCACCAAAGAAGTCATAAAAAGAACTATAGTTCCGACAATCCAAGCACCAGCTATTGCTCGGTTACGTACTGTAAACTTGAGACTCCAGTTTTTAAACCATTCAGAGACGGATTCGGTTAGTTTATCAATGCGGGTTTTTTGCATCCCGCCTTTGACATTACCTAACAGAAAGCGAGACAAGGGTATATCGATTAATAAAGCGATCGCATAACTGAGCAACAGACAGATAATTGCTGTGATGGGCATCAAGCGTACAAACTTGCCCATTGTGCCACTAATTACCAGCAGGGGTGCCATCGCTAGAATGGTTGTGAGCTGACCGGAAAAAGCTGGTGCTGCATAGGTTTTCACAGTCTTAAGGGCTGCCTGATTAAAGGTTAACCCCTCCACAAACAGTGCATCATGCATCCCCTCCATCATTAAGATGAATACATCCACCAGCAATCCTAGTGCGATGACCATCCCATATAAGATCATATTGTTGAGGGTGTACCCACCAAGCCAGAGCAGAAATATAGCTCCGAGAAAGGTTAAAGGAATCGATAACCCTGCAATTATGGCTTCTCGCCAGGTCAGGGCAATGAACAAGATGATAAAAACACCAACCACTGCCTGAATCACATTACTGATCAGGTTATTCTGCTCATCGTGAATCTGTTCGTCCTGCCTGTAGGTAATCCGATAATCCATCCCAAAAGGCCAGACATTGAGGTCTTGCTTGAGAGTTACGTCCTGATAAATATTTTTTTCGACATATTTGACATTTTCCGACATCTTGTTGGATAATCTAACTTTACTGAACAAGATGTGTCAATGAATGAACAAATTAAATATGTTCCTCCCCGAGTCGCTGCTACCAGGCTCGGGGTCAGTACCNTGATAGAATAAGGGTAACATTTGCAACAGATAGGTCTTATTGACAATTTGAGACCTATCTTTTTCTATCACAGATCGTTACACTCTTGACGTATCAATCGTTTCAAGCCATATCGTCGCCCCCCCAGCCGACTTAGGGATGTAGCAAGACTGAACAGGATTTTTACGAGATCTAAATCGCACTCGATTTATTTGTCCAGTCTTTTTATACTTTTTCTTGGCCTCCCTTACAGCGGTGCAAGCATCCTTTATCGCTATAGATTTGATTTGATAAGGTACTGCCTTACACCACTCTGGTAAGCTATTCAGAATGTCGGTCTTGATGGCTTTCCAGTTAGCTTTAGTCTCACCATCTTCAAGAATCTTGACGGTTTTGTTGAAAACATAACGGGAAACTCCAAACCACTTACGAACAGTATATCGCTGTTCAGCATTGAGGAATATCCGGATCTTTTTTGATTTTTGACCCGTACTTTCTGAGTCCGTGGACACGGCAAGAGAAGACGTGAATGATGGAGAGAAGATCTGCGGTAAGTTCTGATTCTGGACAACTTTCAGGCTGGTCGAGAACCAAGATTTTTCCACCGTTGATGCCGACCGGAGATGAAACCTTAGAGTAGTGCAGCCTTACTACAAAACCTTTACCCTATGCTGCATAATTTACCAACTATAAAGGCTGCACTACTCTTACGGTAACTTCTAACCAAGTACTCAATGAGTTCAAACCCAAATCGTGTAAGTCTGTCTCTACAGGCAACAACAATCGTGAGCTGATCTCCACGCACAACTCGTTCCAATATGGATCGAAGCCCTTTCCTTTTGTAGTTGAGTCCTGAGCCGATGTCTTTAATGATTTCGGCTTGCGGGAAAAGGGAGTGCATGTAGGCGATTTGTCTGGCGAGGTCGTCTTTTTGTTTAGTGGAACTGACTCGACAGTAGCAAATTGTAAAATGATCTGATCGAGAGCTTGACGAACTGTTCCCGAAAGTGAGCAGGCTTTCGACGTCAAACAATCTTGTTCCGCCTGGCGTTTTCTCGCATCTAATCGTTCCATCGTCCGCGTACTTTCTTAGTGTATTTTTGGAGAGTCCCGTAAGTTCGACCGCCTTACGGAGTGGAATGAGTGCCATGTTTTTAATCTAACACACATTCTGGGAGATTGTGGGAGGTATATGAATATTTTCGGAAACTGTTACAAGCCCTAGAGCGGAGAGCGGTTTCGGTAGCCGCTTTCCCCACCAGGGCTTTGGTCTGGAAGAGGTTGGCAATGGTCTCTACTTCTTTTTGAGCATGATTTAAGGGGGAAAGTCCAGGAATGGTGGGATCTCCCAGGGCGAGAAGACTGCCTGTGGTTGATTTGCCCTTGTCGGGTAAGTAGCGCAGGATGCTAGCACTGGGCAGGGACAATAGGGCGTAGTTGTCACTGAGGTACTCCTTGCCGTCAGTGAGGGCAGCAAAGGGGAGATAGTGCAGGATACCGTGGGGAACAATGGTGATAGTGGTGGTGTTGAGATGGGGCTGGAGGGGTACAATTAGCCAGTCGTGCAGGTTTTTAAGTTCTAGGGGATGGGGTTGATCTAAGTCAGCAAAGTCTTGGAAAAGTGTCAGTTCTTCGGTCAGTTGTTGGCGAGTGACATTGAGGGGGACAGTGTGGAAGCTGTTGCGGGTGATAATGAAGGCTAGGGTGCGTTCATCCGTGACAAAGTACTCGACTAGGGTAGTATCGCTATCCAGCAAGCCTTGGATTTCAGGGAGGGAGGCAACTTCTACAGTTTTTAAGCTAGCGATTTCAGGGTTTTGGACTTTTAATTGAACCAGCAAGTCCTGGTAGTCTTTTCGCAGAGCAGTTCGGTTGTTTTCGGTTTCGGCAATCGTTTCGTGATCCCACTGGTTTTTGGGACGGTTGCGGAGAGTTAGTAAACAGCTAGAGAAAATATCGCAGACTCTACCAAAAACTCTTATTATTTGTTAAACTTAAATTAGGGTAACACCGACAGGGATTATTATGTAACTTAAATTAAAGCCGAAAACCAAGGGTTTAGTAGTTGCGCTCTCTATCCCGGTGTTAGACTTTTTTGACATTTTTATGGCGCTCGCGGGATATTCCGTCAGAGAAGCGCGGAGATACCCCCTGGATGCTATTGCATCTTGCATTGGCGAGCCAGAATTTGCCTTTGGTAGGTTTTGGTAGCTAAAAAGTATCGGATAAAGACTGCTGATGAAACTCAATCGCTTTGCGGTATTGCCCTAGGCTATCCTAAGCAAGCCCGAGATTGTTGAGGGAGTTGGCTTCCCCGTGGCGGTCTTCCAGTTCGCGATAAATGCCTAGGGCTTCTTGCCAGGACTGGAGGGCAGCTTTATATTGACTGGTATTGTTCAATTCCTTGCTCAAACAGTTGGTCAGCTTTAGCCTGAAGTAAGTCTGAGGGGGTGGCTTCTTCCTGGGAGTTTTGAGTCTGTGCCCAGCTCGATTGAGCCATCAGTGGCACAGTTACAGTAGCAGAGAAGATAGCAGGAACCAGGGTTACCATCAACAGACGAACTCCCAGGTAATGTAGAACTATTGGCGGTAAACTCCTATCCCTCATCACAAATCACCATTATTCCTGGTTAATTGCCAATTGACCCAAACCCTTCAGTACCCTTAGAACGCTATACAGCTCATTTCCTGGATTGAAAATATCAAACAATTTAGAGACAGCGTACTGAGTTATTTCGCCTTTAACTAATTTGATAAACCTGAAGCTACTGCCATTCGTAATCAGTCCATAAACCGGTTTTTCAGGATAGGGATTTGACAGCATATAAGCCAGGAGTTGGGGTTTACCCACTTCCAAAGAAAAGGCCACTTTCTTGGATTCAATAACCACTACCAAAAACTGCTCCCATAACACCAATACATCGATATTTCCTCTGACGATAACTCCCCGGTCTTCTTCGGCAATTTCTACAGACTTCTCTGACTTGATGTGAAAAGGAGGCAAGTATAACCCTGCTAAATCTAACAAGGGAGAGAGCACAACCATTTTGACGGTGTTTTCTAACAGAGGAGGATATTTCGTTAAATTTGTATAACTAACCTTGACTCGGTCTAATCTTTCTTTTTCCGTAGCAGTAATTTCTGGCAAATCATCTTGCCACTCTCGAAAAAATTCGTTATCCTCAACTAAGTGAATCCCAAATTTTGTTTCTAATTCGTATAGAGTAATTTCTCTGGCTGGTATAGTTTGAATCATATCTAGCAATTCTCAGAACGAGTGAGGTAAAAATATCTGGGTTTTAGGGAGCTTCGGAGCAGGGAGTAGGGAGTAGGTAATATGGCCGCAAAACATATCACAATTCATTTAGGATTGGTATAGTCAGTGTTAATCCCTAGGGAATCTCAAATCTTACTTTAACTCTGACAGTTGCTTTTCTAATTCCCCTACCCGTTTTCGGTCCCCAAACTGTTCATAGATTGCCTTCGCTTGTTCTAACAAACTCACTCCTTCTTGCCGATTCCCACGAGCATACTGAACCTCCCCTAATCCAGCTTTGGCTGCTGCTAGTTCTTCCCAATGCTCAGTTGCTGTGGTCAGTTCTACTGCCTTTGAATAAGGACCCTTAGCTTCCACAACTAGTCCTATCCGTTTATACAAATCACCCAGTAAGCGATAAATCGGTGCTATTTTTTGATCGTTTTCTTGTCCTTCCAGGATTTCAATGGCCTCAGCCGTTAAATCGTAGTCAGCATAGAGTTCAGCTAGAGCTAAGGGCTTGAACTCCTTTGGTAGATTCTGTTCCTGAATCCGCCGAGCAATAACCTGAATTTCTCTAGCTTGATCTGACTTAATCCGCGTAAATCCTAGTCCTCCAGTGCTATCTTCTGTAGAGGCACGATTTCTATCAGTCTCGACGACCAACTTATAACTAACTCCAGGTTTTAGTGGCTTACTTCATTAAACTAAGCCGGTGAGTCGCCTCACCGACTCGTCTTCAGAACCGTACGTGATAGTTTCCCATCATACGGCTCCTCATCATAGGAACCATTGTCATTGGTACCTCTAAAACGGATTTTCATCTATCTCATGTGAGTTGATTTTGTTTCCGTGTTTGGCATCGTGACAGTGGAGGTGTAATAATTCTAAATTTTTGTTTAGATTACTTCCACCTAAGGCACGTGGTATTATGTGATGTTTTTCCAACAAATCTCCATCTTTAAAGGTAAGTCCACAATGAGTACATTTCCCTTCTTGCCGTTCTAAAAGCTTTCCCTTCTGAGTGGTCATCTCAGGATGTTCTCTCATTCTGGTGCTCCAATAGATTAGGTCTCCATCGTAAGGGCTTCTGGTGTCCTGGACTTTTTTATGCCTGACAATTTCTGTTTTAGCATGTTTTGGGAGGCTAATACCCTCTTTAGTCATGAACACCCAGTTATCATCTCCGATGGTTCCCCAATATTTCTTGTTTACCCAGGATTTCGATTTCTTTGGATGTCTCCTGTATCCCCATCTTTGGAGTTTATTCCATAGCATGTTCCCTAAGTCGTTGAAGGTTTCTTTACTACAGACCCCTCTGTAGTAGTTACACCATCCACGTATAATAGGTTTAAGGTGGCGTATTAATGCTTCCTGAGGGGCAGCTCTATGTTTCCTAATGGCATTTGAGAGCTGCCCGTAATGCTCTTGGACTTTTTCCTTAGATGGTTTGATGATGGTTTTAAAGCCTTGTTTTGAGTGGTTTTTACCTGCTTTGTATTGACGTATGTTAGATCCGAGGAAGTTGAATCCGTCAAGGGTATGGGTCATTTGAGTTTTACTAGGCTTTAATTCCAAACCCATGTTATGTAGCCAGTTGTTAATCACTTCCTGACATTCTTCTACCACTTTCTGGTCTTTATGTAGGATGACGAAATCGTCAGCATATCTGATTAAGGCTAATCCCTTTTTGTAGTGGGTTTTTTTACCTTTTACAGAGTTGGCGTAATCCCATATGGCTTTTTCCATTCCGTGGAGGGCTATGTTCGCGCTTTAGTGGAGAGATGACTCCACCTTGAGGAGTACCCTCATTTGTAGGTGAGAATATCCCGTTATCCATCACACCGGCTTTTAACCAGGACTTTATTAGACGTCTCATGGATGGATAAGTATTTAATTTAGTTAGAAGTGCTTCGTGGTTAATTTTGTCGAAGCATTTGGCAATGTCAGCATCTAATACCCATTTAGGTTTTTTGTTAATGCTTACATATATTGCTCCGATGGCATCATGACATGAGCGTCCTGGTCTGAATCCATATGAGTTAGGTTCAAATTTGGCTTCCCATTCAGGTTCAAGAGCCTGAATGGCCGCTGCCTGTAATGCGCGGTCGTATATGGTCGGTATTCCTAATGGGCGTTTTTCCTTCCGTCCAGGTTTGGGTATCCATACCCTTCTGGTTGGTTGTGCCCTTTTTGAGATTATTAGGCTGTCTACTAAGGCGAGTCGTTGCTTACTTGTTAGAGCTTTCTTCCCGTCTATTCCAGCAGTCTTTTTGCCTTTGTTCTCTTGGGTAACCCTTCGGACCGCAATCATTTTGGCTGTCCAGGACTTCATCAGGATTTTTTGTAGTTTTCGTACCACGCGGACGTCTCCACGTTGAGAGGCTTGATATATTCGTTTTTGTAACTTCCACAAAGTCTTTTCTAGCTTTTGCCAGTTAACTTTGTTCCATTCTGACTGTGGAGCGAACCCCCGAGTTTTAGACTTATTCATTACTACTTACGACCATATCTTTTCCTATAACGTGAGTCTGTCTGCGTATCCTAGGTATTACCCTAGGCATTTGCTTCTGACTCAATCTTGTCCTCACATGACTTGCGGCTAGCTACCTACTCGAAATGTTCGACCTTTTCGAGAGTACATGTGAGAATTACCTCGTTCCTGATAATCATATTTTGAACTTTTAGGGCAGTACTGTTCACCGGGAGTTGTGGGAAATCTTATAAGAACCCAGAATCTTATAGTCCTTACTCCATTGACTATTTGTCTGTAGCGTGTCAACCTTATTTTCGCTACGTGTTGCTGACGATGATTCGGATGTACTTTCCTGTGCGTACCCATGAGTTCGTTGCCTAAGTTGACATCGGTCAGGTTAAAGGATGTTTCGCTCGTTCGACCCTTGCATCAATTTATAGGTTTGCTATTTCTATAAATCAGGGTAGGGCTGTCACTCGGATTTCGCGAGGGTCAGAAGTTACCGAAACAATAGTGCAGCCTTTATGGTCAGCAGGTTAGGCATCATAGGAGTAAGGTTTTGTACTAAGGCTGCACTATTCTAAGGTTTTGTCTCCGGGATGGTTTTTCACCATCATGATTATCAAGTTGTCATGGTTTGTTGAACCAAGCAGCTAATCCTCCAAACCCTTATAGGGTAAGGTTTATAGCTAACGAGTCGCACCTGGATAAACAACCTGACAAATACCCTGTTGACAAACCTGCTCTCGACTAAATTCCTCAGTCCAATTCAAGCCTCGCCCTCTCACTGTTACCATGAAACTGCTAGCATCGGTGGCATCATGCCAGCTTAGAGTGGGCTTGTCAGTCAGTAAACGAGTTGCCCGTGGGCTGATAATGTAGGGAATAGAGGAGCTTACCGGACGTGCTCTGACAATTCTCCTGGAGCTTTTAATTCGCGGTGGTGGACATATGCCATTAATGCCTGTTGTTACCCCAGCAGGTACAGAGTGAGTTTTACCATGATCACAAAATAGTTTAACCCTAACCCCCGATGGTGGTCTCAGCAGATCCCCTGGATTTATCGTGGTATAGTTAGGCACTGGATGGAAACGTGACCATCCCTCCCGTTCTAGCTCAACTCTACCCGTGGTTTTAAAAATCCAATGCCCTGCCAGTACTGGCTTACTCACCAGGCTTCCCAACATAATCATAACTATGGTCAAGATCGGGGCAGAGCAAATCAGCTTACTTAGTCGATTCACTAGTCTTATCTTTAACACCTACTTGAGCATCTATACGTTCACGAGCCATCCCAACCCAGATATCTTCATCAGGGTTACGGATATCAGTATAGCGTAAACAAATTTTCCATTCTGCCAAGGCATTGTCTGGATCTTTTTCTGGTTTGTTTTCAATGACTTGCGCTAATAAACAGTGAGCCGCTGCCGGAGTTCGCGTAAAGGTTTTGTCTAGTTCAATAGCATCTCTGAGGTAGGTTTCGGCTTCGGCATAGCGTTCTTGCTTCAACCTAGCCCAGCCTAAGTTTTTCAATAATGCATATTGAGTTCCCGTTTCTGCTTCTGGCACAGTATCTAACCCCTTCAAAAGTAAAGATACCGCTTGGGAATAGTTTTTATCTTGAATATACAACCGCACCAATTCATTATAAGCAGCATCTAAACCCCCCTCTACCGCTAACCTATACTGAGTTCGCGCCTTATCCAACTCCTGTAAATCTTCATAAAGACGACCCAAATTGTAGTGCGCTTCGGCATTATCTGGATTGAGACTCAATGCTCGTTCATAATTAGACTGAGCACTTGACCAGTCTCCTTTATTATCATATTTGTCGAAACCCCATTTATTAAAGCAGTCCGAAATCAAGGGCAAAGATCCTCGAAAGCCAATTAACGAAACTAAAAGTACCACCGATAGTCCCAATTTTACTTCTTGCCAAAGATATTTTTTAATCCCTAATCCCGATAGAATTTCTTCAACACCTGTACGACCAGCTTTGGTTAAAACCCCCCCAGCTGTCAACAAGGTCAATGCACTCTGGGAAATCACCGCAAAAGAACCTATAAAACCCGGACTAGTACTTAAAAAACGGGAGGAAATATCTACCACTAGACTCACCGATGCCGTTAAAGAAGTAACTGTCAGTGCATTCCACAGCCAGTCGAAACGGTCTAAGCGATGAGTAGGTGCTTGTAGAAACCACCACCAGTAGTCTTGTGGGGGATGAAAGCTAGTCCGCCAATTAGTTAATTGCACAGTCTGAGTAATCAAACCAGCCTGCTTTTTCAATCTGCTATCTAACTCAATCAGTTTAATCAGTTTATCTTTAGAAATGTGGGCAATATCAGCAAATTTTTCCTGAACAATATTGCGAGCAATCAGGACACGAAGAATGGCTTCAGGAGATGGATTATTGTCAGTTTTTTCAAGGGCGGTCAGGGCAGCTTCATAACGATTGAGAGTAGACTCTAACTCTAGGATGCTCATTCAGCTAATAGCAAAGGGAATAGGGAGTAGGGAGTAGGGAGTAGGGAGTAGGGAATAGGGAGTAGGGAACAGCGGATCTGGGAACAGGGAGCAGTGGATCTGGAAACAGGCAAGATGCCTGTTCCACCAAGATGCCTGTTCCAGGCACCAGGTCAAACACCTTTAATGAGATGCACCCTTCTGATTTAGATCTTATCTAAAGGTATTCTGTCAATCAGAAATACTCCGGTATCATAACTTGAATAAATAAACAAGATCCAGGTGCGATCAATTTTTTAGCTCAGATTCACTACACTGTCTGAGATAGTGTTAACTTTGAACAATTTGCCTTGGCCTACGATCATATCTGCAAATACCTAGCAGAAGAATATCCATCAGAGTTTTTTCAGTGGCTATTGGGTGAGGAACCTGATGATATTCAGGTACTTAAAACCGAATTAAGTGCTGAACCAATTCAAGCTGATGCTCTGAGTGTACTCCAAAGTACTAACCAAATTCTGCACCTAGAATTTCAAACCTTACCCCAATCTGAGCCACCATTACCATTTCGGATGTTGGACTATTGGGTCAGACTACACCGTAAATACCGATGTCCCATTGAACAGGTGGTGATTTTTCTCAAGTCTACGACCTCACAGATGGTATTCAATAACGAGTTTAGGGATACTAATACCTGGCACCGTTATCGAATAATTCGCCTGTGGGAGCAAGACCCATTACCACTGTTAGCCAATCGGGCTTTGTTACCCTTGGCCACTTTAGCCAGGAGTAATCGGCCTAATCTATTGTTGGAGCAAGTGGTTGCTGAAGTCGATAGAATTGAAGAAAAACCATTACGGGGAAACCTAGCGGCCTGTGTAGATGTGCTGGCTGGTTTGCGGTTTGACAAAGATTTAGTGCGTCGATTGTTGAGGGAGGAAGTTATGGAAGAATCAGTCACCTATCAAGATATTATCCAAAAAGGAGTCCAAAAGGGACTCCAGCAGGGACTCCAGCAGGGACTCCAGCAGGGACTCCAGCAGGGACTCGACCGAGGAAAGCAGCAGGAAGCGGTATTAATTGTGATGCGTCAGCTAACCCTGAGGTTAGGTTTAATTGACCCTGGGCTCCAAAAGAAGATTGAGGAATTATCCATTACTCGATTGGAGGAATTGAGTGAAGCCTTGTTGGATTTTGAGACAGCAACCGATTTAGCGGTTTGGTTGGATCACGGCTGAGATTGAACTGTTAGTGTTCACCTTGTCAGAGGAAGTTATGGAAGAATCAGTCACCTATCAAGATATTATCCAAAAAGGAGTCCAAAAGGGACTCCAGCAGGGACTCCAGCGAGGAAAGCAGCAGGAAGCGGTATTAATTGTGATGCGTCAGCTAACCCTGAGGTTAGGTTTAATTGACCCTGGGCTCCAACAGCGGATTGAGGGATTATCCATTACTCGATTGGAGGAATTGAGTGAAGCCTTGTTGGATTTTGAGACAGCAACGGATTTAGCGGTTTGGTTGGATCAGCAGCCTTAGGGCTGAAATCTTGATTTTTCGTTTCAGTATTTAAGTCCTAAAAAAAAGCGATCGCATTTCCTAATCCGATCGCTTTTTGCGGTTCTTCAGTTCTGTCAATACTTTGCTGCTGTCAAGGATTAGGATGCCAGGGCGACTTCCACGGTCTGCTGCAATTCACCATTTTGATACATTTCAATCATCACATCGGAGCCACCGATAAACTCTCCCTTAATGTACACTTGAGGAATAGTTGGCCAGTTGGAATATTCTTTGATTCCCTGGCGAATCTCGTAATCTTCTAGTACGTCTACGGTTTCGTACTTAATTCCTAGGCTATTCAGAATTTGGACAACGTTATTAGAAAAGCCACACTGGGGCATTAGTTTGCTGCCCTTCATGAATACCAAAATTTTGTGCTCTTGTGTTAATTTTTCTATTCTCTCTTTCAGTTCTGGTGTCATCGTTGTCTTAAACTCCTGGGATATCTAGATAGTTATTTCGATAGTCGATATTATATTAGTCTAGCGGGCGCGAAATCCTAGACTCTTCCAATTATGACTTAGGCCAGTTTACTGCTTGCCAGCCCAAGCTTCGGGGGTATAGGTTTTTAGAGCTAGGGCGTGAATGGCCTCCGTTGCCAACTCTTCGCTTAGGGCTCCATAAACCAGCTGATGTTGTTTCACCAAGGATTTACCTTCAAACTCGGAGGAGACAACAGTGGCTTGGAGATGGTTACCACCCCCTAAATCTTCTACTTTTACCTGAGCATCCGGTATCGATTCTTTAATCTTTTCTTCAACTTGCTGTGTACTAATCGGATCCATTTTTTTTATTCCAGTTTCTATTGGAATTTCTAAAATACACTAAAATTTAACGTAAGCATATGCGCTACGCGCACGCTACTTAAGGTGCGGTCAGCGGTCAGCGGTCAGCTTTCCGTAACTCAGATCAAACCAATGCTTACCTCTTGTTTTATTCAAAAGCACCTCAAGTAGCGTGCCCATAAGCTGTTCGCCCAGCGTGGCCATTCGCGTAGCGTGGCCAACGGCCAAGGCCATTGGCTGATAGCTGATAGCTGATAGCTTACAATTTAACTGCCTTTATTAGAACCAGCGGACGAGGTGGGCTGGCTATTGCCATTTCTAGGAAAGGGAGAATCGACGAATCCTAGCTCAAACAGCTGTTGGTAGGATTTTTTTCCCAATTCCCTGGTTGGATTTTGAGACCGAATAATTTGAATTAACAAGGGCACAGCTAATTCTGGCTGGTCATTGGCTCGATGGACTAGGGCTAGCCGATAGGTAGCTTCATCTCGCTTTTCAGCAGTTTCCAGGGCTTTTTGCCGTTGAGACTCGTAGACTCGGTTGTCAATGCCGGAAAAACTGGAAGCCAGCTGTTGGTAAAAGTTAGACAACTGGTTGAATATCTGACGTGCCTCTTGGAGTTTTTTGGCCGCTACGCTATAGTTCCCTGAATCAATAGCGTTCGTCGCCTCTTGCATCATCCGCTCTCCCCCCGGCATACTCAATAGGCTGTCTTCTTGAGTCAACGGCCCGGTATTGTTGGGGTCAGTGATGTCTGATTCTACTTGGATATCAGCACCTTGCGCCTGTGCTGGTGGCAGTACTACCAAAGCTGCCATCACGGGAAGAGCAACGAAACAGGCGAGCCTGACCGGATTAAGAGTGCCAGAATAAACCATACTATAGCTTTGGGAATTGGTTACCTAAAATAATAGAGTAAATCCAAACTATTGGTATAGTACCATTACCACAAACGATTAAGGGCTTCTTGGAAAGGTAAAGCAGGTACCAGAGTTGTTGGATCTAAGGTTCAGACTGAAAATAGTCCTAAAAGGTTCCCTATTCATCCCCGATGCCTATTAAAACAAACCTATTCCGTGGAAACTACTCCTGGTTTGAAGTCGGTTTTGAATAAACCAGCATCGGGAGTATGGCAATTACAGGTGGTGGATGATGTAGCGATGGATACGGGAAGGTTGAATAGTTGGGAGTTGATTTTGGGAGTTGGTTGAAGGGTTAAGGTTAGTGGGTTTAAGGTTAGGGGGTTGAACGCGAACGCGTGGCCAAAGGCCAAGGTTGAACGCGAACGCGTGGCCTTTTGGCCAAGGTTAGCTAGCTGATCGCTGATCGCTGATCGCTGATCGCTGATCGCTGATCGCTGATCGCTGAATGCTTACAGGTTAACTGGTTACCTTTGAAATTAACGATAAATAGAGATAAGACTTGATAAGTACCTGTTTTTCTGGCTTTAATGCCTGATTTCTATCCCTTCATCCATCTTTGGTGTCTTGATTAATTTTGACAGCATTAAAACGTCTCGTCATACTACTTTTGTAGTACAAGTGAAAGCAAAGTTTTTCCTTTGGCTTTGCGAAGCTAATGAATTTACCCAAGTCATGAATTTATTTAAGTAAGACTCAATTAACCTTGGGTCAGTGGTCCGTGAGCCATTACCCATTACCGATTATCCTTGGGTATTTCACTCAGCTAACCTTCAAGCAGCTAATCTTCAACCAGCCAACCTTCAACCAGCTAACCTTCAACCAGCTAACCTCCAACCAGCCAACCTTCAACCCGCTAACCTTCAACCCGCTAACCTTCAACCCGCTAACCTTCAACCCGCTAACCTTCAACCCGCTAACCTTCAACCCGCTAACCTTCAACCCGCTAACCTTCAACCCGCTAACCTTCAAAATTGAGCCACCCATCTGTGGTCTTAGCTATGCATCTTACAACATCTGAAATCGATACGGAACGAGTAGCACTGACGGCTTACGATTTGTGGAAATCTTATGGCGTTCGCGTAGCGGCTCCAAAGGAGCATCGCACTGTCGTTAGTGGAGTTAGTTTTACCCTAAATCCTGGGGAAGTTTTGGGTTTACTTGGACCGAATGGTGCGGGTAAAACGACTACGGTGGGAATGCTCTACGGCGCAGTTGTGCCTAGTCGTGGCTTTGTACAGTTGGGTCAATATCAGGTACATTCTCAAGGGCGACAGGTTCGTTTTTCCATGGGGATTGTTACTCAAGAGGATAATCTTGACCCGGACTTCACCGTATTTGAGAATTTGGTTGTCTTTGCCCACCACTACCGGATCACCGGTAAGTCAGCTCGGACACGAGCAGGGGAGTTACTGGAGCTCGTGGGGCTACAGGATTATGCTCAGCGGCGGATTGATGAGCTATCTGGTGGCTTGAAGCGGCGTTTGGTATTGGCACGAGCCTTGATTAATCATCCCCAAGTCGTGTTTTTAGATGAGCCTACTACAGGACTTGACCCGGATGCACGGCAGGATTTTTGGAAGCTGGTGATTCACCTGAAACATCAGGGGTGTGGGGTGTTGTTGACTACTCACTATATGGATGAAGCACAACGGTTATGCGATCGCTTAATCTTACTTCAGCAAGGTAAAGTGATTGACGAAGGTACCCCCGATGACCTGATTGAGCGCACTGTTGGTAAAGAGCTAGTGGAGATTGAGGGAATCTCGCCAGATATCCTGCAACAATTAGCGACTCAGTACGGAACTTGGTATCGCACCTTTGGCAGTAACTATCTGATTGCATTACCTATGGACAATCCCCAACCTCTCTGGCAGGACCTAAATACGATTCCATCTGTTAGTCTAACCCGCCGCCGCACCAACTTAGAAGATGTATTTTTAAGACTGACCGGAACATCATTGGATTGATTACAGCAGTTTTAAATTCGGTGAGGTAAAAATTCTTAGGTTTTAGGGAACAGGGAACAGGGAACAGGGAACAGGGAACAGGGAACAGGTCAAAAATCCTGTCTACCTGATAGCTATGAAAAAACCTGTAAATTAGATAGGTTTACTATCAACATAATGTTGAATAATTGTAATCTTATTTTTTTAGGTTTTTGCAAATTATTAATTGCAAAAATTATATAGCATTTATAAATTGTTTCTGAACAATTTTGCTGATTTTTAATAACATTAAAAAATCCTACAAGCTCTTTTATAATGCTCCCTGCTCCCTGCTCCCTGCTCCCTGCTCCCTGCTCCCTTTTTATCTCAATCCTATGTTCAACACTCAAATAAAAACGCTATAAAAAATAATGAAAGGAAATTCTGTAACATTTTGGGGCATCTACTCTGTCTGGCATCGTCATGCCAAAGTGTATCAAAAAACTTGGCTAGTCAATAGTTTACTCCCAATTTCTGAACCGGTGATCTATCTGATTGCCTTTGGCTATGGTTTAACTCCCCTAGTGGGAGATGTTTCTTACTATGGTCAACCTACATCTTACTTGAACTTTATAGCTCCTGGAATGATCGGACTTGGGGTACTATTTCAGTCATTCTTTGAGGGAGCATTTGGGAGTTTTTTTCGCTTGAGTTTTCAAAAAACTTGGCATGCACTGCTGACAGCACCGTTGACTTTCATGGAAGTATTTATTGGAGAGTGGCTATGGGCAACTACAAAGGGAGCTCTAGCTGGTACCATCACAGGGTTAGTAGCGGTTATCTGGGGACTTTACTCTGGCTGGCAATTGCTGGTATCTTTTCCAGTAATTATTTTGGGGAGTATGCTGTTTAGTGCTATTGGGCTATTTACAGCTGGAACGGTGCGTACTGTTGATCATATTAATGTGCCAATTTTCTTGTTCGTGGTACCAATGTTTACTCTCTGTGGTACTTATTTTCCTAGGGATACATTACCCACTGGACTGGGTTATCTCGCTGCTGTTTTACCCCTATCATCGATAGTTGATTTGTTACGTTGGCCTTTAGGGTTACCAGAGTTCTGGTTTTTAGAATTAATCTGGTTGTTGGTATGGATTGCTGTGTTTTATATCCTAGCTTGGCGTCAGATTTATCCTATTCTATTCCGTTGATTAGTCAAGGGAGTAGGGAAAGAGAGGGAAGTGTGGGGAGATGGGGAGATGGGGAGATGGAGAGATGGGGAGATTGCTAGGTTTTTTAAAAAGGGGCGAGTACGTATTTTTTTTACCTATAAATTTCTAAAAATATGTATCAAAATACACAATAAGTGTCGTTATAATTCTCCCCATTTCTCGCTCTTCCCCTCCTGGGAGGGGTTAGGGGTGGGTTCCGACTCCCGATTCCCGACTCCCGATTCCCGATTCCCAGATCCGCTGTATATAGATATAGCTAATTGGTTAAATTTTTTGATTTATTCACATTATATTCACAAGACGGTGGTTTAATTAGGTCTACCAGTTGAGTCAAAGATAATACAAGAGATGAAACTCAAGGTAAACCCGCCCAACAATCACCCTTTACGGTTTAAAATGGTTGTTTTTTTTATTTATAGTGGCTTAGTCTACTTAGGGATTGCTTCGTTATATTGGTTTGTGGTTTTTCCCATCAATTTTATTGAGGGATTTCTTGAAAAATCGCAACTCAATAAACTCTTTTTTTTTGTAAATCAAGTAGATCAAAAAAACCAAACTTTGTTTTTTATAGCAGTTGTAATAATGGCTATTGGACTAGGAATTTTGCTTAAAATTTACTACTTAAACAAAGGGTTATGGAGGAATCTTGAAAAAAATGGTATAACTACCAAGACTCCTAGGGTTACAGAAGAAAAAGAAATAATTCAATCCTTGAATAATGCCTTGGAGTGGCTGAGTTCTGATCAGATTGCCCTGCGGCTAGGTGGAATTTATGCCCTAGAACGAATTGCTAAGGTTTCTGCCGAAGACCACTGGAAAATCATGGAAATTTTATCGACATTTGTGCGATATCAGTCCCCTTGGAAGATTCATGTAGAGGTGCAAAAGCAAATAAATGACTCATGCAGTCCTCTTCCCATTACAGAAGATCAAAAACTTCCCATTGATATTCAAGGTGCCCTGACGGTTATTGGCAGGCGCGACAGCTCAAAAGAGCTCGGAGATGAGAAAATTGATTTACGTCACGCCACACTGATGGGGGCAAACTTAAAAGAAGCAAACCTCAAAGAGGCATACCTTAATGGAGCCAAACTACAAGGAGCTGATCTTAATCAAGCCAATCTAAAAGGAGCATCTGTGATCGGAGCCAATCTAGAAGGGGCAGACTGTAATCAAGCTAACCTCCAAGGAGCATATTTGATAAAAGCTAACTTGACAGATGCTTGCTTATTTGATGCTAACCTAGAAGGGGCATTTCTCAGGAGAGCTAAGCTAGACAAGGCAATTCTCTGGAATGCTAATTTACAGCGGGCATCGTTGATTAAAGCTAACTTGCAAGAAGCCAATTTAGAGGGAGCTAATCTCCAGGGTACAGATTTAAGAGGGGCTAACCTCCAAGGAGCTAAAAATATGACCCAAAAGCAAATTGAATTGACACAGATAGATAGCGAAACTATTTTACCAAACTACCTGTTCAAGGCTTGATTTTAGCCTAATAAATTGGCTATTTTTTTGATCTGATACAGAAGATATAAATTGTATCGGGTGCATCTTATAAGCATCTACACAGAATTAATTTTCTACTGCCAATCTCTGTAACCCTTACCCTGCAAGGCTTTTAATTTTGTAAAATGTGTAATTAATTTTGTGTACCTGCTTATTTGTATGTTTGTAAAAACATCATCGATCAAGAATTCCATTTAGATAGTTTTTGATGCCATATTCCCTACTCCCTACTCTCTACTCCCTACTCTCTACTCCCTACTCTCTACTCCCTACCAGGAATCCATGATCGCGGTCGGGTAGGGTACGCGATCGCATAAACTGATGGAATCATCTATAAAATTCCATAAAAGAGAGGGTGATCCGTGGCTACTGACTACATTTTGTTTATACATGGTGTCAATACTCGCCAAGATCGAGAAACACCCCAATACGCTGACAAGCTTTTCGATCTGATTCAAAATAATGTTGAGTCATCCGTTCAACTCAAAAAGATCCCTCTGTACTGGGGGAATGTGGTAATTGAGCAGGAGAAGGAACTAGTAGCAGCATTGAATGCATCGAAGGTGTGGAATGAATTCTGGTTCAGAGACTTCCGTGAAAAGCAAATCTTACAATTCGTTGGAGACGGGGCTCTCTACCTCAGCAGACATGTTAGCTCTCTGGCTATTGAGCAGATGAGTAAACAAGCCTATCAGGGATTGGAAGGATACCAAGATCAGGATCGTTTGCACCTAGTTACTCACAGTTGGGGAACGATTATCCTATTTGATGTGTTGTTTGCTAGTCGATGGGATGACCCAAGTATACCTGGTCATCAGAGTATTCAGGAGATTCGCAAAAGCATTTTGGGCATCGAATCTGAGCAAGACAGTGCCATTCCTCTGGCTAGTGTTCATACTATGGGTTCACCGATTGCTCTATTTACTCTGATCCATATTGTTGGCAACACCAGAGAGGGGAGTACCCATGATATTAGTTCCAAACTAAAGGAATTACTGGGAAGTCTGACTCAACAAGGAGTGGCGTTACCCTGGCAAAACTTTGTACATCCCGGGGATCCCATTGCTTGGCCCCTAGAAGGAGTGTTACCAAAATTAGTAGATGAGTATGACAAAGTTATTAAGCTTGAAGATGTAATTACCTACGGTTCTGGATTATTAGAAAATGTCGCTAAACCGATACAATCGACATTTTTAGCATTAATCAATGGTGGCAGTGCTCACGACAGCTACTGGACTAGTGAAAAGGTGGCTAAAAAAATTGCAGAGACGATTCACCAGACAGCTAGGGGCTCCTATCTTTTGGGCCCATCCATAACGCGCTGATGGCTAAGGCTCAGGGAAAATTACCGATTACCGGTTACCGATTTGCGATTTGCGATTTCCGATTACCGGTAAATTTCCCGTTTTAGGGGTCTTGTTCATCCTCTTGATAGACTATCAAGTCCCCTGGTTGGCACTTGAGTGCTTTGCACAGAGAGTTGAGTATATCTTCGTCAATTCTAGGTAGACGGCGATGCCGTTTGAGCCTGGAAACGGAGTTAGGATGCTTTCCAATTATCTCAGCTAGGTCTTTGTTGCTGATGTTGCGCTCAGCCATGACTACTGCCAATTTCCAGTGAATTACCACTTTAGTGTTTAACCTCTTACCATACTAAACGGTCGTTACGTTTGATTGTAACCGCTCGCAGCATGAATTGTTGAAAATAATACTTCTATAATTTTTTTTTTAACTCAAAGTGTTGACAAACTGGCCAAGATAGGATATACTATAAAAGTACGCAGTTACAGTGATTGGCAATTCCCTCGCCAGCACAAAGCGATCGCACTCTATGGCTCGACAACCTCTGTGCGATCGCTATTCCACCACCAAAGAAACAAGGTGATATATACATGGTAAACCCACGTTCCTGTCTTGATGCAGTCGCTCATGGGGGAAACCCCCAAGACCGCGCTGCATCGCTTCCAGAGCTCATCAAAGCTCCGATCTATGATGTCCCTCAGGGCAAAACCCCAGTCCGCCTCCTCGCCTGTGGTGTACCCAAAGGTGTTGAGAGTGTGATTAACCAATTGCACGTGCTTCGCTTTGCCGAAGTCATAGCGTGGACCCCGCCGATTCCTTCCCCTGTCGAGGGTGAGATCATTCGGATTCTGACTCGCTATGTTAATTTGAGGCGATAGGTTTAGGGTAAGCGTATGCGCTACGCGCACGCTACGCGAACAGCTATCAGCTATCAGCTCTCAGCTCTCAGCTAGGCTAATAGCAGCGATTAGCTTATGGGTTAGGTCACAGGCTGGAAGCCTGTGCCACAGTACTTGAGGTGCTTTTAAATAAAATAAGCTGACGGCACCTCAAGTAGCGTGAGCTAAAAGCTCACGGCTGACGGCTGACCGCTGACTGCTAACCACTGACGGCTGACCACTGACCGCTGACCGCTGACCGCTGACCACTGACAGCTGACAGCTTACTGGTCTTGAAAATTTTCTGCATAATTCTTGGTGATTAACCCGATAAGTCTATAGATACTTAGAAATCAGCTATTAGCACTCAGCATTGAGCAGCTAGTGCCTTAGCTGAATGCTTACCTTGTCAACCTTGAGAATCGGGTGTTAATCGATGTCACAGAAAAACAATACCGTTACTGGTGATCAGGCCAAACCAATTATTGTTGATACTTACCGATATCAGTCCGAATACTACCATAACCGTCACCCATTAACCAATCATCAAAGGCCAACCATTAACCGTCAAGGCTCAACCATTAACCGTCACCCAATTTCCGTCAACCGTGAAGAGCAAACCATTAACCGTCAGCCATTTATTGGTGATCCTAATGTGTTTTGGTTTTCAGAAATGGGCAGTGAGTGGAGTGCGACCATTAGAGAGGCGTGCTGGGAAACTATTAAAGAACCGATTGAAGAACAGGAGGATTTATCTCAGGATAAGAAAGGTGCTTCTACAATTGTATCAGCTTTGGCTTTATTGGGGATAATTGCTTTGGCTGTTATTTAAATAATACATGAAAATCCTAATTGTTACCGTTACGGGAATTTATCATCTGCTCTAGAAGAGCACTAACATCTTTATATTCCTGAGCGATGATATCATCTTCCGGCAGGTTTTCAATGTCGAAGTTATTCTCCAGTCTTTGCTGAATTTCTTCCAACTTTTCAATTCCCTTACGAACTCCTGGCTCTCCGCTTAGAGCTAATACGTCTTGAGCATATCTACGAGTTATTTCACTAAAGAGTTCTTCAAATTCTTTGTTTCCTTGATAGTTGTTTTGATTTTGCTCAAATAGATTGATAGCTTTTTCTAAGCTGTATAAATCTCTGTATTTTATAAGTTTATAAATTGTCAATAAAACTTTAACTTGAGCTTCAATACTAAAACTAAATATATATCCAACAATAGGTCTAAACCTATCAGTTAGACTTATTATTGCTGGAGACTCTAGTAATTTTAGCCAATCTGAGATTGACTGAGGTCTTCGCTGTTGATCTAGTTCCATACCTCTGAGAATTGCTATTCTCAATTTTTTGTTGGTGACGAAGTTTTCCACATCTTGTTTTTGAGGGTCTTTTCTATATCTTTTTAATTCATGTTCCCGGTCTCTGCTACTAACTGGTTGGCGTCCGGTTAACAAGAAATAGAAGGTGGCGGATAAGGCATAGATATCAAGTGGTGGGCCTGCTTTAAAGCGGCGTAGTTGTTGCTCGGGTGGAGCATAACGTTCCGACCATTGTCGCGTTAGCTCTATTGTCCGGTCAGGAACAAATTCCCGGGAGATCCCAAAATCAATCAGTATTGCTTCTTCAGTTCCATGTCTTACCATAATATTACTAGGCTTGACATCTCTATGAATCAACTTAACCTTATGCATTGCTGTCAAGGCATCGGCAACTTGCTGAATATATTTGATGGCTTGTTCCTCTGGAATTCCATTCCCTGGTTGAGTGAGTCTGTGTAGGTTCTCTCCTTCGATATAGTCCATCACGATGCAAGGACGATATATTGTTGGTTCATAGAAGTACTCTATGAATTTAACAATATGGTTATGGTTAAATTGGTTGAGTCGCTGCGCTTCATCTTTAAATTTTTTTTCTCTTTCGCTTCGTTGATTATCGGGTAGTTCTTCTCTTCCAATTTTTATGGCAACAATCTCTTCCTGACCATCGGGTAAGTGACGAGTAGCTTGGTAAGTCGTTCCAAAGCCTCCCTTTCCTAATTCACGTTGGATGGTATAGTCGCCGTCTTTAATAGAATCTCCTGGTTCTAAGCTTATCATTGGGTTATTTTAATTGAATTAATTGCTTTAGCTAATTTTATAGCTTGGTGGATGATTAGCGTTTTTTAACTTTAGGGTAGGACGCAGGGTAGACGCATCTTATTTTGAAATGCCTACTGGATATGAGATTCATAGGATAGGTAGTTTTGCTGATTAATTTTTGCTGATTAATTTTGAAATTTTTGTCTTGATGCAGTAGCGACTGGTGGAAACCCCCTGATTAAAGCGCTGCATTGCTTCTGAGTAAGGCTTCTATAATTTTAGATGCGTTTGCCCTGAGTGAAATACATAAATAGTTAGACCATAACAACCATCTTTTGTGGCTGTTCGGTATTACCCTAGGGTCTAAGATACTGCTCCAGCTAGATCAGCTTAGCTTAGGACAAAATAAGTTAACTTGAAATCATCTCTAAATCATCAGGTGCCTTGGGAGTATGTCACTTATAGCATTTCTCAATTGGTTGAGGTGCTTTTGTGGTGGGTTAATCGGAGCAGAGACTTCGTAACACAGAGTAGGGATGCAGCCCTATGCTGAGGGTTTCACCCTTTGGCCGACTGCATCAAGACACTGATTGTCCCTCATAAGAACGAAAAACTCTATATATAGTTGATTTTTTAGCCAACTTTGACCTGCTCCCGATGCCCTTCAGGAGCTATCCCTTGTTAAGCAGGACAAATTCCCAGGCATTCTGATGGCTAGAGCGCCACCTGCAAAATTCCACCCAAGGTACCCATCCCCCAATCTATAAGGGGGTAACAGCTGCAATACCCTTTCACCAAATTATGGGGCGCGGGCGCAGGGGGGGATACTATTTTGCTTATAGCATATTATAACAATACGCACTCATGTATTGACCAATTCAAATAAGCCAAAAGTGCTAAAACCAATCTCAACGGGAAGTTGCTCATGGGAAACCACGGCAGTTGCTCATGGTGGCAATGCCTTTTGCCAAAGCTGTATAGCTATTCCGAAGTTACCTACTCCCTACTCCCTACTCCCGCGCAACCTAGGACGAAATTACCTCTCTCAATTAAGACCTGCTATATACTGCAAATAAGATCAGGACTTTTAGTAAATAAGGATACAGGTGATTGGCTTATTAAACAAGCGTCTAAGGAATGTCTGGCTTCGTGTAGTGGTTCCCAAAAGCGAAAAGTATCTAAGCAATATCTGGCTTCGTGTAGTGCTTTCCTTCATTATTGCTTACTTCTTTCTAGTGGGATTAAGTGTATTGGAGCAAAAAATAACTAAAACGTTATTCGAACCAAAAACAACTGAAACGTCATTGGAGCCAAAGACAACTGAAACCGAACAAGTTTGCTCACCTCAAGATTCAGACGGGTTTTGTTTGGTAAAGCAACTATTGTTCGTCTCTAAAGTGCAAAATCTTGAAGGTTTCGCTCTTTTATTTGGAGCGTCTCTTTACATGCTTGAAGGTCTAGAGCGCAGAAAAAGGATAATCTATGAGGCATGGCAAATTGTCGATAATGCCGCAGGAGCAGGAGTAGCTACTAGTCATGCCAGAGTAAAAGCCCTTGAGGTTTTGAACAACTATGGTGTTTCCATGAGGGGGCTGGATGCCCCAAATGCCGATTTGATTGACATTGACTTGGCGAATGCTATACTTCATCAAGCTAGTCTCAATGACGCTGAACTTACTGGAGCTAATCTTACGGGAGCTGATCTAACTAAAGCCAATCTTGCGAGAGCTAACCTTAATACAGCCAAGCTTAGTAAAGCATTGCTAATTAGAGCGAACCTCAGTAAAACCAACCTGAGTATTACTGAGCTCAGGAATGCTGATCTCAGGAATGCTGATCTCAGTGGTGCCAACTTCATGGGTGCGGATCTCACTGGTGCAGACCTCACTAGTGCGAACCTGACTGGTTCAGATTTCAGATATGCAAAGCTCAATGGTGCAAACCTCAAACATGCGGACCTCAGTGGTGCAGATCTCACAGATGCAAACCTTAATGGTATGGACTTGACTGGTGCAGATCTAACTAGTGCTAACCTTGAAGGCATCTCTTGGAATCGACAGACGAAGTGGAAAAATGCTACAGGTTTGGACAAAGCCGAGAATATGCCCGATGCGTTGCGACAACAGCTTGGTCTGTGATCGGGAATAGGGAAATTTATGGGAAGTATGTGGTGAGATCGGGTAATTATGGGTCGATTATGTGGGGTTGCTGAATTAAGGAATGAATCCGCGATCATCTGGTTTTCTTAAAGCCCCCGTGGGTCCCCCAACTTTGCGGTGCGACCCAAGGGCGATTTACTCGCCCTAGGAGGCGCGCACCGGAAGGGACTTTTAGAGTTTTTTTCCCCCCAGAATTGGGGGGCTAGGGGGGCGAAACCATACTCAGAATCAGCAACGCCGATTATGTTACAACCCTAGAAGAAATTTCAGTGCGATCGCTTCCAGTTTCACTCCCGTCAAAATCATATCTAGTCCCAGAGCCACCTGCATCACCCCAAACACAAAACCAAGCACTCTTAGAGTGACGGGTTTGATGAGATTCAAAAGGGGATGGGCGACCAACATCACTCCTAAGTTTAGTACCATTACCACAAATAATAGCAAAAACATAGAACCGGGAGCAATTGCCATCCGTCCGAACATGGCGCTAATGGTCACCACAACAGCAATGCCATAGGGAGTTAAAATACTGGGAAAAACTAAAGGATTAATCGTTAATTTCAGAGAAGGATTTACAGGCGAGTGCTCGTTATTTTGGTGGTGATTATACTGGGATAATACTGTTAGCAGAGCCACTAAAAAAAGGATAATACCTGTTGCGATTAGCATTGCTGAGAGATCGATTTGCCAGGCTTTCAGAACATTTTGGCAAAGTAGTGCTACCGCAAAAATAACTAAGGTGGATATGCCAAACCCCCGTAAAGCAAGCTGGCGACGCAAGGCCGGATCAGCATTAGCTGTCAGCTTGACAAAGGGTACAATTAGTTTGAGCGGACCGACGGTAAGTAAAAAGATAATCAGGATATTGAATGCCCCAAATCCCTCAAAAAGTTGCTCAAACAACACTTCAGTTTTAGCATCAATCTCAGCCTTGACCGGTATAGCAGGTTGAACCCTTGATGATTCCATAGCTTGGGCTGAGATTATCGCTGTTTGCCCAGTAAAATTCCTTGCAAAGGAGGGAGATGGCGGTGTAGGGATGGTTGCTGTGGCACTGCTAAGTGCTAACATCGAGGCAAAATAAGCCGATGCGATCGCTATCCCTAGAATTCTCAACAACCTACCCATTTTCCTATCTCCCCATTCCTACAAGTAAAAAAAATACCAATTAAAGTAGGGTGGGCAACGTTCTTTTATCTACAAAACTCAAAAGAACCAAACAATTTTTGCCCACCCTACAAGATTTTCTAGCGCAACTTCATATTGCTAAACAGCTTTGCCACTGGTTCGGGAAGATTAGGTAGATGGGGTAAGTCGGGAGTCTCGGACATGGCGAGGCCCGTGAGGTTGTTATCCTTGATCAGCCTTGGAATTTCGTCGAGAGCAAAAACCATGCCCCAGTCCCGCTCTGCGTTCGCGAGACCCTTGCGATCGCCCCCCTTCAAGGAGTCAACAAACCCCTCAAAGGTTTCCTGACCTGACAGCTCGATGTAATGAGCCGGTGTATCGGTGGAGTTCCAGAAAGCATGGACAATGCCCCGTGGCTTTTGGACGTAGCTTCCCGCAGGAGCTGTGAACCTTAGTCCATCTGCACCGCCAATCTCGAACACAAGTTCACTGGAGATCACGTAGACCAGTTGATCGCAAAACTTATGGCTGTGGGGTGACAGCAAGTGACCGGGATTGATCACACCCTGCATCACTGAGAAATCACCACCCATGTCTCTGGATCGGGCCATGATTATCATGTCGGTGGCTGTCCTTTCTCCTTCACCAGGTTTCTTAAGGAGATCCTGGGCATCAAATCGATCGTTTACATTGTATTCACTCATTGTTCTACTCCTTTAATCTCGCTTTACTGAAAAATTTCTTGACTAAATTTAAAGGTGCAACCCTGTCATCAAATGCCTTACAAATGGCAAACCAATAATGCAGCTCATGGGGCACTATAATGGTTTTGAAATAGTAAGCATTCAGCTTAAGCGCTACGCGCACGCTACGCGAACAGCTAATGGGCTAACTCCCAGCGTCGAAGCCTGTGCTACTATCAGCTTTTGAATGAAAGAGCTAAGCATTCGTTTAATCTCAGTTCCCTGGCCTTTCGGCTACGCTACGGGAACGCCCAAGCTAGGAATTTATAGTCTTTGGCTTTGAGTCCGTTGAACTGATCAGTCGAATAGCTTGTTTTAAGCTGACGGCTGAGAGCTGAGAGCTGAATGCTTAAGAGCTTTCTATAACCAAATTGCCATCTTTAACAGAGGTGTGATAAGGACAATGGGCGCACCAAAACGGACATTTCGCGACAGATTGCACAAACCCGAAATGCTAGCTAGCGTGGTGGCGAGTACCGTAGCTTATGCAGTGGCACGGGGAGTGGACATGGAACAGATCACTGCCGCCACAGGACTAACCCGTACCGATCTGCTCGATCCCGATGCCCACCTGTCTCAACACCTGGTACCAACGGTATGGCGCTTACTGACCAAGGCTTACCCAGGAGAAGCGATCGCACTCCACATGGCCAGTGCTACTCCCTTCTCATACTTTGGAACACTAGCCTATGGAGCTAGATATGCTGAAAATCTCAGACAAGCGTTGCAGAACTTAGTGCGCTATCGGTCTGTGCTATCGGATCAACTGCACATCGCCCTGATTGAGTCCTCCTCAGAGGGAATTTTACAAATGCATCATCCGATGGATGCCGAGGATGGGGGTTGCGCGGCTGAAGTGGGACTAGCTTTGGGGTTGCGCTATATGCGGGAAATTCTGGGAGCGGATGATCTCCTTGTGCGCGTGGACTTTAATCACCTGCCCTTCGGACCAATCCAGGTTTATGAGGAGTTCTTTGGTACCCCAGTATGCTTTCAACAATCCCACAATGCCTTTGTCTTTCGTCAAGGGGCCCTAGACCTACCCACCAAACAGCCTGATCCGGATCTATTTCGTTATATCCAGAGCCATCTAGACCTGGTGCGAGAACGGTTAGCAGGTTCTAGTGATTCTCCGGAACTATCTAGAGTCCGTGATGCGATCGCTCACAATGCTGAACGTTCTGAATATGGTGCAGAGGCTCTAGCACGAAAGATGAACATGAGTCTTCGTGCTTTACAACGCTTGACCCAAGACCATGGTATCACCGTTCGGCAATTGTTAGACCAAACTCGTCAAGCAAACGCACAACAGTTCCTCAGTGACCCCAGACTCAGTATCGAAGCCATATCTTGTTTGCTGGGTTACTCAGAAGATCGTGCATTCCGCAGAGCCTTCAAGCGTTGGACCGGGCACACCCCTGCCGAGTTCCGGCGGAATGTTGGATAAGTATTTTAGATTTAGATATTTACGAGGCTCAGAGGCTTATGCGATCGCACTTGCCTAAGTGAGCAAGATTACTATAGACGAGCATAATCTACTATTATAGCCAATTGACCCTTCATGAAATTAAATCTAAACTAACCTGTAATCTAAACTAACCTGTAACCTGTAACTTCCGGTTTTTATTATGTGTTATGAGTTATGACAGTACCCTGAAATATTTGGTGGAACAATATCCCCAATCCTTTACCCGTTGGTTGTGGAACCAGGAACCACCAGAAGATATAGAAATTCTCAACACCGAATTAAGTACAGAACCAATTCGGGCAGATGCCTTGTTTTTTGTGCGAGTTGCTGATGCTATTTTGCATCTAGAATTTCAAACCCTACCCCAATCTGAACCTCCGTTACCCCTGCGGATGATTGATTATTGGGTGAGGTTGTATCGCCAGTATCGCTGTAAGATTGACCAGGTAATAATTTTTCTGAAACCAACCCGATTAGCGGGAGTATTTGTGAATCAATTTACCGAACCGAACCTATCCTTCCACTACCGAGTGATTCGGATTTGGGAATGTGATCCACAACCGTTACTGACAACCCCGGGGTTACTACCCTTGGCAGTATTAGCACAAGCTGAAGTCCCAGAAACATTACTCTCCCAGGTAGCAGCCAAAATCGATATGATTGAAGATAGACAACAGCAGCGTAACCTGTCTGCTTGCGTGCAACTGTTGGCTGGGGTGAAATTTGATGAGCAGTTAATTCAAGCTTATTTTCGGGAGGATATGATGCAAGAGTCGGTGGTTTATCAACGCATTATTAGTCAAGGATTAAAACAAGGATTAGAACAAGGATTAGAACAAGGATTAGAACAAGGATTAAAACAAGGATTAAAACAAGGATTAGAACAAGGATTAGAACAAGGATTAGAACAAGGATTAGAACAAGGATTAGAACAAGGATTAGAACAAGGATTAGAACAAGGATTAGAACAAGGATTAGAACAAGGAAAGCGCAATGAGCTTAATTTAATTATCCGTCTACTTAACCGTCGCCTAGGTCAGCTCAATCCCCAATTACAGCATCAAATTGAGCAATTATCCTTTTCCCAGTTTGAGGATTTAGGGGAAGCCTTGTTGGATTTTGAAACCGAAGTGGATTTGACCAATTGGTTGAACCAGTTCAGGGATAGGTAATATGTAAGCTATCAGCTATCAGCTATCAGCTATCAGCTATCAGCTTTTGAATCAAACAGGTCAGCATTCGAATAATGCTGAGTTATGTCACAGCGTCAAAGCCTGTGCCACAAACATTAAGCCTGTGCCACCAAGCTGACGGCTGACGGCTGACGGCTGAAAACTGATAGCTGATAGCTTACCTGCTATCTATGGAGAATAGGGGATTCGAACCCCTGACCTCTGCGGTGCGATCGCAGCGCTCTACCAACTGAGCCAATTCCCCTAGTACTTTGGTTTATTACTTTTATTTATATGTTTATTCTAGCACCGGGACTAATATCCCTGTGCCCTTGTATGGTCTAGATTTCTGCTACTGGCTGAGGTGATACCCCAGAAGAGACCTGCTGCACTCGTTCTAATTCCAGCTGATTCAAATAATCCACAGTCCAGTTAGCGTGACGCTGTAGCATATGAAGGGGATAGGTACTAGCCACTCCTACCACTGGCATGCCAGCTCTCTTCGCCGCCTCAATTCCAGCCAAAGAATCTTCTATCACTAGACATTCTGCAGGTTTCAAGTTGAGGTTACCATAGGCTTGATTGAGCCGCTCTACCGCTAGCAGATAGCCATCCGGTTCTGGTTTACTAGTAGTAATATCATCACCAGCAACAATCAAACTAAAATAGTTAGCTAAACCAGCGCGATGGAGCACCACTTCTGCCTCATTCCGCAGTGCTCCAGTCACCAGAGCCATCGGTATCTGAGCACCCTGGATCTGAACCATTAAATCCTCCACACCAGGATAAATGGGCAAGGTTTCCATACTTTCTAGCTGACGTTGATAGGCAGCAGCTTTGCGGGTGATTAGCTGGTTTAAGTAATCCTCCGTAACCACCCGACCGCGACGCTTAAGTAACTCTCGCAGACAAGAGCGATCGCCTCTGCCTGTACAAACCTGTCGAAACTCTTCGGAATCCGGACGCAAATTTTCCCCAATAATAATTTCCTCAATTAGTTTTTCGTGAATCGGCTCATCATTGATTATTACTCCGTTAAAATCAAACAGAACTGCTTTCAAACTCATAAGTACCTAGAGATAAATTATGTTTATCTTGTTGATAAACATAAATAAAATAACGTTAATAAACCCTTTTTTGTTCCCCGTTCCCCCTTGCCTATTCCCTGATATTAACAGTCAACTTTACTAATCTTAACAGTCAACGTTAATTGTGTCCAAGTGCTTACTTGAGGTCAGCTATCAGCGTGTCGCGTATCAGCTATCAGCTTATGCGTTACCTCACAGGCTTCTAGCCTGTGCGACGCTACTTGACTTTTGAATAAAACAGGTAACCATTAATTTATCTGAGTTAAGTCTGCTGAGCGCTGAGCGCTGACCGGTGAATGCTTACTACTTGAGAAAGGCACTATACCGCTGGAACCGGCACCCCTTGTGAAGCAATTTCATCTGGAAAACTCTCCTGAGATTGAGATTCCCAAACAGCTGATTTACCTACTGGCAAAGGTTTTAGACCCTGAGTTATTTGATGGAGCCACCACCATTGCGTAGTGCGCACTGCTTCAAAACTAGCTGCACCCATCCAAGCATCAACGCTACCATTAGCGTAAGCCTTGATATAGGGTTCTTCAAAAACTTCCGTTAGCCAATTCGCCTCCCGGATCGTAGTCTGATTGCCGTCTAGAATCAAAACTTGTCCTCCCCCTTGGAGCAGTCGGAAGGATTCATGCAAAATCGACTGAGTTACCTGAGGTGGAGTTTCGTGAAACAACAGTGATGCTGTAACTAGATCAAAAGACTGATCAGCTAAACCCGTCTGTTCAGCCATACCATGAAGCCACTGAATATCCACATTAGCCTTGTTAGCTTTGTAGTCAGCCATGACCAGCATATAAGGTGATAAGTCCAGACCAATCACCTGGGCATCAGGAAACCTCTGCTTTAACATCAAGGTTGTGGAACCGGTGCCGCAGCCCAAATCCAGAATTCGTCGTGGCTTCCCTACTATACTATCAATCAACCCCTGACGCACCCAGGTTTCATTAGGGGGCAACGCATATTGGGTAATTGGGTCGTAGCTTGTGGCTGCACTTCCATTCAAGTAGCCCCCTTCAATACCATGGAAATTCTGAGTGCTGTAATAGTCAGGATAGATTAGCTCAGGGTTACGGAAGCGATCGCACTCAGCTTCCCAATCCATAGTTTCGTTAAACTGTAGCAGCTTTTCTTGATCAATCAAGCTAAAGATGATCGGGGATAAGAAACGCTCCCAAAGTGTGTCTTGATTAACTGCCATAAAAATTTAGTTAAGGAGATGTGAAACCAGATCCTAAAGGAGTATACCTTGAGGGTGATTAATCTAGCACCACACTCCTTACCGTTGCCGTTTAAGATTCCGAGCAAACCGCTCCCGACCCTCTTGCAGATTAGCAGGAATACCATTAGGGTAAGTTTTAGCAATCAGACTCTGGAGTTGTTCAATCCGATTACTAGGGTTAGGGTGAGTACTAAAAAACTCCGGTGGTTGTCCACCCTGTCGAATCGAGTTAAGGACTTGCATCAGTTCAACGATTCCCCTAGGGTTATAGCCCGCTTGTGTCATAAACCGAAAACCCAGGCGATCGCTTTCTAATTCATCCTCGCGTCCATACTTAAGGCTAACCATTTGATTAATGGCTTGGGCAAATAGTGCTGCTTGCCTACCACTTTGGGCATCATCACTGGCAGCAATACCAACAGCATTAACCAATGCTACCCCAAGTTTCTGCTTGGCCAGATGTTCTGCACCATGTCGTCCCACCACGTGACCAATCTCATGGCCCAACACCCCGGCCAGCTGCGCTTCTGTATTGAGTCGCCTGAGCATGGCTAGAGTCAGAAAAATTTGTCCCCCTGGTAAAGCAAAGGCATTCACAGTGCGGGGGTCACTCAACAAATAGAACTCAAAGGGATAAGGTGAACCAGAGGCTGCCGACTTTTTGACAATCCCCTCTCCCACTTGAGAAATATATCCTTGAAGGGCTTTATCTTGGTAAAGACCACCGTGTTGAGCCGCCATTTGTCCCCGTGCTTGTAACCCAATCACCACTTCCTGACGGGGGGAAAGTTGGATGCGCTGCTTTTCCCCAGTGACTGGATTCTCAGAGACAGTGGTAAAGTAGCTGATTAACCCAAATAAGCCGACTATGAATGCAATTCCTAAACGAAAGATTAGTCTACGCACCGATTATCTCCCAAATTTATCCATAGCAAAATACTATAAAACTATTGTTGTGGAAGATATCATGAATTGTTAGAGCCGTTATTATTTCTGTATTAGTCCTGAAAACTTACAGTTGTTTGGCCTAGACACCATCAAGCTATTATGACCCACCATATTTTAGTTGTCGAAGATGAAACCAAACTAGCCCAGTTCATTGAACTGGAACTGAAGTACGAAGGTTATGAGGTTAGTGTTGCCTACGATGGCTTAGCTGGTTTGGGAGCAGCGCGGGAATCTAATCCAGATTTAGTAATACTCGACTGGATGCTACCGGGCATATCAGGACCAGAAATTTGCCGACGCCTGCGCACTACTGGTAATCAGGTGCCGATTATCTTATTAACCGCTAAAGATGAAGTAAGCGATCGCGTTAGTGGTTTAGATGCTGGTGCTGATGACTACGTAGTCAAACCCTTCAGCGTAGAGGAATTATTAGCCAGGGTCCGAGCTCATCTGCGACGCAATCAAACCGAAGACCCCAACATCCTGCAATTTGCCGACTTAAGTTTAAACCATAGCACCCGTGAGGTCTATCGAGGTCAGCGATTAATTGAACTGACTGTCAAAGAATTTGATCTACTCGAATATCTCCTTGCCCATCCCCGACAAGTCCTTACCCGAGAGCAAATCCTCGAAAGAGTCTGGGGTTATGACTTTATGGGTGACTCTAATATCATAGAAGTTTACATTCGCTACTTGCGCCTGAAGCTAGAAGCCAACAACGAAAGCCGTCTAGTCCAAACCGTGCGCGGTGTTGGCTACGTATTGCGAGATTAGTCCTGAGTGAATCAGTCCTGAGTGCGCCAGTCCATCCCGACTCCCGACTCCCGACTCCCGACTCCCTAAAACCCTTGAAAACTGCTATACCTAATAGCTAATACCCAAAACTCATATGGATGCGGGGATGCAGTTTTGCCCTTACTAACTTACCCCCTTGGAGATGTTGTTCCACAATTACCGGTACATCTTGTGGCTTGACTCGGCAATACCAAGTCTCCTCCGGAACAATCCGCACTGTTGGACCAGAACTACACTGTCCCTGGCAAGTTGTACCAATCACGCTAAACTCAGAAAGATCAGCTTCTTCGAACGCAGCCAGCACCTCAGCTGAACCGGCTGCTAAACAAGACTTATGTTGGCACACTAAAACACAAGGCTTTTCTGTATTGGCACTGTGTTGAGTAAAATCTGTTTCCACGTTGGGTTCAGTTAATATTAAGAATTATTACTAATTTCATCATAATCATTGACTTTTATGCATAGATTAATATAATCACCCCCTAAAATGCCAAATAACTGTTTTCAGTCCTGAGTCGGTTTTGAGGAAGCACAGTCTCCTGTTATGGACAAATGAGCAATGAATAATTACCAATAACTCATTGCTCAACCATCCAATTGAATAGGACACCAGCTTAACATTAGAATGAAGACCACACTTCGAACCGAATTGTCCCTGAATCCGTCATGAATCCAAAACTCTTAAACAATCGCTACCGTGTCCTTGAGACTCTAGGTTCGGGTGGGTTCGGTGACACCTTTCTCGCCGAAGATATCCATATGCCTTCAAGACGGCGGTGTGTGATTAAGCAACTTAAGGCATTGGCCCATAATCCCAAAGCTTACAAGCTCGTCCAAGAGCGATTCCAACGAGAAGCAGCTGTTTTAGAAGCCTTAGGGGAAGGACATGACCAGATTCCGAGACTTTATGCCTATTTCTCTGAAGCCGAAAAGTTTTACCTGGTTCAAGAGTGGATTCGAGGCAATACCTTTACAACACAGGTTAGACAGGGAAAAAAATTTACTGAGATTGAAGTTAGGGAACTCCTAATTAGTTTGTTAAGGGTTCTAGAGTATGTCCACTCTCGCCGTATCATTCATCGGGACATTAAGCCAGATAACATCATTATCCGCCAACGAGATGGGGTACCAGTTCTGATTGATTTTGGTGCAGTCAAAGAAGCAATGAGTACCGTAGTCACCAACTCTGGCACCCCCCACCCAGCATCAATTATAATTGGCACTCCTGGCTATATGTCTTCGGAACAGTCAGCAGGACACCCAACCTATAGCAGTGATCTATACAGTTTGGGGCTGACAGCAATTTTGTTGCTCACGGGTAAAATACCACAGCTATTCCACACAGATGAGAGGACTGGTGAGATTTTATGGCGTCAAGATGCCCCACCCCTTTATTCAAACCTAGGAATAGTGCTCGACAAAGCGATTCGATTCCATCCACGCGATCGCTTTATTAGTGCCAGACAAATGCTTGATGCTCTCCAATCTGACCCTGCATCACCTACGGAAGCCACAGTCCCCATTTCTCCTGGTGCCCCATCAACAGCCAACAAGGGTACGGTAGCCACAGTCCCCATTTCCCCGGGTGACTCACCACCAGCCAATAAAGGTTCAGTGTCCACTATTAAAGGCCCATTACCAGTCACTGTAAAACAAAACGATAGTTACAAGGCAGTTTTAAAGGGAGGTTTAATCGGAGGCGGTATATTACTGATTGTGGTGGCATTTGGTTCGGGATTCAACAAGTTCTTGAATCCCTCTACGACCGTCCCATCCTATGATCAATCTAAATCAACATCATACCCAGACAAGCCAAGTTCTCAAGAATCGCAAGATAAAAAAGTATCATCAAAAGACCCATCACCAGAGACTATTTCATCTTCATCACAGTCCCAGACCAAGGACAAATCACCAGTAACTAAACCAGAAACACCATCATACCCATCACAGTCCCAGACCAATAATCCATCACCAGTAACTACACCAGAGACTACCGTAACTGATCCGGTCACACCATCAAACCCATCACAACCAGAGACTACCGTAACCGATCCGGTCACACCATCAAACCCATCACAACCAGAGACTACCGTAACCGATCCGGTCACACCATCATCCCCATCACAACCAGAAACTGCCGTAACTGATCCGGTCACACCATCAAACCCATCACAACCAGACACTAAGGTAACTGATCCGGTAACTACTCCCTCGATATCAAAACCAGAAACTAAGGTAACCGATCCGGTAACACCAACATCCCCATCCAAACCAGACACTACTGTAAAACCAGTTCCAGTAACAACACGGAAACCTATCACCGAACCTTCACCCATCGTAGAAAACAATACCAATAACCAAAATCTTGCTCAGCTCAAGGCTATTCCCAAATTTCCCCCAGGAACTCAGCGCAGAGCAGTGGAATATGCTTTAGGCAAGCCCACAAAAAAATCAAACGGCATGTGGAAGACTCGCGCTTTCCTTTATAAAAACGTTGTGCCCAATCAAGTAGATCTAGGATACTTGTTTGATCGAAGTTCTGGGCGTCTGCGCCAAACGGAAGTTACTTTTTCGCAATCCGTTGACCTAGAAATCATGTCACAGACCTTAGACAAGCTGCTCAGTAACAACATCTCCACTGACATTAAACAGGGGCTGAAAGATGTATATCAGCGCGAGTCTAAGACCTATAAATTTTCCAGTGGTAATAATAACCGCTTGCAGGGTGTGATTGAACGAGACGGTAGCGATCGCATTTACATTGGTGTTTGGGAAGCGGATTTAAAGTAAAAAGCAATCCTAATTACCTGAGCAAGACTCTAGTGCTCAAGGCTCCCCGCCTGATAGCTGATAGCTAAGGGTTGTTCCCTTAGCGTGCCCGTAGCGCATATGCTTACCTTTTGTCTATTTCATTTATCATGAGAAAGATACTAATATTCGGCAACTCTGGAGCGGGAAAAACTACCTTAGCCTTAAAATTGCAGGTTGAGTTAAGCTTACCCATATTAGATCTAGATACTATTACTTGGATACCCGATCTACCAGGAGTAAGACGGGAAGATGCCGAAAGCGAGAGATTATTAATCGACTTTATTCAAAAAAATCCTGGATGGATAATTGAAGGATGCTACGGTAGTTTAATTGAAACAGCCGCCAACTATTCATCCGAGATGATATTTTTGAATCCTGGAGTTAAAAAATGCCTAGAAAACAATCGACTCAGACCATGGGAGCCCCATAAGTATAAGACTCCCAAAGAACAAGAAGCGAATTTTGAATTTTTACAAACCTGGATTAAAGACTACTATTCACGTGATGATGAATATTCCTTTAGCTGCCATGATAGACTATTCAAAAGTTTTAGCGGCAATAAAATAGAAATAAATTAATCATGGGTTCGCGTAGCCTCGGCTGTGGCCGTAGGCCACGCTGCGCGAACGCCGAATCCCATTCTCTAATGCTAGGATTGTCTAACACCCTTTTTAGGATTTTATCACTCCCTCGAATTATGTCTTAACTAATTATTTTCAGGAGTAGACAGTAGACAGAATTGCTGAAGTCATCATAAGAATCCAGAATTTCTGGGGAGCGCTCCATCCCTACTCCCTACTCCCTACTCCCTACTCCCTACTCCCTACTTCTGCGCCACCTAGGACAAAAGTACCTCACCGAATTTAGAAATGTGATAAGTGCTAAATAGTTGGGTTTAACTAAAGCACTTGTCCGACATCCCTTTGATTAGAGAATATAATTTTTGTTGTGCATCATAACGATTCAAATAAGCCTGATTATTAAGATTTTTAGGGCTGCAATAGTAGTTAGGTAATGGCTGAATTTGGGAATATTGATTTTGATAAGATTGGCCGAGTAACCTATCAGCTAAAATAATAGAAGTAGCTTTATAGAAACGGGATGCAAAATCTTTATCTTGCTGTAGCTTTTCCTGCAACTTATGCCGACAAATTGACCAAACTACTGAGTCATTTATAGCGGTAACAGTAGCGGCAGGTAAACTTCGTTTTAGAAAAGACATTTCCCCTACTACTTCACCTCCCGATAATTCAGCAATATCTCTGCCCCCAACTGAAACTGTAAACTGTCCGTCCAACACTATATACAGTGCATCAATCTCTTTCCCTTCTTCGATAAGCGTAGTATCAGCAATAATTTCTTTCTTGCTGCCTGTAGCAATCATCCATTCTACATCCTTATCACTCAATTCCTCTATCATCAAAATAGTTTTTTTGATACCCTGCTTCCAGAGCGCTTCTACATTATGTAATTTTTCTGTAGGAAGCAAGAATTCTTCAGAATCATCAAAAAAAATTGCCCCTTGAGCCTTGAGAGCAGATATAATATCCTCAGTAAGCCCTGAATTATTACCAAATTGAGCGTTGTCTAAAATAGCATCATTAAAGTCAGCACCGGTTAGATTGGCATTCCTAAAATCAGCACCAGTTAGATTGGCATTCCTAAAATTCGTTCCCCTTAAATCAGCATTATTCAGATTAACGTTTTCTAAGTTAACCCCGCTTAAGTCAACTCTAGCCAAGTCTTCATAAAGATTTAGTTCAGCTATCTCCGCCAGTTGAGAAAAATTAGTAGTGTTAGCGCCTTCAACACTTCTGATGAATTCTTCCAACTCCTGGTTGAATTTTTCGTTAGTCACCGGTTTAGATTGTTCGTTAGTCATACTTTAGTACCACTTTACTTAAATAAGGTTTTAATTGGTGCTCTAGAATCAGTAAGGCAATCTTTCTATCTAAGACTACACGTTCTTCCCGACTAATTTCGGGAGACCACAACCCTTCAGCTCCAGTCACATGAACATCTGGTTTAAAAACTTCAAAGGTAGCTTCTATGTAGCACGGCTTTGCCATTACATCTATTGTTCCCAGCTCGACTTCCTTGAGTAATCCTTTAAACACGGGTTGACCCGTTTTTACCTCAAAAACCCAAGCTGGAGTTTCCTCTGACCCCTTCGTTGTGATCTGATAGTCAATGAACTGAAACCCATCTGTTGTCCCTCCTGTATTCTTTTCACCATGGTTAGCTTTAACTCCAGGTTGATTTTTATCCCAAGAAGCCTCGACTTTACTGTGATTTTCCTTACTCTCTTGCTGCTTCCTCTGTTTTTCAACAGCAGGCTCAAATGAGCCACTGAAGTTACGAGCTTCCAAAGGTATCTTGCCATTTTTTAGCCTTAGCCTGAGTTCTCCACCTTTGAGTCCGAACCTAACTCGACCCAATAGCATCTGCAGCCACTGTTCATTAAATTGAATAGTCAGGTATAGCTTTAATTGCTCTCTATCGCGAGATGAAAAAATCCCTGTCGAGACTGGCTCAACTTTAAGCTCCATCGTCAGACAGTCTGGAAATTTATTTTCCTCTGGTAGGATAAGCGGTGTCGATTTTCTTTGTAACATGCTAAATTAGGATAGAGAGGTTCACAGTTTACTGGCAAAGCAACCCTAAGGCTTATAGGCAAACGAGTGAATCGTTACGTTTGCAAAGAATTGCTTCTAGGTTACTGATGACAGCGACCTCTGCTCGAATAGTTTCAGCAGAAATGCACGTAAAATCTAGTTAAATGTGAAACACACGGCACAAAGAGCATCTCACGTTTAGCTGAAGAAACCGATACAGCTTTACATAAATGATCTGAACTGATCTATTAGTTCAAGTGCGGTTAATCACTTCCAAAATAGTCTATAGATTGTTGGGTAAGCGTAATCAGTAATGGGTAATCCTCAACTACCAATTACCAATTCAAAATCACCAAATACAAATTACCAATTCCAAATTACCTGATTTCGGATATGATAATTAGTCAATCAGAGATGATATTATATTTCTTGAGTGATATATTTTCTTAGCCAGAGACGCGCTACCCTGAGCTTATAATCCTGAGCATATAATCAGATGCTTTGCCCTGAAATGATAAATTCTAAGACTTGGCTGACTAATCTTATAATTTTCCCTAATAATCATTATTATCGATTTAGTTAGATAAAGGTGTGATATAAATCACATCAACCGGTGAAGTTAATTACTGCATGAGGTGACTGGATTCACTGACTGGATGGAGTTATTGAAATCAGCGTCTTCTCAAGCCCTAGGCGGGATTCCCCCGAAGGCGATGCTATGCGATCGCATCACCGTTGAGCTGGCTTGTCACCCCCTCAACTGAAAATGAAACGGGCAAGATGCCCGTTCCACAAAACTATTCAAATCATTCCATTATTAAGCAAGGCCAAAAAGTTGAGCTGGCTTGTCACCCCCTCAACCGAAAATCAAACGGGCAAGATGCCCGTTCCACAAAACTATTCAAATCATTCCATAAAATCAAACGGGCAAGATGCCCGTTCCACAAAAAACAAGATGTCCGTTCCACAAAAAAAAGGAGCCGATTGCGTCGGCTCCCCAAAAATCGAGGTTGATTCAACTGAGCTCAAGTCTGGTTAATCACTTACCAAATAGTCCCTAATCTTCAGCTATCAGCTTAAGCGCTACGCGCACGCTACGCGAACAGCTTAAGCGCTACGCGCACGCTTGGCCTTGGCCGTTGGCCACGCTACGCGAATGGCCACGCTCCGCGAACGCGAACAGCTTTCAGCTATCAGCTTATGCGCTATGGGCACGCTACACTAACAGCCATTGGCTGTAGGCTCAAGCTACTTGAGGTGCTTTTGAATAAAATAACCATGATAGCTGACCGCTGTTCGCGTAGCGTGGCCTACGGCCAATCACTGACGGCTGACGGCTGACCGCTGACCGCTGAATGCTTACATTACCCGAGAAGGGATATGATGATTAGTCAACCAGACATGATGGTAGATGTTACTTGACGGTAACTTTAGCACCAGCCTCTTCCAGTTGCTTCTTAGCGTCTTCAGCCGCCTCTTTAGCAATGGCCTCTTTAATCGCTTTAGGAGCAGATTCCACCAACTCTTTGGCTTCTTTGAGACCCAAACCAGTGATTGCTCGCACCACCTTAAGTACAGCAATCTTCTTATCAGAGGGGAACTCTTCTAGAACCACATCAAATTCAGTTTTCTCTTCCTCTGGCTCAGCCTCAGCAGCTCCAGGAGCACCAGCCATAGCACCAGGCATCATCATCATACCGCCAGCAGGAGCAGCAGCGCTGACACCAAAAGCCTCTTCGATCTGCTTAACTAGCTCAGAAGCTTCTAGCAGAGTGAGAGATTTTAATTTTTCGAGAATTTCATCAGTTGTAGCAGACATTGATATAACTCCTTTTAGGTGAATTGTTTAATTTGTTGAGTGTTGTACTTAACTCTTGTAGTTGAGTGTTGTACAAATCTCAGAAAGGGGGAAAACCGAGTACTAGCTGTTGCCTTCTTCCTTGGCAGCAACCCCTTGGATGCATCGACCCAAAGAAGCTGGCACCTCGTTAATACTACGACCCAAGGAGGCTGGTACCTCATTAATACCGACAGCAAGTTTGGTAGCGATAGAATTAATCGCTCCAGCAACTTGCGCGATCAGTTCCTCCTTAGAAGGCAAGTCAGCAATTGCCTTAACTTGCTCTTCATTCAAGGCTTGACCTTGCATCACGCCGCCGCGAAATTCAGTCTTCTTGGCGGTTTTCTTAAACTCCTGGTAAGCTCTGATGGCACTACCAACATCGTCTTTGACCAGGAGAAAGGCTGAAGTACCACTGAGGAATTCTGTCATTGGCCGCCAGTTTTCGTCTTCTTCCACCGCAAGCCGCATGAAGGTGTTTTTGGTCACCTTGCAAATCGTGCCAGTGGGACGCAGACGATTCCGTAAATCGGTAATTTCAGCAACCGACAGCCCCTGGTAATCAATAACTACAGCCAACTGAGACTCACTCAAGGTTTGCTTGAGCTCCGCCACAATTGTCTTTTTTTCGTCAAGTGTTCTACCCATTTTGTTAAGTGTTAATTGGTTAATTGTTCATTGAAAATAAATAAAAATAAATAAAAATAAATATTATTTATTTTCAATTGACTCTCAACCAAGAATGATAAGTATTCAACCGTCGATGATCTCACTGATAACAAATAACCAAACTAAAACCCCGGAGACTTGGCCGGGGTTAAGGGTCGTATCATTACCGCTATAGAACTCACTGTAGGATCAGTGCCTGGGCAGATGATACATAGTACTTTAACCTCGGCAGGATATTAAGCTAGTTACTCCTGCTGTCTTCAGCGCAAGCCTTCTTCAATTTTCTAGTTTTTGAACTCTCCCCGCTTTGAAAAGACGGGGATTCTGAGCGGATGTCGTTGCGCGGTTTAAAACCGCGCTCCACTAAGCTCACGGTCTGATCTAGAAGTTAATCTAGTATATCGTTGCGGCAGATTCAAAACTGCCCTACCTCCCTGGCCGTAGGCCACGCTACGCGAACGGATTAACATAGAAGTTAACCTGTGGATTTACTTTTCATTTAAATAACTTTCGGAGTGGTTGTACCAAACAAATCAGGGCAATAAATCACTACTTTTTGCTGCATTACTTGCCTGTTCCATAGTCGTAGGATCAACCCCGTCTCTTACTGGCTGGAATCTCACCATACTAGCAAAAAATCAACGTAACCAACCTTATTCTTACTCGTAATTCTATTTTAACACGATAGCCGGGATTTATCCCGGCGCGATCCCTGGCCACCCAATAAATTAGTAGGTGGCTAACTCTCGCTCGTCAGTGTTCTGTTTTAAGCGGCACCCTCAAGCTTGAGTTCACGCAGAATAGCAATGTCCACTTCAATCGATGGACCCATGCTGGCAGACACATATAAAGTGCGCCAATACCGACCTTTTGCGCCAGATGGGCGATGGCGGTCGATAGTTTCCTGCAAAGCTTTGAGATTCACCAGTAAGTCTTCGGGGCTAAAGGATACCTTACCAAACATAACATGAACAATGCCAGTACGGTCAGCCCTAAATTCTAGTTTACCAGCTTTGAATTCTTGAATTGCCTGAGCTATGTCATTAGTAACTGTACCACCTTTAGGAGAAGGCATCAAGCCCCGTGGTCCGAGGAGACGACCTAATCTGGCTACTTTGGGCATCATGTCCGGCGTAGCAATTAGCCGGTCAAAATCCATCATCCCGTTTTGAATTTCTGCAATTAACTCCTCAGAACCGGCAATGTCTGCCCCTGAATTAGTAGCTTCCGAGACTTTTTCACCCCGAGCAATCACTGCTACTCGTATCGTCTGACCTGTTCCCTTCGGTAAAGCTACTGTAGTGCGCAGTTGCTGGTCAGTATACTTTGGGTCAATTCCTAAGCGAATATGGGCTTCAGCCGATTCCGAAAATTTGGCGGTGGCTGTTTCTTTGAGGAGTTTGAGAGCTTCTATGGGTTCATAAGGTCGCTCTTCAACCTTCTTTTTTAGTTCTTGTAATCGACGCGATGGTTTCTTGGGCATTTAGATCTCCTGGGGTACTTAGCGAAGTAAAACTCCTCCCCCTCTATGGTTTACTTTAAGACATTGGAGTTGAAAGTTGAAAGTTGAAAGTTGAAAGTTAAAAGTTGAAAGTTGAAAGTTGAAAGTTGAAAGTGTAAATTCATCCTTCATCCTTCACTCTTTCTATGCATCCTTCTAATCGGTTATGGCTACACCCATGTTTCTAGCTGTGCCTTCCACAATTTTCATTGCCGCTTCTATATCATTGGCATTGAGGTCAGGCATTTTAGTTTGGGCGATTTCTTGCAGCTGGGAGCGAGTAAGGCTGCCAGCTTTAGTGCGGTTGGGTTGTGCTGAACCTTTCTCAATGCCAGCAGCTTTCTTAATCAGTACAGATGCTGGTGGAGTTTTGAGGATAAAGGTAAAGCTTCGATCCTCAAACACTGAAATTTCTACTGGTATCACCATACCAGCTTGATCAGCAGTTTTGGCATTGTACTCTTTACAGAATGCCATAATATTGACCCCGTGCTGACCGAGTGCTGGTCCGACGGGGGGAGCTGGGTTAGCTTTCCCAGCTGGGAGCGCTAACTTAATCAATGCAACAACTTTTTTAGCCATGATCTAGGGTCTAGCTTGTTTTTTCAATCTGATTGAACTCCAATTCTACTGGTGTATCCCGCCCAAAGATCGAGAGTAACGCTTTGAGTTTGCTCCTTTCGGGGCTAACTTCAATCACTTCCCCTTCAAATCCTTTAAACGGACCAGATAGCACAATGATTTTGTCCCCTACTGCCAGATCTACTTTGACAATCGGCTCTTGCTCTTCGGCTTGCTTGAAGATCCGCTCCACTTCGCCAGGGCTGAGGGGTACGGGTTTAACATGTCCCCGTCCACGCCCGTAGCTGCGTTTTTGTTCTGCCCCAACAAAATTAATCACATTTGGTGTGTTTTTGACAACTTGCCAAGCTTCATCATCCATCACCATCTGGACTAACACATAGCCGGGGAAAACTTTTTCTTCGCTGTGTTGCCGAGAACCATCCTTACGGATTTTAACCGTAGGTGTTTGGGGAATCTGCACTTTCAAAATCCGGTCCCCTACATCCATGGTTTGGATACGCTGTTCCAAGTTCGTTTTAACCCGTTTTTCACAGCCAGAAGCAACCTGGACTGCGTACCAACGTGAACCTGCAGGTTTTGATACCTGTTGATCGAAATCTTGGGATTCGTCTGCAGCAAAACTCATCAAAATACCTGTCCTGATGCCCAGGAAAATAAACCATCTACCAAGTAAATTATGGTGGCAGACAGAATGACCATCAACAATACCGCTGCTGATTCGCTAATTAACTGTTGCCGAGAAGGCCAAACGACTTTAGCGAGTTCTTCTTTGGTTTCGTTGAAGAACTTACCTAGGTTAAACCCAGATTCAGTTTCTTTAGTCTCTGGTTCAGCTTTTGTTTTCTTCGCCACAACTTCTCCTTTCCCCCATCAACGCATTGACACTCCTCGTGAATAACGCAGCGAGGATTCTTGCTTCTCCGGGAGTCCAACGACTTTACCCTCCACAAGCATACACCGTCTGCCCGGCGGCGTTTGGAACGGTGCGACCCGTGGCGAATTAAATTTGCCAAACGGAAAGCCCACCGAAAGATATTTATTGAATTCTCGTGCTACGGCTTCCAAATTTATACAAGATTTAGGATTTTTGCTACCAGGGTTCCGGATCAGAAGCTGTCCGCTAGACCTACTACGCTTTTTATATATGCGCTTTACCGCTAGGTCTAATTATAACTCAAAGCCCTCCGTTGAAGGATGGGGCTTTAAACCCAAAATTTGTCTACCATGGTCGGTGCTTAGTGCTATGTGCGTATGTTGCTGAGTTAATCCAGCCAGGGATTAGAAGACACAAGTGGGATTTACAGGTGTCAATTTCCTGCTCCTTGCGTCAGCAATAGTCTAGCTGGTAGGATCCCTGCCACAATAATCCACTAGTCCTGATGGTTGAGTCAAACTCTGCTACTCAGCCCCCTCAACTGACGGACTACCACTGGATTTGCTCAGGTAAACCCTGGCATAGCACAGGTGCGACCCCTGGAGAATTTAATTCGCCAAGTAAGAGCGCACCTAACTTTTGTATTCTACCAATTTTGAGCGCGCCCTGGAGGACTCGAACCCCCGACATCAGGTTTTGGAGACCTGCGTTCTACCAACTGAACTAAGGACGCAGATGGAGTAGAGAGGTAGAGGTTAACCGATACTTTTTAGCTACCAAAATCTACCAAAAGCAAATTCTGTATCGCCAATGCAAGATGCTTTCACATCCAGGGGGTATCTCCCAAAGCTCTGACGGAATATCCCGCGAGCGCCATAAAAATGTCAACAAAGTTGGTTCCACCGTATGGATATAGCGCAACTATTAAACCCTTGGTTTTCGGCTTTAATTTAAGTTACATAATAATCCCTGTCGGTGTTACCCTAATTTAAGTCTAACAAATAATAAAAGTTTTTGGTAGACTCGGCAACATTTTTTCTAACTGTTTACTAACCTCTCGCTTTATTTAGTTTACCGATACTTTTTAGCTACCAAAGTCTACCAAGATAGACCAAGGTTCGCCAATGCAAGATGCAATAGCATCCAGGGGGTATCTCCCAAAGCTCTCGGGAATATCCCGCGAGCGCCATAAAAATGTCAACAAAGTTGGTTCCACCGTATGGATATAGCGCAACTATTAAATCCTTGGTTTTCGGCTTTAATTTAAGTTACATAATAATCCCTGTCGGTGTTACCCTAATTTAAGTCTAACAAATAATAAAAGTTTTTGGTAGACTCGGCAACATTTTCTCTAACTGTTTACTAACCCTAATTTTGCCATTTACACCAAACTGATGCTAGGCCAGAAAAAGGTTATAAACTACGGTCAAAGCGTTGTTTGATGCGAGTAGCCTTACCAACGCGATCGCGTAAATAGTATAGCTTGGCTCGACGTACCTTGCCTCGACGGATTACTTTTATATTAGCAATTTTTGGAGAATGGAGTAGAAAAACCCGTTCCACACCAACCCCTTGGAAAATCCGGCGTACTGTAATCGTTTCATTAATGCCACCATTGCGCATGGCAATCACAGTGCCTTCATAGGGTTGAATCCGTTCCTTATTACCTTCTTTAATCCGTACCCCTACACGCACGGTGTCACCGACGTAGATGGTAGGGACGTTGTCCTTAAGTTGTTCCGCTTCTATGGAACGAATGATTTCTTGAGCATTCATGGTTTTTGCCTAAAAGCACCAGTTTTTGATTATATCCCAAAGAAAGACTTGAAGTCTAGAATTTTTTGGGAAAAGGTAGGACTTCAGCACCACTACCTGTGTCTGTGTCTGTCTATTTGGTGTAAATAGCTGATCTCGTAGGTGTATCTACTCTCTGTTGCTTGCTTTTTTTGCCTTGAGTACTCAAACGTACACCTATAATACCAAGGGCTAGTAAACCTAATGTAGCAGTAGGTTCATCAACTCTAGCCTCAGAGGAAAATCTAGCCTCAGATGACACTGGATACAGGAACTGGCGACCAGCGTAGTCATCGTTAACCAATGGGCTAAGGTTGGTGACTGGGTTCCCTGGAGCTATACCTAGTCCCCGGGATTCCATCAGAATATCTACGCCTGGGGTGTCAACACCAGGATCCTGATCTGGAACTGTAAACAATGAAAATGGTGAAGCAGCTGGATTGAGGGGATCGATTAGTTGGGCAATCGGGTTGCTCAATGTGGCTAGAGCTGTGGCGCTAGTACTGCCATCATAGTTGTCGTCGATAAATCTATTAGCACTGATGTCTCCTTCGATGTCCCCTAATCCAATGGCATGACCGATCTCGTGGGTCAACAATCGCCTGAAAAAGTCGAGGGTATATACTGTTCCGGCATTATTGTTGAAGGTCATATCTGCCCCGATAATGGCGCTTGAGCCTGCGTAATTTTCCGTTCCAGAAGTGAGAGTTACAGTATCGTTGATGTAATAGAAAAACGATTCACCTTGGGGTGAGGTATTTCCAGGATTCCAGAAAGTTGCATCTGTCGATGCCAACAGGTCAATCTCGGCACCATCTGGGTGAACGCCTCCTGTACCGGTTCCTATTACTGATGTCTCTAAATCTGCTACAAATGACAAATCGGTACCTAACCCAGAAACTGGGTCAACTACAGTCCAGGCGTTGAACGCAGCCTCAATGGCATTTTGAAACTCGTTGACACTAGGAACAATATCCCAGGTGAATAAATCTCGGTAAGCTTGATAGGAACCGCCCTGTAGTGAGTATCGCAATCCGCCGTCCAAGGAACGATCTTGTCCTTGGATAGTCCTTGGAGCTGCATCCCATCGGGAGCCACCTCCGAGTGTGTTACCAGACCGGTTAAAAATTACAAAAGCGTCAGAGCGTCCTGGGTTAGCAACTTCAATGGCGGCGAAGCTCAAAACAGACCCTAGGATGGCTAGTGATAGGTTTTGTGTCAGTTTGAGTAAATCCATAGGTTGTTTGTTTTTGGAGTTTGTTTTCATAAGATTTTTGATTTTCATACATTAAAATCTATTGGCAGATTAGTTTGCTCAATATCAAATGACCTGTTTTTTTGAAATCCGCTTTAATTCAATTAAATATCAAATTTAATTGAATAACATCAATAAAAATACGGAAATTTTATAAATCTAGTAAATTTTATGATTGCGAAATATAGCAGAAGTCAGAAGTCAGAAGTCAGAAGTCAGAAGTCAAACTCTTGCGCTTCTTGATGCAGTCGCTCATGGGGGAAACCCCCAAGACCGCGCTGCATCGCTTACAAAGGGTGTGAGACTTTTGTCATGTCCTAACTGCCCTGGCGACTGCTATATTAAGTAATCGGTATCGGTAAATTGGTATGAGTAAACGCAAAGACCCAAAGAAGACGAAGACTAAATTTTTTAGTATTATTGACACATTGATTCACAATTTATTCACAATGAAAGAAAATTAGCCGTAAGCATATGCGCTACGCGCACGCTGCTTGAGGTGCCGTCAGCGGTCAGCCGTGAGCTAAAGGCTCACGCTACTTGAGGTGCTTATTTTATTCAAAAGCAGCGATTGCGCTACTTGAGGTGCTGCGCGAACAGTAGCTTGGCCACAGGCCCAAAGCTGATACGCGACACGCTGATACGCGACACGCTGATAGCTGATAGCTTACAATTAGCGATCGCTTTCAAGATCTAATCCCTGAATAACACTCCAAGCTTTGAACACATTACCTTGCATCAAGGCAGCTATACCAGATAGGGCTTGTAGTTCGGGAATAGTCCGGTTGATTTTAAGGGCAGGTTTCAGGGCTTTTTCCCCATCTTTTCCATCCCAATCATAGAGATAGACGAAGGCAAGATAAGCGTGAGCATAGGGATTTTGGGGGTCAAGTTGGGTGACTCGCTTTAATGCTGCGATCGCACCTTCTACATCTTGCTGCAATACCCTACTCAAGGCCAGAGCATAGGCCAAGTCTAGGTTATTCGGTTCCGATTCCAGCCGATAGCTTAAGGCTAAATCTGCTTGTTCTAAGTAGTCCTGAATCGGATCGTACTGGTTAATGCGGGCAGTTTCTTCAAAAACTGGTTCTAGGCCATTGAGTCCTTTAGGTAAATTAGTGGATAATATCCGCATTTGGGTGATTAAATCTAGTTCTGGTGCAGGTATGGGGCTAGCTGCGGGATCGATGGTCAAGGTAACTGTTGGTACTTGTATCGGATAGGTTTCGCCAGTTTGTCGATTCAGGTAAGTTGCTTTCAGGGTGTAGCTTCCAGCTGGGATATCTGCTGGGGGAAACATCGCCATCCGTTCAATGACTTGAAATTGAGAATTGGCAGGTGGTAATTGGGAAGAGTGTAGTTCTCCCATGGCAATACCATGGTCGTGTAACCATCGGTGAGTTGTTCGCCTTTGGCGTTCCCGAAAGGTAGGTTGAAGGTTGTTTGGTTGAAGGTTAGTTTGGGTTGAAGGTTGAAGGTTAGTATCGGTTGAAGGTTGAAGGTTAGTTTGGGTGGAAGGTTGAAGGTGAGTATCGGTTGAAGGTTGAAGGTTAGTATCGGTTGAAGGTTGAAGGTTGTTTGGTTGAAGGTTAGTATCGGTTGAAGGTTGAAGGTTAGTATCAGTTGAAGGTTGAAGGTTGTTAGGTTCCAGGTTAGTATCGGTTGAACCTTGGCCAAAAGGCCACGCTACGCGAACAACCTTCAACTTGTTAACCTTGGCCAAAAGGCCACGCTTCGCGAACAACTGGCCAACCTTGGCCAAAAGGCCACGCTTCGCGAACAACTGGCCAACCTTGGCCAAAAGGCCACGCTTCGCGAACAACTGGCCAACCTTGGCCAAAAGGCCACGCTTCGCGAACAACGGGTCAACCTTGGCCAAAAGGCCACGCTTCGCGAACAACTTACCAACCTTCAACTTGTTAACCTTGGCCAAAAGGCCACGCTTCGCGAACAACTTACCAACCTTCAAATCTACCGGTTGCCAGGTTAGGATAACGATGCCAGATTTTAATTGCTCCCAAGAACCAGTCCACTGATAAGTTACTGGTACAGGTACTCCAGCAGGAGATGTTTCTGGTACGGTGACTTGCTCTAATTTAACTCTGGGACTTGAAGTGAGAGTAGTGCTCAGTGAACCATTGCCATTGAAACTAGTGGGTTTTATGGATGATTGGTCACCCGCAGGTTTTATCGATAATGGTTTTACGGCTATTGGTGGCTGCCGCTTGTGATACAGTTTCAGTTGGCTAGTATCGGGTAACTCCCAAGTCTGGTGTAGCTCAAACTCTGACCCTTGCTCAACTGCCTGAACTATAGCTGCTTGGGATTCTGGGATTGACCCTTGGGCACCAGTTTTAGTGAGGAACCAAGAAAGCGATCGCATATCCTGTTTCACTTGTTTAGCTTGGGTTCCCACTTGACGCCCGTATACTTGGAAATTGGCTAATGCACCATAGTAATTGAAGTTGTGTTGGTTAATGTCTGGGGTTGACGGTAATACTCCTAAGTTAGAGCGCAAGTAAGGTTGAGTCTTAATGATTTCAGCAATTACCTTCGGATGAGGCCATGGCTGTCCTAAGTAGGGCAAATGTTGTACACGGGGACTCAGTAATTGAGTCAATCCTCTACCTCCTAATGGAAATAGATTCAACATCATCAGTACAGTTGCTAGCCCTACCGTGCTCCAACGCATCGGTTTACCCCAACGATTAGTCCAGCAGGTTAAGCCATAAGCCAGAAACAGTGATAGCACTGGAACTAATGGCAAAATATAGCGAGCATCTTTATTAATATTCAATGAACACAATAGATAACCACCCACTATGAAGACCCCTAGCCAGGTTAGTGACCAGATGGGGGGATGGGGGGATGGCAGATTGTTCGGTTTTGCGATCGCGGATTGCTTGAGCCCATACTTGAGCCCATAAATTAATAGTCCTACTATCGGTATTAACAACAGCGGCCAAGAGATCAGGTAAGGTAAGATTTTCCAGTAGTAAACCCAAGCATCAAGGGTATTGAGGGCTGGGTCTCCTTCTGCGATCGCGGAATCTATGGTTGCTCGCTTGCCAGAGGTCAATATCAACAACCAATTAATCCGGTACCATGGACCAAATAGCACAACTGATACCAGCAAACCGCCGATTAACTGAGCTAACCTTTGCCATTGCCTCTGCCACAGAACCCTCACCCCAGCCCAAGCGATTGGCACGAATAGAAAAAATAAGGCGGTTTGCTTAACTAGCAAGGCTAATCCTAAACAAAGCCCAAACCCCAACCCCCACAACCATCCTTGTCTTACTGTGGTTCGGGATAAGGGTGTCTTGGCCCTTCCCAAACTCCACCACACTGTCAGAGACCAAAAACACAAACTGACTACTGTGGTTAATGGATAATCCAGCAAAAATTCTAAACGGTAGCGATATAGTCCTGGTAACAACACGACTAAACCAGCAGCCCATAACCCTACCCGGCGGTTAAATAACACCAGCCCTAATCCATAAACTGAAGCAATTAACACTCCACTGCATAAAACTAGCGCTATCGTAGCTAGCTCTGGTCCGGTTCCAAACATTTGCTGAACCATTGCGGCAATAATATAAGTCAATGGCGGGACTTTTGAAGAAATTGCCCAAAAACTGCTCCACCACTCCCCAGAGAACCACTGAGGATGCTGCAACGCCTGCCAGTAATTCAACGAACCAGTCAAATAATCGGCCTGGTCCCAAGCTGGGACAGAGTGATCTAGGGCAAACCAAATGCGATCGCAAAATCCACTCCCTAGCCAAATTAGTCCTAGAATTAGTGGATCTCTAAAGCGTCTTTTCATAGTGGTGATTGCTAAGTGCTCAGATGAATTAGCTACAACAATCTTATCTGTAGTGATTGAGTAAATTGATATTGAACGGGCAATCTTGAGAAAGGGTTTATTTTCACAAAACCCAGATGTTCATACCTATGTAGAGGAGGAAGAAGATGGCGAAGACTTCCGATGCCATTAAAATTCTTAACAATAAGATTCGTACCGACCCCGAGATGGAGGCAATGGTAGCAGAAGCCTCTATCAATGCAGAGGTAGCACAGTTGATTTTTGACATCCTCCCACCGCTAAATCCAGCGATTATAGCGGGGGATTCCTAAACCTCACGATTTAGGTTTTCTGTTTCATAGCAACAGCCTCCACCCTCAGGTGCGACCCGTGGCGAATTTAATTCGCCTACGGAAAGCGCACCTCAAGGGGTTTTATGGTCTTACGTTCGCTCCACAGACTATCCCCGCAAGCCCTGCGGTTCTCATGTGTCGAGTTTTTACAAAGTATTGATGTACTTTTGATTCAAGGGTTGGACTTCCATTGCCCCATCCTCTTTTCCCGGTCTACCGATTTTGCTGCGCCGCCAGGTTACTGGACTTCGCTCGTGTAGGCTGTCTGTTCGCGAAGCGTGACCTTTGGTCAATCCATCGTCTCGGGTGGGTCATTGACCATCTTTATTCTAACCGGTTTCATTAACATCGTCAACGGACGCAATTCCTGAGGGGCTGTGTGCGGAACCTGCGTCTGCACTTTATAAGCCCCGTCTCCCACTAACCCTGCGGGTATAACGGGAGTCTCCTTGCTCTTAAGGATGAAGGACACTCCCTTTCGATGTTGCCAAAAATCGCTCGCGCTCTCAATCACCGGGTAGCGATCGCGTTTATCCCTACCGCAAATCTGATTCCATAGACCATTTGCAAATATAGCAATTCTCAATTCGATGACGTAATTTCGTGTAGGGTTTTAGGCAGTAGAGACTAGGCAGTAGCGATGCATCACGATTACCTATTTATTGTCACCTTTTTAGCTAAATTATATTAACTGCTTCACCATCTTCACATGAACAATACCAGCCTCCTCAAAGGAGTCTCCCACTACTTCAAAACCTAACTTTTCATAAAGCCCTTTCACATACTCTTGAGCATGAACTACCACTACCTTAATTCCAGCTTGGTCAGCTAACTCTAATGCTTTAATCATCAACTGTTTCCCAATGCCCTTACCTCTAGCATCATACAAGACAGCTAACCGTTCTATTTTTGCCGTTTTATCATCTAGATATCTTACCCTAGTTGTGCCTACTGGCTGATTATTCCAATAGGCTAATAAATGCTTCGCTATTTCATCCTTACCATCAAACTCTAAATCCGCTGCTACCCCTTGTTCAATCTGAAAAACCTGCACCCTGATTAACGTAATTTCTGATAATCGTTCAGTATATCCAACAACTTTAATAGTCAACTCATCCATTTACTTATTCCAATTATGTAAGCATATGCGCTACGCGCAGGCTACGCCAACAGCAGTCAGCCGTCAGCCGTCAGCTTAAAAGAAACCTCAGCACTTCAAGTAGCGTACCCATAGCCCATAAGCTGATAGCTGAATGCTTACCCAATTATTAACTACTTAAATTATAATATAGTGGTTTCTATCTTAATGAGGTACACAGGATTTTTTCTTTCTTCCCTGTTCCCTGTTCCCTGTTCCCTGTTCCCTGTTCCCTGTTCCCTGTTCCCTGTTCCCTGTTCCCTGTTCCCTGTTCCCTGTTCCCTGTTCCCTGTTCCCTAAAACCCAAGGATTTGTATCTCACCTAATTTAAAACCGCTATACTTAAAGCCTTAACTTACCGAGGGGCTTGACACTCGACTCATCAAACCACTCTATTTTAGTACTATACTTTTCCTCAAGTCCTTGTTGCAAATTTTCAGATGGATAAAATAGAAACACATCACTAAACCCTTGAGGAATATCGGGAATATTAGGGGGAATGACTAACTGAAATTTTACCTGAGGATTTAATAAATAACTAAGAGAAATCACATCCCCAGGATTCACTGAAGAAACATTGCTAATTACCAGAGGTCGTTCAGCTTGATTAATAATCCTAGCGATAGTAGGATTGTTACCCCCAACTTGCTTGTTCCACCAGATTTCTGTTTGGGAAATAATAGCACAAGAGATAACTCCCCCTGTAAGCAGCACAGCTATTATTCCTTTCCAGACCTTCTGTGTTCTTAAATTAGCCTTTATTAAGTTAGCCCTGGATAGAGACCCAGTTATATACATACTAATTACATAAGCAACAGCCAGCTGCACTCCGATATAGCAAGGTAGAAAATACCGACTACTCACTGAACGTCGTCCTCCCCAAATTAAGTCTGGTAAGATTAACCCTAATGCAGTAATAACGATTAACGTTAAAACCAGTAACCAAACTCGCTGGGTAGTATAACGACAGATAAAATAAATTGCATATCCCACAAAACTTCCTAAAATTGGTGGAATTATATAGGTAAATGGATGCTCCAGTGGTATTCCAAAATCAAAAAAGATAAAACTAAGGTTTATCCCCCAGATTTTTACCAACAATGATAAAGGGACTTGAATAGTTGTCCAATGGGTTTTATGCTGAATGACAGCTAAGTTAGTAACCACCACAACTAACCAAGGGGAAAAGGCTAGAAACCCGGCACCAGATGCTATGAAATAAGCAAAAATAGTTTTATTAAAGCGAAACCGTTCTATAATAAAGACATAAATTCCATGCCCAATGGCAACAAATATAGAAAAGAGAAATGTGTAAAGACTAAGGGACAAGGTGACAGCATAGATTACCCATGACCAGAGGTAGTGTGTTACTTTTTTACTATCCTTAGTTTTGCGGATAGCTTGTAACAGAGACGCACAAGATAGGATAATAGTCAGTGTCCATAGACTATATTCTCTTGCTTCTTGAGCGTAGAGTACATGAAAGGGAGATACCGCCAAAAGTGCCACAGCTACCCATGCCACTAAAGGGGATTCAAATAATTCTAAGCACAGCCAATAGATAGCTGGAAAAACCAGCAGGCTAAACAGAACAGATAAACCCCTAGGGTTATTGACAGCAGCACCAAATAGCTGCCGCCAAAACCGCGCCATTAAATAATAGAGGGGTGGATGTTCTGGGTTTTTAGCTAAGGCATTAATAGTATCACCTAAGTCTTTTTCAGGATTGGGATGCTGATACTTTTGTAAGTCTTCAACCCCAATTACCCTACCATCAAAAACTTCTTTAATTACTTCATCTCCCGTGTAGCCAGAACTCCGAATTGAGGTATAAACCTCATCGTGCCAGTAGATTTTATGGTTTATATTGAAGCAGCGGAAGAAGATTCCTAGCAGTAAAAGGACGATAATTAAAAATCGCCATCTTAGGGAAAAATACTGCTTAGATGGTTTCGTCATATATTAAATTGGTGGTTGGGATTCCATTCACCAGTATTTTAGATAGAAAGGTGTTAGGTTAATGGTTTTTGTATTTAATCCCTAACCTCGAGCAAAGAATCCTTCTGTGATTAATCCAGGACGATACTTGAGAGTATAGTATTTCTGGGCATCACTGGCATAGTGGAGAAAGACTCCCATGACATTAATCGAAATGGCAGCAGCGACCAGAGGTAAGGGAGGCTCAGAACCACTGCTGATCAGATTGACACTCCCCGCTCTAAAGAGACGGGGATTCTTACTTCAACGAGGTTGCTTGCTCATCCAGACCGGAACCAGGAAGAGTAGAGGTATCCTCTCCATAAGCGTTGGGATCGACGTTCGCGTAGCGTGACCTACGGTCAATCCAAGTTCCTGTGTGCCCCACAGTACTTAAGGCTCTCTTGAGGATATTGATAGCGGCATTATGGTCTCGATCTAATTGGCACCCACACTTACAAACGTGGGTTCTAGTTGATAGTGATTTCTTAAGCACTTCGCCGCATTCAGAGCAATTTTGACTTGTATAGGCAGGGTTTACTGCGACAGTTACTCTGCCAAACTTTTCACCAAAATGCTCTAACCATTTCCTGAATTGATACCAACCTGCATCATTAATAGACTTGGCAAGACAGTGGTTTTTAACCAAGTTTTTGACCCTCAAGTCTTGCCTTCGGCACGCTGCGCGAACGTAGGCGACCAGATCGTTAGATTCGGCGTAGCCGACGCTGCGCGAACGGATTACGCAACGTGCGAGTCTCTTCGCATGTTCTTCACGTTGCCTACTTATGTTGAGATGTGTTCTGCCCAGTTTATTAATGGCTTTTTTACGGTTAGCTGTTCGCGTAGCGTGGCCTACGGCCTTGCCTTTCTTTTTTCGGGAAACGCGACGCTGATAAAACTTTAAGCGCTTTTCACCCGTTCGATAAAACCGTGGGTTAGGTTCAGCATACCCGTCGGAATCCGTATAGAAATCCTTTAGACCGACATCTAGCCCGATGGTATTTCCAGTTGGTTCTAGCTCTTCGCTTACATCGATTTGAACACAAAACTGGACGTAATAGCCATCAGCTCGACGGACTATCCTAACCCGCTTGATCTGTTTTTTATCGAAACGCCACAAGTCCCATTTACCCTTAAGTTTGAGTTTTCCGATCGCGAAGCGTGACCGAAGGTCAATCCCTTTATTGTCCCTAAACGTGATTGACTTCTTGTCTGGGGATAGTTTCCAGCCTGACTGCTTATATTCAACGGAGCGACAATGTTTTTGGAACCTAGGAAAACCCTTCTTTCCAGGTACTTTCTTTTTGCAGTTGTCAAAGAAGCGAGCAATTGATGACCATGCTCTTTCAGCACTAGACTGACGAGCAGTAGAGTTCAGTTCATTAGCAAAAGGAAATTTTTCAGCAAGAACGGCACTGTACTTATTGAGATCGTATTTGCTAATACCTTTGTTGTCCATCCAGTAACGCAAACAACTGTTACGGATGAATTGAACCGTTCTAATCGCCTCATCTATAGCAGAATATTGGTGTTTTTTTCCTTTGGCTTTAAACTCAAGAATGATCATCAGTCTCGACCTGTAACTGCTGACTTTTCATTATACAAGACCCAGCCTAAAATTTCGGAACTTCCCGAAATATTTTTTCACGGCGGCTAAAGCCGCTGAAGCGCCTTCATCCCGGAGATGAAACCTGATCAGAGGGTCGCCTTACTACATGCATATTTAACCCTTAACTCACAGACTGCCAACTATAAAGGCGACCCTCTGATTGCGGTAACTTCTGACCCGGTCATTAGACACGGGGTTTTCGGCTTGGGGGAATTTTATAAAGGGAGCAACCCAGTAGAGCATTAGTATTCCGAAGCCAAGAATTCCCATGCCAATCGGTATTTCTTCCTCCCACTGCTTGTCTGGATAGATACGGTCTTTGAGTAGCCACATCACCCCATAGGTACCATGGAGGGCTAGGTAAACCCATGGCCCAAGGGTGAAATTCTGGTAGACAACCATTAATCCCAGCACTACTGGAGCGGTAAGTCCTTTGGAAAGATTGATGAAGTGCTTGATTTTCATAGGTAAGGTGTCTTCTCGATTAAAGGCTTGCTAAGTGACTACCGTAATTCTACGGAAATTTCTGATCGTGTTTCCACAATTAACCAGTCTATCAGTGGATTGAATTTAGTGTTCAGGAGTAAGTGACTAAGTACCTGGACATAAATTATATTAACTATATTAACTTTTTGAAAATTACTCAATTCATTGCTGTTCAAGGTTTTCCGGTCACTATTTTATAATTTACCTAGTCAAAATTAATTGCATACGACTACTTATATTAAAGGTAATATCACTACCGCAATTCTACGTAAACTTGTTATTTTTTAATTAAAAATTACCGAATAGGAATTTTAAAAATAATGATTTATTGTATTAATATATACTTGCTATCATTATTTTTAAAATAATTCGCGTATTTATCAGTAATTTGTCTTAAAAATCCTCTGATTAATGCAATCATGATTTATGATTAACTAGAGCTTTTACATTTGATTTGTGAACAAAGTACCCTATTGAAATACTAATTTCATCTAGTTTGGCGTTCACGAATCATTTAGGTGCGACCCGTGGCGAATTAAATTCGCCAAGGTCAAGCGCACCTTTAGAAACCCTATAGCAGTTTTCCATCGGGTGAGTTACTTTCCTCCTTAGTTTTAGGGAGCAGGGATTAGGGAGGAGGGAGCAGCGATCCAGGGCAGTCTTCGGGAGCCAGTGCGGTCTTGGGGGTTTATACCATGAGCAACTGGCGTGGTTTCCACGGGGCTTACAAGCAAGGTTCGTTCACCTAGTGTCTCCGAGAATCGCGGTGTTCCGCACACAGAACCCAAACCATGAGCGACTGCATCAAGACAAGTAAAGGAATTTCAAAATGTTATGTTTATTATTGATCAAAAAGAAGCCAGTCAAACCATTGAGTGGCTGGATAAATCTACAATTATTTTCCAAAATAAACTATTCACTATATGTTTTTATATTTCCCAAAGTTTTTTAAAAAAATCCTTTCATTTCTGTGGCGAACTCTCTGAGAAATATCCGAATTTTTATTTGCTAGTAGAACATCCGAATTATCTGACAATTTGGATTGAGCAAAAACAGGTAACTTTAGCGGACGAAGTTTCTAGTTCACCAATAAATAGTGCTCAACCATTATCCACTGATTATTTATCACTAAAAGCAGCTAGATCTGAAGCGGAAACTCCTAGACATCTTGATGGTAAACAATCCAGAAATCATAACCAGTTGGCTACGCCAGGTTTACCTGATTCACTCCCGGAAGATATTTCAACTTCCGAAGCTTCGATAGTAACTCAAAACCCCGGATACTGTTACAATCCGACAGAATCTGATTCCCCAGCAACTCCAAAATTAGCTACTGGTAATCTCAATCAGGAGCAAGAGATTCCGGAATCTGAATTCCATGTGCATCCTAGGTGTCAGCAAATTACGGAGCAATCTCTTCAACGGCTGTCTAAAAAGAAATATCGAGGAATTTCTTACCAGGAGCAAGATGTCTTGAGCCAGCTACCGGAATCGGAGTTATCTCCCAATTCTGAGGCTTCCAATTCTGAGGCATTGGATCAAAAACGGTCTAAAAAAACCTATCGAGGGGTTCCTTTCCGTGAGGGACTTACGCCCTGGGTTGCCCGGGAGTAGGTAAGTCAGAAGAGGGAAGTCAGAAGAGGGAAGTCGGAAGCGGGAAAAAATATTGTGTACCTCATAACTGCGATCAACGCTATATTTGAATAGAGTAGATCATGATCAGATACCCAATTACCAAGACAGAAATGTAGCGATTTCTGGAAGCGGAGACAAGGAAGCTTGGGTTAATTCTCAAAGTAGCTACATTTTATGGTTGACAAATCACTTGAGTTGTGATATAATAGTTATTCATATTATTTACTCCATCCTAAATACTTTGTCTTTACCCACATAGGCGTGAAACCGTTAATTGACTGGGCAAGACTCCAGCTCGATGCCCAAAATCCCAGGATTAATCAAATAAATTTTCAATATATTGGGTCAAGGATGTAGCCAAATCTGCGACGCAATTGACTACATTCTTCCGTTGACACTTTGAGAGCAAAATTGCCACAATCTCACCAGCTATTTCCAAAAATAGATCAAGTAGGGGGTAAACTACCCAAATGTTAATAATTGATCAAGAAAAGATTAATCAAGAGATTCAGTGGCTGGATGAATCTACAATTATTTTCCAAAATAAAATATTCAAGAGAGGTTTTGATCTTTCCCCAAATGTTTATAAAAAATCCTTAAAGTGTTGTAGTTGCGAAATCTGTGAGGAATTTCGGCCTCTGTATTTAGTTTTAGAACATCCCCATTATCTGACAATTTGGATTGAGGAAAAAGAAGCAAGTTTAGCCAACAAAGTTTTTAGTTCACCAATAAATAGTGATCAACCTAAATTCACTGATGTTTTATCACTAAGAACAGCTAGATCTGAAGCGGAAACTCCTAGACATCTTGATAGTGAAGAATCCAGAAATCATAACCAGTTTCCTACGCCAGTTTTACCTGATTCACTCCCGGAAGATGATGTTTCAGCTTCCGAAGCTTCGATAGTAACTCAAAACCCCGGATACTGGCACAATTCGACAGAATCTGATTCCCCCGAAAATCCAAAAGTACCTACTGGTAATCTCGATCAGGAGAAAGTGGTTTCTGAGACAGCAGTCAGTGACCAGAACAATACACCAAAAGCTGAGGGCGACCTGAATCCTAGTTGTCAGCAAATTACTAAGCAATCTGTTAAACGGGTGTCTAAAAAGAAATATCGAGGGATTTGCTATGAAGTGGAAGCTATTTTTCTCCAGTTACCGACCGATGCTCAAGGGTTTGTTATACAACGGTCTAAAAAGAAATATCGAGGGATTTCCTACTAAGTTCATAGGTAAGCATATGCGCTACGCGAATAGCTCTCAGCGGTCAGCTCTCAGCGGTCAGCTTAATATAAACCTCAAAAGCGAGAATTTAATATTGATAGATTAATGAGAATTGAAAGTCACCAGAAAAGTCTATCAGCTTTGTGGCACAGGCTTCGACCCTGGGACGCACATAAGCTGATACGCGACACGCTGATAGCTGAATGCTTACCTAGAAACTATTCCATTCCTTCAATGGGTGCAAAGCCTTGTCGTTGGATATTTTCAGTAATAGTACGGGGTTCGAGGAATTGCACTAGATAATCGGGACCTCCTGCTCTTGAGCCTACTCCAGACATCTTGAACCCACCAAACGGTTGCCGTGAGACAATGGCACCGGTAATATTGCGGTTGATATATAGATTACCGACCTCAAGCTCGGCTGAGGCTTGTTCTATATGGGATGGAGTACGAGAATATAAGCCTCCGGTGAGGGCATAGTTGGTACTGTTGGCAATATCAAGGGCTTCTTGGAAATTGTTTGCGGCCATTACGGCTAATACTGGACCAAAGATTTCTTCTTGGGCAATGGTGGCGTTGGGAGAGATATCGTTAAAGATCACTGGACCAATAAAGTATCCGGTATCAGGTGCTGGCATTTCTAATGCTACCTTAGCTTCCTGACGTCCTTTTTCAACGTACTCCCGAATGCGATCGCGTGAAGTAGCATCTATCACTGGACCGACCTGGGTACTGGGTGCTTCTGCTGGCCCAATGTTAAGCGATCGCGTTGCTTCAACTAACCGTTTTAGGAAGCTCTGATACACTGGCTCCAACACAATTACTCGGGAGCAAGCGGAACACTTTTGACCACTGTAGCCAAATGCTGATTTGACGACTCCAGCTACGGCTTGGTCGAGGTCAGCACTTTCATCTACGATAATTCCATTTTTACCTCCCATCTCAGCAATGACTCGCTTGAGATGTTTTTGACCTGGTTGCACGATGGCGGCATCGGCGTAGATACGACAACCGACTTCTTGGGAACCGGTAAAGGCAATTAGATGGATATCGGGATGCTTGACCATATGGGCACCGACGGTTGAGCCTTTGCCTGGAACAAATTGAAATACTCCTTTGGGTATCCCGGCTTCTACTAAAATTTCAGCTATTTTTGCGGCAATCACTGAGGAATTTGCTGCGGGTTTGAGTAGCGTACAATTTCCTGCCACTAGGGCTGCTACAGTCATGCCTGTAGTAATAGCCATGGGGAAGTTCCAGGGAGAAATTACTAGAGCAATACCTCGGGGTTGATAGACATAGCGATTGGTTTCTCCAGCAATGTCGTAGTTATATCCATCGCTGAGCCGTTCCATCTCTGATGCGTAATAATAACAGAAGTCAATCGCTTCGGTGACTTCTCCATCGGCTTCTCGTAATGGTTTCCCAACTTCCAGACAGACCCATGCTGATAATTCAGCACGGCGTTGTTCCATCAAGTCTCCTGCTTTACGTAAAATACCAGCACGTTCCCTTGCAGGTGTACGTCGCCAACTGGGAAATACTGCTTTAGCTTTTGCGATCGCTAATTCTGCTTGTTCTACAGAAATTAATCCAATTTTCCCGATCACGACCCTAGGGTTAGAGGGATTAACAGAATCTACTGTGTCTGTTGTAGACTGATACTCCCCATTGATTAAGGGTAAATAGGTCTTACCCAGTTGTTGGCGAACGGTAAGTAAGGCTTGTTTGGCTTTTTCTCTGGCTTCTAGCTGAGCATAGTCTGTATTTGCAGCATTGGTGAATGGGTTAGGAGGTTGAAGGTTAGAAGGTTGAAGGTTGGAAGGTTGAAGGTTAGTTGGTTGAAGGTTAGTTGGTTGAAGGTTAGTTGGTTGTTCGCCTTTGGCGTTCGAGAAGGGTAGGTTAGCAGGTTGTGAACTTTCAACCTTCAACTTGCCAACCTGCAACGGTTCGTTATTCAACTTGCCAACCTTCAACCCTTCAGAACTTTCAACCTTCAACCTGCCAACCTGCAACGCTTTTGGTGGTGCAATCAATTCCTCTACGGGTCTATCTTCTAAGCTTTGTCGTAGGAAGGAACTATTTGCGGTATTTTCCAATAGCCGCCGAATCAGGTAAGCCATTCCTGGTAGTAGTTCTCCATAGGGTGCATAAACCCTGACCCGATGACCCTGATTGACTAAGGCTTTGGCGAGTTGGTCTCCCATACCGTAGAGGACTTGCATCTCAAAGCAGCGGCGGGGGATATTGAGATTTTCAGCAATTGCGATCGCATAAGCTTGGGAGCGCACGTTATGGGAACCGATAGCGCTATAGACATACTCGTGGTTTTCTAGCAGCAGCTTGGTGATACGCTCAAAATTGGCATCCGTAGCGGCTTTCTGGTTATATACTGGTTGGGGCCAATGGTTTTGCAGTGCTGTTATCGTCTCTTGGTCCCAATAGGCTCCTTTGACCAAGCGTATGGTTACTGGATTACCCCGCTGTTTTGCCCAGGCAATCAGGTCTTGACAATCTTGTTGTGAGTCTCGCAGATAGGCTTGCATGGTAACACCGATATCGGTGCGTGGGCGAAACTCTTCTTCCATCAGCAAGTCTTTGAGTATGGAGAAAGTAATGTCTTTGTATTCATACTGCTCCATATCAAAATGAACCGCCGCTCCTAATTCTTTGGCACGGCGGAGCAATTCACGGATGCGATCGCACACCCGATTTTGGCTACCCTGAGGATCAAGAGAATCAAATTGAGAGTAGAATGCTGTCAGTTTAACCGATACTTGGACTAATGGCAAGGATTTACCATCAGCAACGTCAATTTCCTCTACCGTAGACCACTGTTTGGCTGCCTCAGTGAGTTGTTCGATCAGTTCCAGATAGCGGTCTAGGTAAGACTGAGCTTCTGATTCTGTAATTACTGCTTCCCCCAATAAATCTAGGGTAAATGCCATCTTCTGGTTTCGCAGGCGTTTAATGGTTTTCAGGGCCTGGTTGAGATTTTTCCCAGCAATATACTTTTGGGCTAGGGTGGCTACAGCAGCAGATATGGTTTTGGCTGCCAGTTGTCCTGGTATGGAGTCAGGATTGGTGAAATTGAGCATTCCCTTAAGGGCAGCAGGCAGTTCTACTGACTCATCCCCTAGGTATTCTTGAAAGTGACGAGCCACTTCCGTTTGGCTACGCAGTGCCGGTAGGGTATCGATGAAGCGAAATAGCTGCACCCGTAGTCCCGGATTACTCATTGCCCAGGCTAGTAACTTATCATCCCAGCGCATTTGGTCTCGCATTTGGGCAAGAAAGGAACCTTTCTCCCGAGTTGCGGCTAGAAGTTCTCTGGCAATTTCCTGAGTTTTAGCTTCGTAAGTGCTTTTGGGGATTTCTATAACCACCGGTAGTAGACTCCTGTTCTAGACTATGGCAGTTTTTGATAAAACAACCATTATATTCTATTTTCTCTAGTTAAAGCAATATCTGACCTGAGTCTTTAGAGGGATTTGCTCATAAGCATTCAGCATTCAGCATTCAGCATTCAGCATTCAGCATTCAGCCATCAGCATTCAGCTTTCAGCTTTCAGCTGTCAGCCTATGGGCTACGCACACGCTACTTGAGGTGCTTTCAACCATTGGCCTGTGGCCAATGGCTGTTCGCGTAGCGTGCGCGTAGCGCTAATCGCTGTTCGCTGATGGCTAATAGCTGATGGCTGATAGCTGATAGCTGATAGCTGATAGCTGATAGCTGATAGCTGATAGAAAAGCCGGGATTGATAATCGTGATATTTTTGTCATCATAGAAGTAACTCCTATTTAGGTGGGAGGAAAGCCGCGCTGGTGGTGGTTAACAGTTATGACCAGCGCGGTTATTAGTTTCAGTCGTCACCTTCTATAGTATAGATAAATCCTCTAAAAAATGCAAGGGGTAATTCAAATTATTTACATTTATTTATGAATAAAAAATTTGACAGTTTATATATTAAAATCTGTGTAGTATATAGCTAGTTTTTTTTGGTTATAGCAATCGTAAATTAATTGTAATATTTTTTGTTACGTGTTACCTATTTTCTGTTCCCTTTTCCCTACTACCTCCTCCCTACTTACTGCTCCCTTTTTAGATCAATCCTATGTTTACATTTAAACTAAAAATGCTATAGGATAGTATCAATCATCATTTACAGACTAGTTATGTTAACCCTCGATGAAATCGAAACAGCTATTCGACAATTACCGAACAGCGAGATTCGAGAGCTGGCAGCCCGCTTACAAAATTATTTAGATGATGCGCGATAATAGGTGGGACCAGCAGCTAGAATCTGACCTAAAATCAGGAAAGCTAGACACCCTTATTGCCAGAGCCGAAGCAGATATTGCTAGCAATCAAGTTAAGGAGCTTAATGAAATCCTTTACGACAGGTGCGACCCGTGGCGAATTTAATTCGCCAAGGTCAAGCGCACCTAAGCTGATTTTTGGATAAATGCTATAAACTAGATTAACCATAAATCTAATCAAAAAAGTAATCATCATGAATTGGAGAGAATACATTCATTCAAATCCCAACATTTTATTAGGTAAGCCAGTGGTTAAAGGCACTCGTTTATCCGTTGAGTTTATTTTAGGCTTGTTTGCTGCTGGTTGGACAGAGTTACAGATATTGGAGAGCTATCCAACACTAACTACAGAATCAATCCGAGCAATCTTTGCCTTTACTATTGAATGTATGCAATAGCTCCCTAAAAAATCTACCTAACCCCATTAAGATGTAGGGTGGGCAGTGCCAAAGATAGATAAGAGCAGCTGGGGATAGCATTAGTAGGCACTGCCCACCGCCCGAATTAATCACAATAGAATATTGATGTAGGGTGGGCAGTGCCAAAGATAGATAACAGTAGCTGGCGATCGCATTAGTAGGCACTGCCCACCCTACTAACTAACTCACTAAAACCCAGATCTAGGGTGGGCAGTGCCAAAGATAGATAAGAGCAGCTGGAGATAGCATTAGTAGGCACTGCCCACCGCCCGAATTAATCACAATAGAATATTGATGTAGGGTGGGCAGTGCCAAAGATAGATAACAGTAGCTGGCGATCGCATTAGTAGGCACTGCCCACCCTACTAAACTCTAAAATATCTAAACCCAATTTAAAAATACTATAATATACTTTAACTTTGAGTAATCTTGTTCAACTATGGAACCATTAACAACTGTGAGTTTACCTATTGCTACTGTTGGTATTCTGGTAGCGACTAAAGCCGTAGAAAAAATCGGGCACAAGGTAGGGGAAGCTCTCTGGGACACACCTAAGCGGTTGTTTCTGGAATTATTCAGAAAACAGTCTCCAGATACAGTAACTGCGATCGCAAAAGCTCCAGAGCAACCTCTTGATTATGCCGAAGTGGTATTGCAGGTAGAAGCAGCAGCTAAGCAAAATCCGGAAGTTGCCCAAGCTATGGAGCGTTTAGTGACTACTGTTGATGCTCAAGCTTTGCCTAATTTAGAGCAAATTATTCAAGAGATTACTAAAGCATTGGAATCCCACCAAGCTACGCTACTAGTTAAAATTACAACATTGAGAATATGAATAACCAAACTCGATTCAATCAAGCTCCCCCACTACCTCTGTATTATGTGGAACGCCCGGAAGTTAGCCAACGACTAAAACAAATCCTTTTATCCCAAGAAACATCAAAAGCTGGCACCTTAGTAGTTAGTGCCATCTATGGCTTAGGAGGCATTGGGAAATCCACCATTACTGCCGCCTTAGCCCATGATTCAGAGGTTCAATCTCATTTTCCTGATGGTATTTTTTGGGCAACCTTAGGTCAGCAACCTGATATCTTATCCTTTCTAAGTACGTGGATACAGCAATTAGGAGATTATGACTTCAAACCGATTAATATTGATAGCGCTTCTTTACAACTAAGAACATTATTATCCGATCAGAAAGCGTTACTAGTAGTGGATGATGTTTGGCATCCTGACCATGTTGAACCCTTTCGAGTGGCTGGGGATGGCTGTCGGCTTTTAGTAACTACCAGAGAAGCCCAGGTTGAAGGTGCGATTGCCTATGATTTAGACGTGATGACTCCCAATCAATCCTTGGAGTTATTAATGTCTTGTTTACAGCTGTTTTCAGATGAATCGACCTCACTACCTTTAGCTACAAGCCCCCTAAATCCCCCAATTCTGGGGGACTTTAACTCAATTTCCCCCCAGAATTGGGGGGCTAGGGGGGCGGGGGACTTTAACTCAATTTCCCCCCAAAGTTGGGGGGCTAGGGGGGCGAAAATTGCTGTAACCAACCAGCTAACTAATCAAGACCTGGAATATGCTGAAACCTTAGCCAAAACTGTGGGATATTTACCCCTGGCCTTAGAATTAGCTGCTGCCCAAGTTAGAGATGGCATCTCTTGGCAGGAGTTACTGGATGAGTTACAAGATTTAATTGTTGGCATAGAAGCCTTGGATAGATTGAAAGCAGAGGAAGAGCCAAGTGACGCTAAGCGCAAAAACTATAGTCTAGTGGCTTCCTTGAATCTCAGTTTAAAGGGATTATGCGACGACGAGAGGTTGAAAAACTTTGCTTGGTTAGGGGTACTGCCAGAGGATGTTACTATTACTGAAACCATGGCCACAACGTTATGGGACTGTAATTTAGTTGAAGCTAAAGATACGTTAAGATACTTACGACAAAAAGCGTTATTACTACCAGGTTTATCTACTACACCAGAAACTAACTATCGCCTCCATGACTTGTTACATGATTTAGCCCGTCGTCTGGTACAATCAGAGTTAGGATTATCAATTACCGAAGCTCATCAACAATTATTAGAACGTTATCAAACTAAGACCGATAAGGGATTATGGCATACTTTCCCCGATGATGGTTACATCTATAGTCACTTATTCTGGCATCTAGAGAAAGCTAAAAAAATTAATGACATTCATCAACTCCTGAAAGAAGAAACTCCAGCAGGAGATAACGGTTGGTATTGGCAGTGTGAGAGACAGGGGAACACTGCTAATTTTATCAAGGATGTATCGAGAGCTTGGGCAATAGCAGCAGATAATTTTACAGAAAATCCTACAGAATCGATTAGTTTACAGTGTCGGTATGCTCTGATTACCACATCCCTCAACAGCTTGGCTGGAAATATTCCTCCAACGTTAATGGCAGCATTACTGCAGAATAAAATCTGGACGCCAGCTCAAGCACTAGCTTATGTGCGACAGAATAAAGATTATAGTAGTCAAGTAACGGGTTTGGAGGCAATTAGTGAGTATCTTCCCCCTTCTTTATTATCGGAAGCCTTAGATTGCGCCAGAGGGATTTCCAATGAATTATCCCGAGTTAATGCCTTAGTCACCTTAGCCCGCCACTTCCCGGATGTGTTACCGGAAGCCTTAGATTGCGCCAGAGGGATTAAGTCTGAATACTACCGAGTTAATGCCTTAGTCGCCTTAGCCCCCCACTTACCCGATGTGTTGTTACCCAAAGCCTTAGATTGCGCCAGAGGGATTTCCGATGAATACGAACGAGCAAAAGCCTTAATCACCTTAGCCCCCCACTTACCCGATGTGTTACCAGAAGCCTTGGATTGCGCCAGAGGGATTTCCGATCAAAACTGCCGAGCCAGAGCCTTAGTCGCCTTAGCCCCCCACTTCCCGGATGTGTTACCAAAAGCCTTAGATTGCGCCAGAGGGATTAAGTATGAATACCACCGAGCATTTGCCTTAATCGCCTTAGCCCCCCACTTACCCGATGTGTTACCAGAAGCCTTAGATTGCGCCAGAGGGATTGAGTTTGAACACCACCGAGCCTATGCTTTAGAGCGCTTAGCCCCCCACTTACCCGATGTGTTGTTACCCCAAGCCTTAGATTGCGCCAGAGGGATTGAGTCTGAATACTACCGAGCATTTGGCTTACAGCACTTGATTGAGAACTTAACTCCTTCGTCAGTTGATTTTCCTCTTTGGCAAGAAATTCTTGATAGTTTAGCTAGTCTAACCCGTCCCAATTTTCTTGAAGCTCTTCCTCAATTAGCTCCTTTAATCATTAAGTTTGGGGGTGTTGAAGCCCTAAGAGAAACGATGGCAGCGGTTGAGGATGTTAGCGGATGGTGGAAGTAAAGGAAAGGGAGTAGGGAGTAGGGAGTAGGGAGTAGGGAACAGATAAGAGGCAAAAGGCAAAAGGCAAAAGGCAAGAGGCAAGAGATAAGAGTTAATCAAGGATAGAGGAATTATTATTAGCTTTACTGGGTGTGGGGCGAACAGGTATTAGGATTCAGTTGATGCCTGTTCCATGGGGAATAATTGCGCTGAAATAAAGTTCAGGAAATATAGAGTGCGTTCGCATCCCTCAATTCAAAATCTAATATCTTGCCATCTTCGAGTAACTTCATAATCACACAAATCAGAACTCAGTACATAAACCCCTCTAGCTAAAAGAGAGTAAAGCGATTGCTGACATTGTTGTGCTTCTAATTTGTCATTGGGAGAAGATAGCAACCCTAAAACCCCTGTATCGACAAAAACAATCATTCTTAGTTATATAGCTTAGAGCCTTCTGGACGAAAACTATCAACAATTTGTTTAAATTTTTCTAAATCTTCCTGTCTGATTTTAGCTTCTTCTTGAGTGATTTCCTCTTCGAGGCGTTTTCTTAGCCATGCCAGAGCAGGTTGATTGAGTTTAATTTGTTCTTCAACAGTTTTACCTCTATATTTTAAGTAGGGAGCAAAATGACTTTTAGTATTCCTTGCCATAGATTTTAACGCCTTGTTTACTTCATTCAGTATAGCGGTTTTCAATAGGGTGAGGTACTGTAGCTTGTAGGGTGGGCAAAAACAGTTTGGTTATTGTGAGTATTCGAGATTAGATTAATTTGCCCACCCTACTTTATTGAGCTTGTAGGGTGGGCAAAAACAGTTTGGTTCTTGTGACTATTCGAGATTAGATTAATTTGCCCACCCTACTTTATTGAGCTTGTAGGGTGGGCAAAAACAGTTTGGTTATTGTGACTATTCGAGATTAGATTACTTTGCCCACCCTACTTTATTGAGCTTGTAGGGTGGGCAAAAACAGTTTGGTTATTGTGACTATTCGAGATTAGATTACTTTGCCCACCCTACTTTATTTAGCTGTAGCTTGTAGGGTGGGCAAAAACAGTTTGGTTCTTGTGACTATTCGAGATTAGATTAATTTGCCCACCCTACTTTATTGAGCTTGTAGGGTGGGCAAAAACAATTTGGTTATTGTGAGTATTCGAGATTAGATTAATTTGCCCACCCTACTTTATTGAGCTTGTAGGGTGGGCAAAAACAGTTTGGTTATTGTGACTATTCGAGATTAGATTAATTTGCCCACCCTACTTTATTGAGCTTGTAGGATGGGCAAAAACAGTTTGGTTCTTTTAAGTATTCGAGATTAGATTAATTTGCCCACCCTACTTTATTTAGCGCACTCGTGCCAATATCGCTTCTATCTGTTGTAGGGGCACAGCACCAGAGAAGGCTTCACCATTCATCACAAAGAAGGGTGTGCCGCTCAGTCCCAATATTTCTGCTAGCTGCATGTCTTCTGCAATAGCACGATCAGCTGCGTTCCGATCTCGGTTAAACTCCTCTAGGTCTAAATTTAGGTCTTGGGCAATGGCAAGATATAACTCTTCTCCTAATTGCTTTTGATTGGCGAAGAGGGCATCATGGTACTCCCAGAATTTGCCTTGTTGAGTGGCCGCCCAAGCTGCTTGAGCGGCTGGCAGGGCTTGGGGATGAATTCGGGTGAGGGGGAAGTGTTTGTAAACTAAGGTGACTTCATCACCATGGTTTGCTATAAACTGGTTGACGGTGTCGTGAGCTCTGGCACAGAAGGGACACTGAAAGTCTGAGAATTCTACTAGCACAATTTTATCTTCAGTGGAGCCAGTGGTGGGGGAGGAACCAATGAAGGCTTGGGGATTGGTTTTGAAGCCCTGCAAGATTGCTTGCTGTCGCTGCTGGCTTTCCCGTTCCAGTTGCTGCTGGTATCTCTGGACCGATTCTAGGATTACTTCTGGGTGCTTGCGGATGACGTCGAGTATTTGTTGTTCTAGTTGAGGAGTAATGTTGGGGGCTGCTGTGGCTGGGAGTGACCAGGTTGAGAAGGACAGGAGTAGGAGTAATCCTGTCAGTGATAGGGCTTTCTGGAAAATGCTAAGGAGCTTAGTGAACATGATTGTCTTAAATGGAACCAAGGCATAGGTTATCTCACATCAGGCAACATCGGCAACGGATCGGTAACGGATGGATTAATCGGTGGGATTGTCGGGAATTTGAAGATGTTATTATAATTTTTGCCTAATTCCATGCATTGCGATTCACCCTCCAGACGTAATCCTGGCATCCCATAAAAGAGGAAGATGTCTTCCTCTGTGGAAGACACCTATAAATGTCTTGATAGTCTTATTGTCTATCAATAAATCTCTTAGACATCAGGGTTATTTGCACCAGTTATTTGCACAAAATGTATTGATGTTGGTGGTCAGAAAAATAGCCCCAAACACGACGCATGTCATTAGTACCAGTGTTAAACTTCCAATCGATATCATTAACTCCTGTGACATACCAGCCAGACCATGAACCATTTAACCAACGAATTTTATAGGCAACAACATCACCCACCGCCCAAAATTTGATGGTCGATCTCTGTATTTAGTCCTTTATACCATCCAGGACTTTTTCCAGTTGGAGGTAGACCAGACTGGTCAGATCCTTGCAATGTACAAGTAGCTTGAGTGCGAAGTTCATATTGGATGCAGTCACTTCCACGACACCCATTAGCGGCAAAGGCAGGCTGGGCTGGCAATATGGTTATTGCTGCAAGAATCAAACAACTTAAAACGATCAAGATACTCTTTTTTAGATTACTCATGACTCTGGTTTACTTTTTACTTCAATTAGGTACTCACGGATGCAAATCAGGTGAATAAATCTCACTGACCTTGAACCCTCTTCTAATATCTAAAAAGTATTCCTAGATCGGCAGTACCCTTAAGGGTACTATTACATTTTTTAATTTGGTGAGGTACAGAGTCCTGGGTTTTATGGAACAGGGAACAGAGAACAGGCAACAGATAATAGGCAAGAGGCAAGAGGCAAGAGGCAAGAGGCAAGAGGCAAGAGCTACACAATCTTGTGTACCTCATTAGGTTGGAAACCGCTAGATGGCAAGGAAATAAAAATGCCTGGGAAGACGACAGGCTTAGGGTGGGTTAGGGAAGGGCTCGTACTCATTTTCAGCCTCGTGGCCAGGGTTGGGACAGACCGCTGGGAAATGAAACAGGCAAGATGCCTGTTCCACCAACAGGCTCATTCCACCCACCGGGTCAAACAGAATCCCCCAAATTCAATTCGGGGGAGTGGCTTAAGGTAAGGATTCAGCCGTCAACCGTCAGTGGTCAGCCCTCAGCCCTCAGCGGTTGGCCCTCAGCGGTTGGCCCTCAGCGGTTGGCCTTTAGCTGAAAGCTGATAGCTGAAAACTGATAGCTGTTCGCGAAGCGTGCGCGTAGCGCTTAAGCTGAAAACTGATAGCTGTTCGCGAAGCGTGCGCGTAGCGCTTAAGCTGAAAACTGATAGCTGATAGCTTACGGCTCAAGTCATGATTCATTCCGCTTGCAACGGTGCATCCAACACTTTAGTAATGCGATCGCGTGCGCCTTCTAAGTGGGCTAAGCTAGCAGTATCAAGGTTTTTCCCTTGTTTGTTCAAGGTTTTTGCGATCGCATCCCGCAATTGACGGAGTTTATACCGGGCTAACACCCGAGCATCCTCGGGAGTATTAAAGGTTTGGATAGCAATAATAAATTCAGGGAAGGTGCGGGCACTTTCTAGACTATTGGAATTGCGCAGTGCCATGTTCACTAAAAGACTCATATACTGCCGTTGCAATCCCCGACGCAAGCTAGAGATTGGCTCAATCTTAGCGTTACTATCTAGTTTCCAGATGCTATCTTGAACGGTGTCAAACACTTCTGCCATGGTCAAGGCTTCCCCAGAGCTAGTTTTCAGTTGAGCATCCCGCAAACGAGCCAGCCGTTCTGATGAAAATAAATCCCCCAGCACAATGGTTTGAACTAACATCACTCGCTCATGAATGGGATAATCGAGGGGGAAAATAGTGGGAAAAGTACCCCAGTGAGTCCAGCGAGATGGGGCTAACTGGTTGAGGAGTTGGGGTGAGAAGTTAAAGGTATCTTCAGCAAACATATACTCCCCGAGCATGGCTAAAGCCTGACGCTGTTTTTCCACAGGGATCGGTTCAAAGGGGAGTGTGCCAGTCTTGCCACCAGTGTAGTTTCGATTAAAGGTTTGTCCCCCAATATAACCAGTAAGGGACATAGCGTTTTCAAAGAAATAGGAGAAGACCGTATCAAAGCGATCGCGTAAATCCCCAGCACTTTCTTCAGGCAGCAGGTAACTGGTGTTCAAGCGTTTCCAAATTGCCTTAGCATTCTCCATTTGCCACTGAGAGTAGCGCAATGGATCACCACTAAGGTCCCAAACTTTAGCTTCTGGGTCAATAAAATCGAAAGTATCCTCATCTGTAGCATAGGATAGTCCCATTTCGGACCCTTCAGCAGCAATTTTGCGCAGTGTGCGTAATTCTTGTTGAGGAGTCAGAGCATCAATAGGACTGTAGCCATACTTAATCACCCACTTATCATAGGGACCAACCACTGTCGAGAAATAATCTCCCTGTTCCATTCCCTCTGGCGCTAGATTAACTGGTACATAATCCATGACTGACCCGACTAGCCCTTGGTTGCGGGTAATCTCAGTATTATTCAATTCCTCTGGACTCAACATGGTGCTGCCCCGGAAATTGTGGCGCAATCCCAGAGTATGACCAACTTCGTGAGCTGTCAGGTAGCGCAAATACTGATGGATGAAGGTTTTCATTTCCTCACCACTGGGCAACTCGTGGTTTACCATCGATAGAGACAATGCTCCAAATTTAGCTTGCTGAGCTGATGCCATGCCAAAACAGAACTCATGGTCTGGGACTTGGGTTAGTCCGGTTAGGAATTGCCCAGCTGGTAGGTTCAACTGAGCCGCTTTGCCAGGATTGCTCTTGAGGATTTCCTGCCATTTGAGGTAAGGACTTTTGATGCCATTACTACACAGGGAACCATTAAACGGGAATTGGGATAACCCAGATAATGCCTGGGATTGAGGCTGGGAAGCAATAGCCTGGTATTCGGCTTTGATCCAGCGCACCGCATTAGCATCAATAATCACGTCTGCATCCAAGATTTCCCCAGTCAAGGGGTTCACTCGGGATGGACCCATAGCGATAATGCCTGGGAATGAGGGAAAAGAATTGGACCAGCGAATGGTGTTGTAGCGAATATCAGCGGGGTCCCAGGTCGCATCATCTGGCATTTGCCGCACTTCAATGGCATTGTCAAACCCTGCCTCCCGAAAGGCTTCATTCCACATCAAAACCCCCTCCCGAATTGCATCTCGGTACTCCAGAGGTACAGTATTTTCAATCCAAAATACAATCGGTTCTTTTGGGGGGGATACAGTAGCAGTAGGGTCTTGTTTTTCTAAATGCCAGCGCCTGATATAACGGATAAAGGGCTGTTTCCGGTTTTGATTGGATAGATTTTGATAAGCACTGATGAAATAGCCTACCCGTTCATCGGCGAGTCGATGACGGTAACCATTGTTGGTCGGTAGTTTAGAAAAGCTATAGCGGACACTAAGATTAAATGCCCGTTGATCTGGCAGACTCCTTAAGGGAAAGAATAAATCTCCTCCACCAGAAAACCCATAAACCGACTCAATCTCTACATTCAACGGAAATGCTTGAGCATCACTGACATAGGATTTTTGAGGGTCTACTCCATAACTGCCTCCTAATATCCAAGGAAAAGCCGATGATAGTCCAGAGAAAGACCCATCGCTGACGAGGAGTTGTGTTAAATCCACCAACAGAGTTTTTCGTTCTGGATGAATACTAGTAATGGGCAGGGAATATAGCACCGAATCACTAAAAGAACGCTTAACAGAACGCTCTTGGGGGTCACCGGGTCGAGTACGGAAGTAGATATTTGGTATGACTAAATCTATGGTCTTCTGTCGGCGGCGGAATTGGAACAAAAAATCATTAACTGGCCAACCTGTTTGGAGCCCCAACTCCCCAATTCCCGAAGCAAGGGTGACAACACATAGGAAGTTTTGATTTAGTTGATCGGGCTCAATTTCTAAATAAACTTTGTCTTTTTCTTTATTGCGGTAGAGGGTGAGTAATCCTGCTAATTCTTCGGCATCTTCTACGACCTTATCAAAGGGCTTTAACTTGGAATTACTACTATCTGAATCGGATAAATCCTCTGAGGGTGCCTCTGAGGGGCCTTCAGCAATTTCAGGAGTTTGAACTTGGTTATGGGCTAAGGTTAGTTGGGGCGAGTCAACAATCTGTTGACCCAAATGTTGATCCAAAGTATTGCCCCTTGGAGTAGATAGAGCTATGGTTTGGAGGTACAAAGGGGATAGTACCAAGACGAATGCACACACACATAATATCAAGAACTTTAGTCTTTTCATCGATTAATCACTAATTTTTTTTTACGAAAATAAAGAGGACTGATTAATAATTATCATGGTTAGGAATCATGAAAGCTTAAAAATTTAAACTTCATCACTTCATATCATAATTACCAACTTCCTAAATTTGACAATTAATTATTGATTATAGCGTTTATGACACTTATAGCAGTCGCCAGGGCAGTTAGGACATGACAAAAGTCTCACACCCTTTGTAAGCGCAAGAGTTTGACTTCTGACTTCTGACTTCTGACTTCTGACTTCTGACTTCTGACTTCTGACTTCTGCTATATAATGTCCCTTCATTTTTTTTATCCCTACTCCCTACTCTCTACTCCCTACTACCCAAGACGAAAGTACTTCAACCAATTGATAGCTGCTAGAGTTACAATTGATTAGTTGTTGATTAGTTTAATCTTTATAGCTTCTGATTCCTAAGTATTACTTAAGTATTACTATCAATGGGAAGCACAGAGCAGAGCCATGGTTTTAGATGTTCTATTTATTTTTAGTCAAGATGGTGTGATTTTACTATAGTGGTTTTACTATAGCTTTTTTTAATTAAATAGACGAATCAATGGACTAACCCTTCAAGCACCCCGAAATTTCCACACCTTGGGTTAGTCTAGATCTATTTTTCCTGTACTTTGAGCCTTGGCAGTTCAAAAAAACCTAAGCATTCAGCCGTCAGCTAATGCGCTACGCGCACGCTTGGCCTTGGCCGTTGGCCACGCTACGCTAATGGCCACGCTGCTTGAGAGGTTGTCTGAGAAGTTTCATTTGTTACATCCAAGCCCCCTAAATCCCCCAATTTTGGGGGACTTTTAGAAGCAAATTGACTCTTGTTCCCCCCAAAGTTGGGGGGCTAGGGGGGCAAAATTCAGTATAAAAAAACTTGGGAGATATCCTCTGAGGTGCGAACAGCTATCAGCTATTAGCGAGTAGGCGCTTTAACTGCACTGGGTCGGATCAGTCAAACGAGCAGGGATTGTCAACCAGCCATACTCGTTCGTAAGCTTGTTTACTACCTCCCGTTGATTAGTTAATTAGCTGACGGCTGACGGCTGATAGCTGAATGCTTACAAAAAAACTGTACAGTGACTTCAAGTCAAGCTATACTTTGAGCAGTCAGCTTTCAGGTATTTATTAGTCAGCCCTTGCAGCTGACTACTTAAGCTCAGAAGTATAGTTGACTGAAAGTAGTGTCAGCTAAATTAGGTAAGCATTCAGCAAATGCGCTACGCCCACGCTACTTGAGGTGCTGTCAACAGTCAGCTCATCAACGGCAGGTAGTAAACAAGCACCAGGGGTTATGCTACGTCTGGTTCAGAATCCCTGCTGGTTTTACTAATCCGACCCCGTGCAGTTAAAGCGGCTGATACGCGACACGCTGATAGCTGATAGCTTAAACTTGATTAGCAGCCAAGCTATTGATAACACTAGACACCAAAGTCAGAACGATGGCCCCAAAAAAAGCTGGCCAGAAACCGTTGACCATAAACGCAGCAGGAGTGAAATAGGATGCCAGGGATAGGGTGATAGCATTAATCACCAACAGAAATAGTCCCATGGATAAAATTGTGATGGGCAAGGTCAGAATCACTAGAATCGGTCTAATGATGGCGTTCACTAAACCAATGACTACTACCGCTACAGCAGCTGCACCAAAACCACTAATGGTAATTCCTGGTACCAGGTAAGCAGTAATCATTAGTGAGATAGCACTTAGCAGCCAAGTCAAAAATATATTAAGCATCGATCTCACAAAAATATCGCTCACTATGATTTTAGCGATTCTGGCAAGATTAGCCTGGTTGTCCTCAAGAGCGATCGCATTTGTTCAAGGTGCTCGCCATGATCTATTAAGCTGTAAGATGGCTGAGCAGTATTTGGTGCTAGTTACTTGGGTATAACTCAAGTGATTATGCATCACAGTATGATTAAATTGGACGATTGCAGCAATAAATCTTTATGTTTTTCCGGCTACTGGTTACATTCTTATTTGCGTGCTCTGTTTTTTGTTATCCCTTACCCGTTCACGCCAAGAGTATAGCCTGCGATGGGAAACAACTCGTGGGAGCAGACTTATCTGGTGAAGACTTACAGAAAGTCAAAATTACCTATTGCAATTTGGACCAGGCTAACTTAGCCGATGCCAAATTGATCCAAGCATCTATCAAACATACTACCCTGAATAATGCTAATCTCCATGGAGCAGACTTGACCAAGAGCGACACCTACAACATTAGCTTCAATGATGCAGATTTAACTGATGTCATCTTTACTGGTGCCTTACTGCAACGTGCCAGTTTTGATGGGGCTGACATCACCGGTGCTGATTTTACTAGCACCCTGATCCAACCGGTCAGAGAACGGTTAAAACTCTGCGATGTAGCAAGTGGGGTGAATCCTACAACTGGTGTGGTGACTCGTGACTCTTTGGGGTGTTGGTAAGGTCTTGACTGTTGAATGTTGACTGTTGACTATCAAATAGTCAACAGTCTTGATCGATGGGGCTTACTTGACCGATGGTATGCTGGATGGTGTGCAAATTTGATAACTGTTTGCTAGAGGAAGGTGCATCTGAAAACTGGTGTTGTGACTTGTGAGTCTTTGGGATGTCGATTAAACGAGTAGGTGTAATTGGTGGAGGACAACTGGCCTGGATGATGGCAATGGCTGCCAAATCTTTGGGTATTCGGCTAGTGGTTCAAACTCCTAATATTACTGATCCAGCTGTCTGTGTTGCTGCTGAAACTATCTTTGCTGCTATTGATGATGGGGTGGCTACCGAGCAAATGGCATCTCGCTGTGATGTGATTACCTTTGAGAATGAATTTATTAACCTCCATGCCCTGAAATATCTGGCAAAGCGGGGAATTTGCTTTTACCCCCGACTAGAGGCCCTAGCGCCACTGTTGGATAAATATCACCAACGCTGCTATTTCGATCGGATTGGTTTACCCCAGCCAGAGTTCATCAGTCTGGAGGGGGAAGTGGGTAAGCAGGAATTAAAGTCCCTAGCCTCTTCTCGGACCCCCATCAACCTGAGTCAGTTAGAGTTTCCTCTGGTGCTGAAAGCGCGACGCCAAGGTTATGACGGCAAGGGTACGTTTATTATTAAAGACAGTCATAGCTTACAGGAAACTTGGAACCAGTTAAGCAATCAACCTGTGGTGCTAGAAGAGTTTATTCCCTTTGAACGGGAGTTGGCAGTAATGGCTGCTCGTTCTGTAGATGGGGAGGTGGTGGTTTACCCGGTGGTGGAAACTCAGCAGGAAGAACAGGTGTGTCGGCGAGTGATTGCACCGGCCCAGATTAGCCCAGATACGGTGGCGGAGGTGAATGCGATCGCAAAAACTCTCCTGACTAGTTTAGAGGTAGTGGGAGTCTTTGGGATTGAGTTATTCCTGACTAGCAATAACAAAGTTTTGGTTAATGAAGTGTCCCCTCGTACCCATAATTCCGGTCATTACACCATTGATGCTTGCGAAACCTCTCAATTTGAGCAGCAACTGCGAGCCGTGGTAGGTTTACCCTTAGGTAGCCCACAGATGCATTGTCCCAGTGCAGTAATGGTCAATCTTTTGGGTTATGAATCTTCCCAGGATGATTACCAACAGAAACGGCAGACCTTAGCCAGTTTACCAGGGGCGTTTGTCCATTGGTATGGTAAGACTCAATCCCGCCCAGGACGTAAGTTAGGTCATGTCACGGTTTTGAGTGATGGGAATTCCGTACAAGAGGTAATTGAGAAGGTTGAATCGGTTTGGTATGGCTAATACTCATAATTAAGAATGTAGAATGTAGAATGTAGAATTAAGAATGTAGAATCTAGAATGTAGAATGTAGAATGTAGAATGTAGAATGTAGAATGTAGAATTAAGAATGTAGAATCTAGAATCTAGAATCTAGAATTAAGAATGTAGAATTAAGAATGTAGAATGTAGAATGTAGAATGTAGAATTAAGAATGTAGAATGTAGAATGTAGAATGTAGAAGTCTCAATTCTCAATTCTCAATTATTAATTCTTAATTATTAATTCTAAATTCTAAATTATTAATTCTACATTCTACTACTCCCTACTCCCTTTGCTAAAGCAGTAGATAACTGGCGTAAGCGATCGCTAACTTCTAAATTGACTTCGTGAGCCTTTAAATCTTCGGGCATTTCAGCCATTAGTAAGGGATTTTCTTCTAACCATTCATTCTGGGCTACTCCTCGCCACACGGCTTCATATCGAATAAAGCGATCGCGCAATTGATCGAGTTCTTGTAAGCAAAATTGCTCAAACCCTGCGGCCTCAAAGATAGCCGAACGCAAATAGGTTTCAAAGGCTTTGATATCAGTTTCAACTTCCAAGATAACCTTCTCCGCTGAATTGGTAGGTTTTGGTGGCACATCCCCAGAGACTTCACGAATACCTAATAGCTCATGGCGCAGCTTGGGATCATAGAGCAACTTTGACCCACGATTTACATATCGTCTTAGGACGCTGAAAGCCTTTTCTTCCCCACTGTAGTAATTATCGACTAGTTCTATATCCGCTCCCAGTCTTTTCACAATACGCTGACGAGTTTCACTCCCTAAAGGACCAGGAATTAAGGAGTCGGCAACCGGACGGGCAAAGCGAAGAAACAACGCCGTCAAACTTCGACTTAATACTTCCACAAACTCCTCGGGATTACCAATAAGTCGCTGCTCTAATTCCTGGGTTTTCCAGAGTAACGTAGTCAGATATTCAACTAACTTTAATGCCTCTTCTTTGATTTCTAGGGCAAGGTGATGAGCAATATCTACTAAGAAAATGCTAATGGTAGCAGAAAGTTCTTTCCGCCAGTTATAGTCAGTTAATTTAGCATCAAATACACCGGAATTATTTTCTTTAAAAATTCGCTGTTTTCTTTGCTCAGTATTGGTTCTAATTTCTTCAATTTTAGTCTCAATATCCTGGAGGTATCGAGACCGAAATTTTTCTACAATATCTGAATTGAGAGATTCTTCTCCTTCTGCAGTAGAGTTCCATATATTATCATTATAATAGTCGCTGAGGTCTGCTTTAATCGTTTTCCACTTTTCTTCCCACCACTGGGAAAATTCAATACGACGTTGATTTTCTTGTAATCGCTTGGCTTCCGCTGGATTCTCTGAATAACGCTTACTAACGATTTCAAAAATTTCTTTTGATGTTGTTAATATATTTTCAATTATAGCCTCACAACGTTTCTGTAAAACAGTAACCCGTTTATTATTAATATAGTCAGTAATACGAGCCTTGATTTCCTGAATCCCAGTCGCGTCTTGTTTTAAGACTTCCTCATTTTCGATACCTGTCACAGAGTTAAGCTTAGTTAAAATTTCTTCAGGACTGCCAACTGATTCCAATGTTTGTTGATTAGCGAAGCCATTTAATACTAAATAAGCTCCCGCTGAACCGTGTACAATTTGCTCAGGAGATAATTTAGCTATTTCATGCCATCTATTTGATGCTTCATCAAGGTGTTCTTTAAGAGCTGCTGGACTAGCCAACTGATCAATCCGACTCAAGAAAACGAAAAATTTATCTGCAACGTTTACATTCTTATCACCCTGCTCAGTAAACTCAACAATTTTAAGTTCGTAGCCCTTGGGACTAGGATCTCGCTGTACCAAAATTACAGCATCACAATCTGACAGCATTTCTCTAGATTCTTCTATATGCTTGGCTAAACCTGAGTCTAATCCAGGCACATCATAGAAAACAATACCTTCAGCCTGGGCGAGTTTATTGGTATACAGCCTAGCTTCTAATACTGCATGGGCGTATTGCTCATCAGCAACATACTTGTTCAGGTCTTTGTTAATGTCTTCTAGGCGAGTAAATGGGATAGTTTTCCGACCTTCGCTACGAACTTGTCTTAAAGTGTCTTGATACTTTCGGATTGTCTCTAAATCTTGTTTGGCTCCATCACTATGTTTAGAATTACTGTTGGAAGCTGACTCCAGTTCATGCAAAAGACTGGTAAATTGTTCTTCGGTTTTAGGCTCAACTTCTAGCCTTTGCTGAGAATCTTGTTCAACGGAATAAATTTGTGTCGTTGTAAAAGTACAACGTCCTGCTTTTGCTGGCAGTAAATCACAATCTAACCAGGCATTAACAAATGTACTTTTTCCCGCCTTTTCCAAGCCCACAACAGCAATCCGAAATTCTCGCTTTTTCAAGCGTTCAAGCTGACGACGAGCGGGTTTTTCTTCTTCTAAAAGAACCTCTTTTAGGTGAGCAGGAACTCCGGCTTGAGGAAGCCTGGCTAAATCAACGGCGTGGCGCAACACAGTTAAAGCGTGACTTAAACGAGTTTCATAATAGGATGAAGCAGTTTTCCAATCCATTTTTCCAATTTATTTTCTAGCGTTTATTGCATGTATGATGTAAAGTAAGCAACCTCAAAGTCTCCCTTGTTAAGGCGGATTTAGGGGGATACCTTGGTACCTCATGGGAAATAGAATTGCTATAATTACTTAAGCACAAATAAATTTTTCTAAACCATATAGGTTAATAAGACGAGCAATTTTATCGATTTTAGCATCACCATCAGGTAGATTTTTTCTAAGCTCGAACTTTGTTTTTTGACCAATTATATTCTCACCTCCAGGAATTCTCAGCTGGATGTAGGCATCTTCATCACTCGAATAATTAATACTATCCGGACTGAGATTGAGGTTTACTATTTGGTCAATAGGTTGCCCTGAACCATAACATAAAAAATAAGAAGCAGACGATATCAGTTCTTTAACACGATTTGAGGGAATCAGATCATCTTGATTCTTCAAGTCACTTATCTTCAAGTCACTTAATTGATGAGAAGGAACAACTAAGCACAAAATAGATTCTTTTCCTGTAGAGTCTTTTGGTTGCGGTGACAGTGGTGGTGTATATTGCTCTGGTTTTTCTTGGGTTTTAAAAATCACTGGTTTCAGAAAAGCGTAGGAGCCAATAACTATAAGAGAGATGAAAAGTATAAAGATAATTGTCAACCAAGGCTCAGGAGTAACTCGTAAACACTGCGTCAACGGATCCTCTTCTGGCAACGGCTTATCTAATACTTCTTTACATAATACTTTTAATACTCTATCCATATTATTACTCCAATGATTGTTATCATCGTCAATGAAATACTTTTTCAAAAACTGAAAGTCTTGTGTGATGGTCGAATCCTGAGTTATATTGAAATGCTCACAGATTTCCTGGTAGTTGTCTGGAGACAGCTTGCTGATTGCTGTATACATACAACCCTTGGCTTTTGATTTGTAGCATTTCTCAATTTCACTATAAACTTCGTCGAAGCGGCTTCGAGATTCTTTATCCATTTGGTTATCATACTCTTTAAGGAAAATTGGAATATTGATCAAGTTGCTTCCCTAGCTTACAGAATAGAGGGAAACTACCTCAGCACTTTTCCAGCTTTCTTAATATTTTCCTTAAGTTGTTTAGCTTCCTGGTGTAGGGGATTCCAGATCGATAAGTCTTTTTGTAAAGATAGTTGAGCTTGATCATAGGCTTTATCTAGCCGCTCTTGATAACGGTCTACAATTTCTTTTTGAGAAGACTCAACCTTTTTTATAAACTTATTGGTTTGACAGATAAACCAATCCGCAACCTGACTATAAATTTCTATTTCTGCCTGATTTTTTTGCCATAGCCAGTCTTTATTGATGTCTTCTATTTTTGGTAACTGAGCATTATCACTAGAGCGTGGTTCTTGTTTAATCGTCTTTACTTTTCTTTTAAATAAAAATAAAGTTCGCTTGAGTTCCGTAACTTCAACGTCTTCTAGCCATGTGCCTTCTATAATTGCGAATCCAGCTTCAAACTTAAATTTTGGCTCAGGTATACTATCAATTATCTCAAGTTCTGATCTCGAAAAGCTAATGGCTAAATTGGGGGCAATATTCCCCATTCCTTCCTCAAGAAGAGACAGGTAATAATCCAATAAAGTCTTCAAGGCATCAACTACCCCTCTCATCTCTCGATCTAATATTTGTTTGACAGCTTCATTCATCAGACCCTTCAATGCACTAGTCAATTGATTGAGTTTATCATTAAGCTTCCTTAAATCTTTTTTCTCTTGCTCAGTACGTGCTTCGATCTTCTTCCCATTTTTAGTAGGATATTCTAAATCAATTAAATCTCTAATTACTCCTTCTAAAAGATTCAACTTGTCCGGATCAGCTTCTTGAAGCACTTTGCTATATAAACATATTTTTCCTGTATCCAAAGACTCAACCGTTGGCGTCAATATTTCCTTTACTACTGCTTGCTCTACTCCTCTTCTCCATCGATAGAGCGATATTAAACTGTTTGCGCGCTCTTGGTAGTCTCCTTGCCTGAGTTCTTCAATGATACTTTCGACAATTTGCTCCAACTCATTCCTAGGATCTGAAGTAGTATCTGAAGAGTTATTATCCTCGGAAAAACTTTGACCGCTCTCTTCTCTAAAACCCTTTAGAGCATTTTCAATTTTTTCAAAAGGGTCTCTTAGTTCTTGAGCTTTTTGTGAAATAAACTGACTGATGTCTTGCCGAATTTGGGCGATATTATCACATTCTTTTTGGTAGTCTTCTTCTTTACTATTAATGAAGGCATAAGTGGTTTGTATAGCCCACTCTGCTACTGCATTAGCTGCTTTAGCTTTAAAGCGGTCTACAATTTGTGGAATAACTAATTGTGGAAAGTTTTCATCGATATGCTCTTTCAGGTATTTGTGAAATTCCTCTGCGTAAGATACTTCCCAAACAGCGTCTGAAACACGTTTACGTCCTTGTGAATCCCACTTCTTTGCCAGTCCAGGTAAATCTTCTAGGATATCTTCTGGAATTAAAAAATTAAAGCGCTTGTTTATTTTTTCAGATGCTTGAGTACTTTTTTGCTGATTATGACTCTTCATTTGAACCGACAATAGAGCTGGCAATGCACTCATTTTTATTACTTGTAAAGCACTAATATCTTCTTGATATTCTTCTAGCTCCTTGGTTAACTTCTGTTTGATATCGTGAACAGTTCTTTTGAAAAAAAATCTTTCACTATCCGGCCAATCTTTGTCATCCCGAAACACATCAATTCGATTCAGAACAAAAAGCATCCGGGCTGGTGAGCCTCCTAGTTCTTTGACCTGATCAACGACTTCTTGGAGTAACTGACTAACAGTATCTTTATTGATTTCTGCACTATTATAGGTAACTATACATAAGGCTTCTTTACATTTTCTAATCACAGAAGCATTCCCTTCATCACCCACATGGGCTAAACCGGGAAGATCCATGATTCGCACTTTGGTTTTTTCAGGCAAATCAAGCAGGTTAGGATCGGCTACAAGCCGGAAAGGATAATATATCGTTGCTTGTGGACAAGCAACACTGGTTTTTTCGTCTCGATTAGCTTGAAGATAGGACTTCATGACTTGGTCTAAACGGTCATAAATGTCTTCGTCGGTAAGATTGCGCCATTCTCCACATTCCCAAAGTGCCCCTGGGGTCTGATCAATTTTCAGAGATTTCGTTTCACTGTATTCTACAATCACAACCCCTGCACTCATTTCTTGTACAGCAACTGGGAGAATTTCTGTGCCACACAAGAAGTTGACCAGGGTACTTTTACCACTGCTAGTTGTCCCGGTTGTCGCTAAGGTAAGAACCGGTTCACTGAGTTCTTTAACTAATTCACTTACCGCCACCTGGAATTGGCTGTTTAAATCTTCGAGTTCACTGTAGTATTCTGGGGGTAACTGCTCACGGATATGCTCATGAAAACTCCCCCATTCCTGGTAAACATTCCCGATTGATTCTTCAACAGCTTCAAACGTCTTTTTGATGTTGCTTCTCATTATCCTCAAAGCCTTTAGTGTTGAGTTGTAACGATGGTAAAGCACCCTATAGTTCGTGTTTATTTTTACCTAATTCTTTAGTTAGCTTTTGAATAACTATTACTATAATAATAGCGTTTTTTAACCCAAATTTGTCAAGGTAACTGGCAAATTGAAATATTTCTTAATCTAGGCAAAGACATAGCGCTACGGGCAAGGCAACAGGCAACAGGCTAAATTTTAGCATAACAGCTTTTCAACTTGTATCAATTTCCTAACCTGAATGGGTAGTGCTTTAAATGAGATGTAAACCTAAAAGGTATTTTTTGACTGTCCCATAAAACTCCAGACCTCTTTACCCTATTGCCTTTTGCCTATTGCCTTTTGCCTTTTTAAGCAATCCCTGTGTTTACAACCCAGATATAAACCCGCTGATTATGTCTGTGATGGACTGGTGGTTTCAGGGTCTAAGGGATTATCTGAGGTGGATTTCTGGGTAATCCAAGCGGTAATAATATGAGAAAGTAGTCCGATTGGTCCTGCAAATAAGCATAGAATTAGGGAGTGAATAGTCCAAATACCAGCCTGTTGCCCTTGGCAATAAATCCAACGCCCTACAAACAAGTCCAGAACTAGGAAGTGTATCCAGCCAGTAGCAGCAACGGTTTCGTCACTAAAGAAACGGGCAATATCGGCTAACTGAGGATTGGATAAGGCTTGGGCGGATTCTGGTGTAATGCTATTAATAAATAGTTGACACTCCCCGTCCTAAAGGCGCGGGGATTCTTCGATCATAGACTCGGCTTGCTGAACCTGGCCGGAACCAAGAACAGTAGAGGCTAAATCTCCCGAAGCGTTCGGATCTATGATCCAGGTTCCGGTGTGCCCCACCGTACCCAAGGCTTTTTTAAGGATATTGACTGCGGCGTTATGGTCTCTGTCCAACTTACAACCACACTTACAAATGTGAGTTCTAGTTGATAATGATTTCTTCACTACTTCGCCGCATTCTGAGCAGTTTTGGCTTGTATAAGCAGGATTTACTGCTACAGTCACTCTGCCAAACTTAGTTCCAAAATGCTCCAGCCATTTCCTGAATTGATACCAACCAGCGTCATTAATAGACTTAGCAAGACAATGATTCTTTACTAGATTCTTGACTCTTAAATCTTCGTAAGCGACCAGGTCGTTAGACCGGATTACGCAACGTGCCAGTCTCTTAGCATGTTCTATGCGCTACGCGCAGGCTTCGCCAACACGCTGCCTACTTATTCTAAGATGATGCCTTCCTAGTCTGTTAATGGCTTTCTTGCGGTTAGCAGAGCCTTTCACTTTCCGAGATACTCGACGTTGATAAAACTTTAAGCGTTTTTCGCCTTTCCTATAGAATCTAGGATTTGGTTCTGTGTTTCCGTCAGAGTCAGTATAGAACTCCTTTAGTCCCAAATCTAGACCAACGTTTCTCTTAGAAGGGTCTAAGTCTTCTTTTATGTCAACTGCTACGCAAAATTGAACATAGTAGCCATCAGCGCGTTTAATTATCCTTACTCTTTTGATTTGTTTTTTGTCGAATTGCCACAAATCCCAAGTTCCCTTGAGCTTGAGCTTTCCGATGCTTTTCTTGTCACTGAAGGTGATAGCCTTATTATCAGAGGATAGCTTCCAACCAGACTGCTTGTACTCTACAGACCGGCAATGTTTTTGAAATCTAGGAAAGCTCTTTTTTCCAGGCTTGTTCTTTTTGCAGTTGTCATAAAATCGAACAATCGATGACCATGCACGTTCAGAAGCTGCCTGTCGTGCTGTTGAGTTCAGCTCATTAGCAAAAGGGAATTGCTTAGCCAGTACTTTACAATACTTACTAAGGTCATATTTCCCAGTCCCTTTATTGTCCATCCATAAACGAAGACAAGAATTGCGAACAAATTTAACTGTCCGAATAGCTTCATCTATGGCTTTGTATTGACTTTCTTTCCCGTAAGCTTTGAACTCAATTATGATCATTGACCTAAGGTCACGCTCCGCGAACGGATATCGACCTTTTACGTTATTGTTTTATATTACCATACCTGGCGACAAATATCCGGACAGGATGAAATATTCACGGCGAATAAACTCGCTACTGGCTTTAATCTCCGTTCTAAAGACGCGGAGCTTTCAGCCTTTGGAGTTCTAGTAATTCCCCAATTTGGCAAGAAAATTATTAGGATCCAAAAGGGCAAGACGAAGATATTGGCAATATTAAACAGTTGAGCGATAACCATATTTATGAGTTTGAGATTTCAACTATTTAATATAGCAATTCTCTAGAATTTATCAATTCGGTGAGGTGCAAAGTTATTGGTTTTAGGGAACAGGGAATAGGGAACAGGGAACAGGGAATAGCGGCTCATTGCAACAGGGAAAAAATCTTGTGTACCTCATAGGTATGATAACTGCTATCAGTGTTAGCCAGAGCATTGGAGATGATGCGTTCCCATGAATCTGTGGTGTTAATCTGTTCTGGTTCATTTTCCACAGTTCGATGTTGGTTAGACCAAGAACCTTGCCATTGCTCGTCCGAAACCCGATCACTGGCGAGATTTTAATCTCAGGTTGCTCCTGGGGATAATTTTGAACAAATTCCACAAGACCTGTGGAATTTACGCTATAACTATTCAACGGTGAACGTTTAACACTTAAGAAATTAATATAAATCCGATGATTAACAATTATGACAGCTCTCTAGCCACTACACTAAAGCAACGGCGTCAAAAGCTGGCTCACCTGGTGGATTTTCCAGTAATGCTCTGGTCTGGACATCCTAGTCCTCGAAATTTCCGAGCCAATTCGTTCCCGTTTCGGGCTAGCAGTCACTTCTTGTATTTTGCTGGTTTATCCCTAACTAATGCAGTAATTGGCCTCAATGATGGCAAACTGGATTTATTCATGGATAAGCCAGCCCCTGGTAGTGCGTTGTGGCACGGAGAAACCCCTTCACCTGAGGAAATTGCTGAGATGATTGGGGCTAATCGGGTTTTTCCCCTCTGTGAATTGCGATCGCATAGCGTCGGCTTTGCCGAATCGCATTCTCAGGGAGCAGCCACCATTGCTGTTCAAAATCCCACTACTTACTCCCAACAAGGGGAAGTATTAGGTCGTGCTGTCGGACCAGCTGATGCTCCAGAAGGGATTGACTTAGATTTAGCGAAAGCCATAATATCCCTACGGTTATACCATGACGAGGGGGCATTATCGGAGTTGCGCCAAGCCGCTGAGGTTTCGATTGCTGCTCATAAAGCCGGAATGGCAGCTACTCCCAAGGCTAAACTGGAAGCGGAAGTGCGGGGAGCCATGGAAGGGGTAATTATTGCCCATAATATGACCCGTGCTTACACAAGTATTGTTACGGTTCATGGGGAAGTGCTCCACAATGGTGAGTATCACCATTCCCTGCAACCGGGAGAGTTACTGCTGGCGGATGTAGGAGCAGAAACCCCTATGGGTTGGGCAGCGGATATTACCCGTACTTGGCCGGTGACTGGAAAATTTTCCCCTACTCAGCGGGATATATATAATGTCGTCAAAGAAGCCCATGATTTCTGTATCGAGAATCTTTACCCTGGGGTGGAATATCGAGAGATTCATATGACAGCAGCAGGGGTGATGGCTGAGGGATTGATAGATTTGGGGATTCTGCGAGGAGACATCTCGGATTTGGTAGCAATGGATGCCCATGCTTTATTCTTTCCCCATGGTGTTGGTCATTTGCTGGGATTAGATGTCCATGATATGGAAGATTTAGGGGATTTGGCAGGGTATGCACCAGGACGGGAAAGAAGCGATCGCTTTGGCTTGGGCTTCTTGCGACTAGACCGACCCTTACAAGCAGGGATGTTGGTGACAATTGAACCAGGATTTTATCAAGTTCCAGGGATTTTGAATGACCCGGAGCGACGGTCAACCTACAAAGATATGGTGGATTGGGATAGATTGGCACAATTTGATGATGTGCGGGGAATTCGGATTGAAGATGATGTGTTGATTACCGACACAGGAGCAGAGGTGTTGACCGCTGGGTTACCGACTAATCTAGAGGCAGTTGAGGATTTGGTTAGGGGAGTATAAGTTTTCGGGTGTGGGTGAACGGGTTAATGGTGCTATCAGCTATCAGCGGTCAGCTATCAGCTATCAGCTATCAGCTATCAGCCAAAAGCTGAATGCTTAGATGGTGGTATTAAGTTGACAGACATGATTTTGAAAAGATCTGATCTAATCAGGTCTTTTTTAGATCTTATCTATATCATCAGTGCTCGATTATCATAACTTGAATCAATAAACAAGATCCAGGTGCGATCAATTTTTTAGCTCAAATTCACTACACTGTCTGAGATAGTGTTAACTTTGAACAATTTGCCTTGGCCTACGACAATATCTGCAAATACTTATCAGAAGCATACCCATCAGAGTTTTTTCAGTGGGTATTGGGTAAACAACCTCGGGATATTCAGGTACTTAAAAGCGATGCAGCGCGGTCTTGGGGGTTTCCCCCATGAGCGACTGCATCAAGACAGCGAATTAAGTACTGAACCAATTCAAGCTGATGCTCTAACTCTACTCCAAAGTACTAACCAAATTCTGCATCTAGAATTTCAAACCCTACCCCAATCCGAGCCACCATTACCATTTCGGATGTTAGACTATTGGGTCAGATTACAACGAAAGTACCGATGTCCCATTGAGCAGGTGGTAATTTTTCTCAAGTCTACGACCTCAGATCTGGTATTCAATAACGAGTTTAGGGATATTAATACCTGGCACCGTTATCGAGTAATTCGTCTGTGGGAACAAGACCCTCAACCACTGTTGGCCAATCGAGCTCTGTTACCCTTGGCAACTTTAGCTAAGAGCAATAACCCTAATCGATTGTTAGAGCAAGTGGTTGTGGAAGTGGATAGAAGCGATGCAGCGCGGTCTTGGGGGTTTCCCCCATGAGCGACTGCATCAAGACATTGAAGAAAAACCATTACGGGGAAATCTAGCGGCCTGTGTGGATGTGCTGGCTGGTTTACGGTTTGAGAAAGATTTAGTGCGTCGATTGTTATCCGAGGAAATTATGGAAGAATCAGTCACCTATCAAGATATTATCCAAAAGGGACGCCAGCGCGGCAAGCAGGAGGAAGCCCGATTCATTGTGATGCGTTTACTAACCCTGAGGTTAGGTTTACTTGACCCTGTGCTCCAACAGAAGATTGAGGGATTATCCATTACTCGATTGGAGGAATTGAGTGAAGCGTTGTTGGATTTTGAGACAGCAACGGATTTAGTGGTTTGGTTGGATCAGCAGCAGTAGTGCGTTCTTTATTCTTACGGTAACTTCAAGATCTGTTGCATTTTTCCAGGATTTCCGCTATAATATCTATATTGATAGCGGAAGGGTCGATGCTAACTCAAGTTAATAATCTTCGTTTAGACAGGCAACAGATTTTGGCTCTCAGGCAAATGTGTCATTTGAGCAAGAATATGTTCAACGTGGGTTTATATAACGTCCGTCAGTATTTCTTCCAGGAACGCAAACATTTGCGGTATGAGAGTAATTATTATCACTCTAAAGAGAATGAAAATTACAAGTTACTACCGACGGACATTGCCCAGCAAACCTTAAAAATTGTCGATAGATCCTTTAAATCTTTTTTTGGTTTACTGAAACTAAATAAGAGTGGAGGTTATCAAGAAAAAGTAAGACTTCCGAATTACTTACCAAAGGATGGACATTTCCTCTTGGTTATCCCAGTGAGAAAGCGCGACTGGGAGAAACTCCCGGGAAAGAACTGGTTATTTACCGTTCCTATGTCTCGTCAATTTAAAAAGGAGTACGGGGTAGTTCAGTTTACTGTCCCAGAGAGGCTAAGGTCTAAGACTGTCAAAGAGATACGCATACTTCCTAAATACAAAGCCAGGTATTTTGATGTTTGTTATTGCTACGAATATCAGCCTGAGGTAAAAGTAGAAAAAACTAGTGAAATATTGGGAATTGATTTAGGACTTGATAATTTTGCTACATGTGTTAGCACCACTCAAAAGTCATTTATTATTGACGGTAAAAAGATCAAGGCTGACAATCAGTTTTACAATAAGCGTAATGCCAAACTTCAGTCTATTAAAGACTTACAAGGCATTAAGATATTGACCAATCGACAAGCTAGGTTGCTAAGAAAGCGAAATCACAAAATCAGGGATTTCACTAACAAGGCGGCTAGATATGTCGTGAATTGGTGTAGAAGAAACAAAATCAACAAGATTGTTATCGGGTACAACCCCGACCTAAAACAAAGGGTCAACATGGGCAAGCGGAACAATCAGAAGTTCACCCAGATTCCGATTTATACGTTTAAGGACAAGCTGGAAAGCCTCTGTCAGCGGTATGGGATTGAATTAGTTGAGCAAGAAGAATCTTACACCAGTAAAGCATCTAGCCTGGACAAGGATGAATTGCCCGTATGGAATGCTGATAACCCAAAAAGTTACACATTCAGCGGTAAAAGAATAAAGCGTGGATTATACCGCACTAGTAAAGGTTGGTTGATCAACGCTGATTGTAACGGAGCACTAAATATAATCCGTAAACATACAAGTAAGCCTGATGATTTTATTGGAGGGTTTAGAGGCTGTTTGGCTCAGCCGTTAAGGGTTTTATGCTCTTAAGAATCCCCCGCTATAATCTACGATTTAGCGGTGGGAGTGTCAAGGTCCGATTACCGATAGCAGTGGCTTAGACACCTTAAAGACTTACTTAGATCAACTGGAACAATTGGCGTTAACTTGGAAAGAAAAGTCTCTGACTCAAGAACAAGTTATTGCCAACTATTCCCAAATACCTGCTGCTTATAAGAATTATAAATTTCAAGGATTATACAAGGATAATCTTGAAACAGCTTATAAGCAAATTACCGTTGAACGTTGAGGGTTTCAGGGGGAAAGTTGCTGAATTATTCCAGGATAATTGAGGATATCATAATAAGGTAAGCTATCAGCTATCAGCTATCAGCTATCAGCTATCAGCTATCAGCCTTGGCCTTTGGCAACGCTACTATTCGCCCAGCGTGCGCGTAGCGCAATCGGTGCTTTTGAATAAAATAAGCTGACTACTGACTGCTGACTGCTGACTGCTGACTGCTGACTGCTGACTGCTGACTGCTGACTGCTGACTGCTGACTACTGACTGCTGACTGCTGACTGCTGACTGCTGACTGCTGACTGCTGACTGCTGATTGCTGATTGCTGACTACTGACTGCTGACTGCTGACTGCTGACTGCTGATTGCTGACTGCTGACTGCTGACTGCTGACTGTTAACACGATAAAAAATCCTATCATGCTATCATGACTAATCAAGAAGAAGATCCATTAAAAAGCAAGCTAGAGAAAAATTTGCAAGAGTCCCAATGGCTACAGAAATTTAAACAACTGAGTCAAGGACTAAGCCAAATTAAGACAGAAATTCCTCTAACTCAACTCTGTAAACTAGAGTGGGTTACTGCTACTGATAGCTTAATCATTCACTGTCCAAATCTAGAAGTCAGGGATGGATTGTGTAAGCTTTCATCCCAGATTGCCCAAATCACTATTGGGGCAAAATGCTTTATTATTAGATATGCCGACTATGAAGATATTTCTATTAAGCCAGTGTAATTATTCCCTATCATGCTATTAGCTATCAGTTATTAGCTATCAGTTATTAGCTATCAGTTATCAGCTATCATTTATCAGCTATCAGCTATCAGCTTAAGTCTATCTTTCATATCTTTCGCAGCTACAGCGTAGCCTCCGTCTGCACCATCCACAAAATGTACTTGGCGTCCATGGCGCTCAAATACCAGACAGGTCATCAGTGCTCGGTCTGAAATATGCAGACCATACACTAACTTACCTTGTTTATAATTCTTTTCCAAATAGTCTGTTAATTGTTTTCGTTGTACTTCATTGCCAGCAATCACCATGCGCAAGATATCATCAAACTTTCTGTAATCTGTTGCTGCGATCGCATTTAGTTTATAGGCTCCCCAGTCTCCATCTGGTAATGTCACCTTTAACTTCATCAACAACCAGCCCAAGAGATTTTCCAAGCAGATTTTAGCAAAATAGAGCATCCTATGGCTCAGCTTATTCGACTGGGCGCACAGGCGAGTTTCAGGACTTAAGTTTTGATAACTAAACCCTAGATTTAAATAGTTTTCATCAACTGGATTTAAAACCTCTTCACTTCCATAAATAGTGTCAATTTTTTCAATAATTGCTCGATAAGTTAAATTAGCTAAATTTTGTTGATTAGACGTTGCTTTGACAATCAAGCTGATCGTTTCACCATATTTACTAGGAATGTCTTGCCAGCGACACTCTAAATTAGACAAATCAGCTTTAGCCTTATCAGTAGGGTTTTGGTAAAGGTAGAATTGACTCGTATTTGAATGTTTAATCAATTCAGTAGCATAAGTCAAACCATCTCCAGTAAATATAGCCTGATAATAATTGTCAGATACCTTAAGCTTCGCTAATTTAACATCATAATCATTTACTCTTACATCAGACATAGGTATTGCACCCACCCGCAATTCCATCCCAAATTCTTCCCTGGCTAGCTGACTAGTGGCTAACAACGCTTCCCGAGCAGGGGCAAACAGAGAAGGAGGAATCAACAGAGTTGCACCATCTCCCCCAAATACAAAAGGAATGTCTAAATTACCTGCTATATTTAAAACAGCGACAATGGAGCAGGCTCCTAATAGGTTAACCTCTTTGTAGCGTCCTGATTCGATAGCTTGAGTCGAACCAATAATATCGCTAATTACAACATACCAATCCCTGGGAACCGATTTAAAATTCTGAGAGTCAGTAATATCGATGAAGTTTTCTAAAAGGGGTAAATTAGCATAAAAAAAGTCTGTAGTCATGGTTTAATCTAAAGGAATAACAAACCTTTTTAGTAGGGTGATAACACCCTGAAAGGCACTTAGATAAAACCAAGCTAGCTGCTACACCCTAGCAACCGTCAACTGTCAAGGGTCAACAACAAGGGATCCTTATAAAATAAGCAAGTTAACTATTGATTTTATTAACCATTTGTGTCTGAAAACCAGAAAACCACTCGTTCCCTAGCTGGCATTGCCGGGATTGTCGCAGTAGCCACCATTATTAGTAAAGTATTTGGCTTAGTCCGCCAACAAGCCATGGCAGCAGCCTTTGGAGTTGGTCCGGTTATCAATGCCTACAGCTATGCTTACGTGATCCCCGGCTTTTTATTAATCCTCCTCGGTGGCATTAACGGACCTTTTCATAGCGCCTTAGTTAGTGTTCTCGCTAAACGAGATAAATCAGAAGCCCCACGGCTGGTGGAAACAGTAACTACCTTAGTCGCGTGCATCCTGTTACTAGTAACCATTGCTCTAGTGCTATTTGCTCCGGTCTTAATTGATGTTCTAGCACCAGGGTTTCAGGATACTCCAGAAGGGTTACAAGTTAGAGCGATCGCAATCCGGCAATTACAGATTATGGCACCCATGGCAGTGCTAGCCGGATTAATTGGCATTGGCTTTGGTACCCTCAATGCTAGCGATCAATACTGGCTACCCGCCGTCAGTCCCTTATTTTCCAGCATCACCGTCATTGTTGGCTTAGGAATATTAGCCCTACAGTTGGGCAAACAAATTAGTAATCCCGATTTTGCCATGATCGGTGGGATTGTCTTAGCTGGGGGTACCCTTGTTGGAGCAACTCTTCAATGGGTAGTGCAGCAAATCGCTCAGTGGCGCAGTGGCCTAGGTAAAATACGCCTACGATTTAACTGGGGTATCCCTGGAGTCAAAGACGTGATGCAGGTCATGGCTCCGGCCACCTTTTCCTCTGGGATGCTACATATTAATGTCTACACCGACTTATTCTTTGCCTCCTTTCTGCCCCAAGCCGATGCCGCTGCTGCTAGCTTAAACTATGCCAATCTTTTAGTAAATACGCCTCTAGGTATTATCTCCAATGTCATTCTAGTGCCCCTACTGCCGGTATTTTCCCGACTAGCCGCTCCCGAAAATTGGCCAGAACTCAAGCAACGGATTCGCCAGGGAATTCTGCTCACTGCCTTGACAATGTTACCCTTAAGTGCATTGATGGTGACCTTAGCCATGCCCATAGTGCAGGTAGTGTATCAACGTCAAGCCTTTGATGCTAATGCCTCTCGGTTAGTAGCATCAGTGCTCATGGCTTATGGGATGGGCATGTTTGTCTACTTGGCACGGGATGTGCTAGTGCGGGTATTTTATGGTTTAGGAGATGGACAGACACCCTTTCGTCTGAGTGTGATTAATATTCTTCTCAATGCTGTACTAGATTATTTTCTAATCGATACCTTTGGCACACCCGGTATTGTATTTGCCACCATTGGTGTGAATGCCTTTTCCATGGTAGTGCTGTTATGGATATTGAACCGCAGGCTAAATGGCTTACCTTGGCAAGAATGGATGTTGCCAATTCTCGGTTTAGCAGTAAGTAGTGTAATCGCTGGTGGCGCCAGTTGGGGAGTCAGTTGGGGATGTGAGCAAGTATTAGAAACCAGTATTATTTGGGTAAAGTTGCTGCAATTGAGTTTAGCTGGATTAGCAGGTTTAGGCGTGTTTGGTTTGTTAGCAACTCAGTTGAAGTTACCAGAAGTTGATATGTTTGTAGCTCGTGTGCGGCAGAAGCTGGGTCGTTGACAGTATTTAATCCTGTTAAGGTATTCAACCTTCTAACCTTCAACCTTCTAACCTTCAACCTTCTAACCTTCAACCTTCTAACCTTCAACCTTCTAACCTTCAACCTTCTAACCTTCAACCTTCTAACCTTCAACCTTCAACCTTAAACCTTGAACCCACTTTCTCCTATCCACTGCAAATGCTGGGATAATAACTGATCTAAATCATAACCTTGTTGAATGGTTTCCCTTGCCTTAGCGCGAATACCAGCCATCTGTTCTGGATGGTCGAGAGCTTCCTCAACCCGATCGGCGATTTCCTCTGGCGAGAAAAAGTCTACTAACAAACCATTAATCCCATCTTCAATCACCTCTGTCACTGGGGGAGTATCAGACGCTACTACCAAACAACCTGTAGAAAGGGATTCCAGCATCGACCAAGACAGAACAAAAGGACGGGTGAGATAAATATGAACAGAGGAAGCTTGAAGGACTTGTAAGTATTCTGAGTAAGGAAGTAAACCAGTAAAGTGGACTCTGTCTAGGTCAAGAGGGACTTTTTCTAACATCAAGTCTTTGTAAGTTTTGCCATCGGGTAGGGTTTTACCATAAGCCACCCGATTTTCCCCGACAATCACAGCATGACACTTAGGACGTCGCTGCTGAAGGATGCCGATTGCTTCGATCAATTGGGGAAAACCTCGATAAGGTTCCATGCCCCGTGCCACATAGGTGACTAGTTCTTCCACCTCAGACAAGTCTAAGTTTATCCGTTTTAGTACTAACTTTGCCCCTGGGTTGGGTTTAAAGAACTCGGTGTCCACCCCATCATGACGCACGGTAATTCTGTTGTGGAAGTCCGCTGGAAATTGCTGGCGCTGCCAGTAGGTGGGAGACAATCCGCGATCGCAACTAGCTAGGTCTAACAAAATCGGGGCATTTTTCATCCGAATCCGGGCTTCATCGTCAGCGTTTAGGGGCTCAGATGGATCAAAATCAGCATCTGTGCCATGGGCATGATAAAACCACTCGAAGTAGCACAGTAATCTGGCTTGGGGGAAAGCGTCTTTGATAAATAACGTTGGGCCCCAACCCGAGTGACCATAGACCACATCAGGAACAAATCCCTTAGCCTTAAGCTGATTGGCTAAGCGATAGACGGCTTGACCCTGAAGTACTGCATTTTCTAAGGGTCTAACATAGTGGTGAGTTTCTGGACGTGCTTCCCTAGAGAGATTGTAAAGAGCTTTGAGCACTCCAGGCAGTTGCCCTTCCTTGCGCCTGGTCCCAAAGACAACCTGGTTGCGGTTATCTTTAGCTAAAGCAGTTGCTATGTGGCGAAACTGGGCAGGGAAATTGGGATGTAGGAATAGAATACGCATTGAGAATAGCAAAGGGCAAATTGTATGTGGCAAATGGTGAATCGATTTTTTCTTAATTAACCATTAACCATTAACAATTTGCCATTGATCTACTGATCTACTAGCTGTTTTGTGGTTCTGGAATCGTAATATCTAACACAGTGACGTCCTGGGAAAGGCTAGTCAGGGCTGGTTTGATTTGGGAAGCATTGCCCACAACTACAGTCACAATCTGCTCAGGTTTGAGATACTTTTCCGCCACCCGCTGTACATCCTCAATCGTAGTAGCTGTGACTGCCTTTTGATAACGGAATATGAAATCCTCTGGGTAGCCGTAGTATTCATAGCGCATCAGCCGAGATAAGGTTTGCTCTGGCTTCTGGAAATTAAACACAAAGGAGTTGAGAACGCTTTCTTTTGCCTTAGCCAATTCTTCTGAGGTAATCGGACTAGTGCGCAGTTTCTGGATTTCATCTAGAACGGATTTAATAAAGGGTACGGTGGTTTCAGAGCGAGTTTGTCCCCCAGCAATAAATAAACCCGGATAGTCATAGCGAACACTCCAAACCCCGTAGACCGAGTAAGCTAGACCTTGACGCGATCGCACTTCGTTAAATAGTCTGCCTCCAAATCCATTCATCACCTCATTTAACACAGAAAGGGCGGCGTAGTCAGGGCTATTGAGTTTGCCCCCGATATGTCCCATTTGAATATTACTTTGGGTCAGTTGAGGTTGATCCACAAAAAATATACCCCCTAACTGAGCCTGGGATGCGTCTGGCACTTCTGGCTGTGTTGGGGCAGAGGCAGATTCCCAGCTACCAAATTTCTGATCAATTAGCGATCGCATTTTTTCGGAGTCAAAATCCCCCACAATACCCAGTATCATATTTTCTGGATACACATACCTCTGTGAGAAAGTGATTAAATCATTACGAGAGATATTGTCTAGATGCTCATACTCTATCGTGCGGGCATAGGGGCTAGTGTCACCGTAGATCAGTTTCCTAAATTCACGAGAAGCAATATCACCGGGATCATCATTGCGCCGGGCAATTTGTCCTGCTAGTTGCTGTTTAGCTAGGGCGAGCTTAGCTTGAGCAAAGGCGGGCTTTTGAATAACTTCAGCAAACAAATCAAAGACCAAGTCCAAATCTTCGCTCAAAGCACTAAAACTCGCCCTGCCAGAACTAGTGTCAATACTAGTTTCCACCGAAGCTGCCTTTTCTTCTAAGAGCACATTTAACTCATTGCCTGAGTGTTCAGTGGTACCACCAGTACGCATCACTTCCCCAGCCATAGTCGCTAAGCCAATTTTGTCAGCAGGCTCAAGGCGATCGCCGGTGCGAATCATTGCTGTACCACTTACCAAAGGCAGTTGATGGTCTTCCATCAGATAGACCACCATCCCATTCTCTAACTGATAGCGAGTGTAGTCCGGTAGCTGAATTGGTGGTAACGGGTCAAAGTCTAATTCATCGTAATGGCGTGGGGTATCAGCTATTGCTGGTAGACGAGACACAAGCACTACCACTAGCATTGTCACCACTAGTAGCCCGATCCATTTCAGGTATTTGGGATTTTGGCTTTTCGATTTTAGATTGGTCATTGGTCATTTGTCATGGGTAATTGGATCAATAGTTGAAGGTTAGAAGGTTGAAGGTTGAAAGTTACCAGGTTGAAAGCGATCGCGTGGCCTTTTGGCCAAGGTTAACCAGTTGAAGGTTGAAGGTTAACCAGTTGAAGGTTGAAGGTTAACCAGTTGAAGGTTGAAGGTTAACCAGTTGAAGGTTGAAGGTTAATCAGTTGAAGGTTGAAGGTTAATCAGTTGAAGGTTGAAGGTTAACCAGTTGAAGGTTAACCGGTTGAAGGTTGAAAGTTACCAGGTTGAAGGTTAACCGGTTGAAGGTTGCCGATGAGAACCTTTACCCTTCAACCAAACCACCTAGCCTACATCAGACCCCTGGGCATGAACAACAAAACAACATTCAACCTTCAACCTTCAACCTTTAACCTTTAACCTCTTAACCTTCAACCTCCTAACTTTCAACCTTCAACTGATATCAACCTTGGCCAAAAGGCCACGCTACGCGAACAACCTCCTAACTTTCAACCTTCAACTGATATCAACCTTAAACCGTTCAGCTACTGACTTGGTAAAATCCGTCCAATCGTACGGTTTTCTGGTCTAAAGGTTGCCTGAGCCACCCGTTTAATGTCTGCTGCACTCACTGCCTCTATATCTTCTATTTCCTTAAACAAGTTACGCCAATCACCCGTTTTGACCTCATAGGTTGCCAAATTTCTGGCCATACCCATATTGGAATCAAGCGATCGCAATAGGCTAGCCCTTGCCTGAGTTTTTACCCGTTCCAATTCTTGGGGTGAAACTAGTTCAGTTTTGAGCTTTTCAATGTCTTCTGCCAATGCACTTGCCACCTCTTCTACCGTGTGTCCTGGTGCAGTTAGGGCATAGAACAACATTAAATTAGGATATTTATCACCAGGAAAGCCACTAAACCCTGCCGCCGAGAGGGCTACTTGTTTCCCTTCTACCAGAGACTTATATAGGCGAGAGGTGCGACCATCACTGAGCAAATTGCCCATAATTTCATAAACCACATGGTCAGGATGGGTAATCCCTGGTCGATGGTATCCTTCCAAGTACCAGGGTTGGGAGGGTAATTTCAAGGTAACTTCCTTGGTTTCGGACTGTGGTGGTTCTACTGTAGTGACTTTAGGAATTTCCCTTTGATGGTTGTAGCGTCCAAAGTAGACTTTAGCTAGCCGTTTCACCTGCTTTGGATCCACATCTCCCGCAATAGCTACAGTTAAGTTATTCGGACTATAGTAAGTGTCAAAAAACTCCTGGACATCTTGGCGAGTAAGATTGCGAATGTCTTTGTTGTAGCCAATCACCGGACGCCGATAAGGGTGCTTGGTATAGGCAGTATCCAAGAACGCTTCAATCATTTGACCGATCGGAGAGTTATCAGTGCGCAGACGACGTTCTTCCAGGATTACCTCTTGTTCCTTATAAAATTCGCGAAATACCGGCTCAAGGAAGCGTTCCGACTCTAAGGACATCCACAGCTCTAATTTGTTTGATGGCAAGCTGTAGAAGTACACCGTATAATCCGTAGACGTTGCCGCATTCAAGCCCACGCCTCCTGATTGCTCAATAATCTGACCCAACTCGTTTTGCTTGACATACTTAGCTGCCTCAGCTTCGACTTGGGCAAACTCTTCTTTTAACTTAGCCACCTCTGCCTCATTGCCAGTGGCTTGATACTCTTTAATTTTTTTCTTCAACTCGTCCAACTTGTCCAGCAGAATTTTTTCTGCCTCATAGTTGGTAGTACCAATCCGGGTGGTACCTTTAAACGCTAAATGTTCTAAGAAGTGAGCCACACCGGTTTTGCCATCCGGTTCATCCACACCGCCTACATCGGCATAGGTAAGAAGAGAAACTACTGGTGCTTCGTGGTTTTCTAGGACAATGAACTTCATGCCATTATCCAGGGTAAACTCAGTTACCCGTTGGATCACCCGGTCTAGATAGGGTTGGATTGAGGTTGAGGGTGATGCTGGGGTTTCAGTACGGGCTAATGCAATAGTCGAGAATGTTCCCCAGATTAGGATTGCCGCCCCCAGATAAGGTATAATCGATAGGGACTTGATAGATCCTGTCTTGAATAAGCACCGAAGTGGTCTTAAGTGATCTGCAAAATGCTGGAGAAACACGACCAATCCATTCTGTTTAGTCATACAAGGGTGGCAGTAACGAACTTACAGAAACCTCCTACAACGCCCACCGCTTTTAAGGGGGGGATGTAGTGGGACCGCCTTTAAGGGGCGTGAGGTTAACAACTAATAAGCTAGCGTCTCTTCATCAAGTGTGTCACAATCAAGGCATGATCACCATCACCTACTACTAAAAGCTCAAGCCAACTCCGTCTCAAATTTGGCAATTATGGGGTGAAGTGTTGGACAATAGCGCTACAAGTTTCATTTTGACACCCATGGGAATAATAAATCAGCCAACTCAGTCAGAGACAGAGACCAGGCAACGTATCCTGACAGCAGCACGACGTTTGTTTGCCAGTCGAGGTTATAACGGGACAACTACCAGGGAGTTAGCCAGTACTGCTGGGGTCGCTGAAGGTACCCTATTTCGTCATTTTGAAAACAAAAAGGCCATCCTGATTGAAGTCGCCACCCAGGGTTGGATAGACATTCTCACCGATTTGCTCACGGAACTCAGTGAAATGGGCAGCTATAAAGCAGTAGCACAGATGATGCGGCGGCGAATGATGCGTATGGGTGAGAATGCAGATCTGATGCGAGTATGCTTTATGGAAGCCCAATTCCACCCAGAATTGCGCGATCGCATTCAGTCAGAAGTGATTATTAAAATGACCGATGTGGCTGAAGCCTTTTTTGAAACCGCCATTGAGCGAGGCATTTATCGACCTATGAACCCCAAGATTTTGGCTCAGGTGTTCTTGGGCATGTTTGCCGTTGCTGGTTTCAGCCACAATACCATCCTCGATTCAGATGCCTCCCCCAAAGAGATTCAAGAAATGGCAGAAGGCATTGCTGATATTTTCCTCAATGGAGTTTTGGTTAAAGAATAGAGCAGGAATGCCTGAAAATGGCAAATTGAAAATGCCAATTAACAATTAACAATCAACAAATTACCAATTACCAACTAAATCTCGTGCTTGTTTAGTCCATCGTGCCACCTGATCAACACCAGGACAAAGGTCTCGGCGCTTCATGGTTGCTACCTGTAGGCGTAAAATATTTTGGTGCAAGCGGTGAGGGGGAGTCTGAGCTAGTTGGGTTAAAGAGCATATTCCTGCATGTAATACTAGTCCACAATATTGGCAGCCAATGCTAGGGATACGGGCTAAATCTGCTAGGGCTACCCATTTATTGACGTACTGAGTCTTTACCTTTAACTGGTTAGCTAGCGCTTGTTTAGCTTGGCCAGTGCTTGCTTTTTGGAGCAATTCCCTAGTGGTGGTAATGCCCAATTCTTTGAGTTTTGATTGATCTTGAATACTTAATCCGGGCAACTGCTCAATTGACCAGTCACTGACTTGGGTAGTTCTCGGAAGTTTGGATTTAGTAGACATCTAGACTACCGGGAAATGATGCTTCTAGATTAATCCAGCCTAGAGCGAACCGCAACAGGGTAATCATACCTTATGGCAGTTCTCTGTTGGGTGAGATACATCGCCCTTGGGGTTGGGAGTAGGGAAAGGGGAGAGAGAGTGTGGGAAGTGTGGGAAGTGTGGGAAGTGTGGGAAGATGGGGAAATGGGGAGATGGGGAGTCAGATCAGCAACTGGAGTGGAAACCACGCTCAACCTTCAACAAACCACCATAGATCAGTATCCGGATCTCGGTTCGGTGGAAATGAATACTGGCTTAGTGTCAAAACCGGCCAGATTACATTTGTGCTTCCAAGAAACTGATGCAACATATATGGACTTCTGTCGATAAGCTTGGTAAAGCTTTACTAGGGCATATGTGGAGAAGTGTATACCTGAGCCTTCAGGATGCGATCGCTCTGCTTGTAATCCTCTATATTCCTAGTTTAATCGGGCAGTTAATTCTCTCCAACAGCTTCTTAGATTTTAGTGTTTGTCTAGATAGTACCATTGGTGTCCAATTTTATGCCAGCTTAATCATCGGTGCCGCTAATTTTTTGCTCTGGATCCTAATTGCGGGTCGCATAATTGGTCGTTTGTGGGCACATTTCAATAATTTCTAATCTAGAATAACCTTTAATTATAACAGTTTTAAATCGGTTAAGGTGCGCGCCTCCAAGGCCGGGTTCCCCGGCCTTGGGTCGCACCTGAGGTATGTTCCTTGTTGGTTTTAGAATGAAGTTAAGCCGTAACAAACTTACTTTAGAGCAGGAAGCCAAAGCTGGATTGAATTCCCTACTCCAGCAAACCGCTCAAATTGGTAGTTTTTTTTTCGTCTTGCTGTTACTCAGTCTTGGTAATCCTTCAGGATTAGTCGTCAGTTTGAGTTTTTTTTGGGGAATTGCATTTGTGGCTTGGCAAGAAAAGCAGCGACTGACTGGGAACGGCAAAAGGCAAAAGGCAAAAGGCAAAAGATAATAGGGAAAGGAAATTTCTTGACCTGAGCTCAACCTAAGGGACTTGCGTGTAAAAAAAATACCAATTCAAGTAGGGTGGGCAAAGTAATATTATATAGTATAATCAAAATAAACAAACTGTTTTGCCCACCCTACAAGCTAAAAACTGACTGGGAACGGCAAAAGGCTTGCGTGTAAAAAAAATACCAATTCAAGTAGGGTGGGCAAAGTAATATTATATAGTATAATCAAAATAAACAAACTGTTTTGCCCACCCTACTGGGAACTGACTGGGAACGGCAAAAGGCAAAAGGCAAAAGGCAAAAGATAATAGGGAAAGGAAATTTCTTGACCTGAGCTCAACCTAAGGGACTTGCGTGTAAAAAAAATACCAATTCAAGTAGGGTGGGCAAAGTAATATTATATAGTATAATCAAAATAAACAAACTGTTTTGCCCACCCTACAAGCTAAAAACTGACTGGGAACGGCAAAAGGCTTGCGTGTAAAAAAAATACCAATTCAAGTAGGGTGGGCAAAGTAATATTATATAGTATAATCAAAATAAACAAACTGTTTTGCCCACCCTACAAGCTAAAAACTGGTATTTTATTTTTTGGCTACTCCCTAACCATTTTTGAATTCAAAAGGCAAAATTAAGAATTCAAACAGGTATAGCTTTCTAATTTTGAATTGCTGAGACCGGATACAGGCTCCTGAATTCATTTATGGGGTAGTTTTGAATTTTGAATTGATAATTTTGAATGGTCGCGAAGGGATTGATTTCTGGATAACGAAGGCTCATGTCGAACTCACGAAACTTAGTTTAAAAACGCTCTATAGACTCAAATTCCGTTGTTTTTCCGGCATTTGCTGCCTCTCCACAAGTCCGGGGTGTCGGAAATACCTTGCCTGGATTGGCTAAACCCTTGGGATTGAATACCTGATTAACCCATTTCATTGTTTCCAAGTCCGTATCCGTGAACATATCTGGCATAAAACAGTTCTTATCCGCACCAATCCCATGTTCCCCAGATATACTCCCCCCTGCTTTCACACAGAGTTTGAGGATTTCGCCACCAACATTTTCTACCTCTTCTAATGCCCCAGGCACCTTTTCATCGTACAAGATTAGGGGGTGTAGATTTCCATCACCGGCGTGGAATACGTTGGCTATTGTGTACCCAGATTTCTCGCTTAATGCCTCAATCTCCCTCAAAACCCCGGCTAACTCAGTGCGAGGAATCACCCCATCTTGGACGAAATAATTGGGGCTAATCTTCCCTGCCGCAGCAAAAGCCGCTTTGCGACCTTTCCATAATTTCAGGCGGGTTTCTTCGTCCCTAGCCGTGGTGATATTTCTTGCCCCATTCTGTTTACACAGTTGGGCAACCCGCTGTTTATTAGTGTCTACTTCTACCTTTAAGCCATCCAGTTCTACCAGCAATATTGCTCCAGCATCCCTCGGATAACAACCTGTTGCCACTACGTCCTCTACCGCATTGATGCTGAGATTATCCATCATTTCCATGCCCGCAGGAATGATCCCAGCACCAATGATGTCAGTAACCGCAGTACCAGCAGCTTCAATGCTAGTAAAGTCCGCTAGGAGGACACAAATTGATTCTGGTCTCTTGAGGATGCGCAGGGTAATTTCTGTAGCGATCCCCAAGGTGCCTTCAGAACCAACAAATAAGCCGGTTAGGTCGTAACCAGGCATTTCTTGAACTGATCCCCCTACATCCACAATTGAACCGTCAGGAAGAACCAATTTTAACCCCATGACGTGATTAGTGGTCACGCCATATTTTAGGCAATGGACACCACCAGAGTTCTCAGCCACATTGCCACCAATGGAACAAATAATTTGACTGGAGGGATCAGGGGCATAATAGAAACCCGCACCACTTACCGCTTGGGTCACCCAGTTGTTGATTAAGCCTGGTTGTACTACAATTCGCTGATTTTCCAGGTCAATGTCCAGGATACCCTTCATTAGGGCAGTGACAATCAACACACCATCTTCTATAGGTAGAGCACCACCGGATAATCCGGTGCCAGCCCCCCTTGCCACCCAAGGGATAGAATAGCGATCGCATATCTTAAGCACCTCTGAGACTTGTTCGGTAGTGCGTGGTAGCACTACTACCGCTGGTCGTTGGCGATAGCTGGCCAGACCATCACATTCATAGGTCAACAATTCTTCACGACGTTGAACCACACCATTTTTGCCTACTATCGCCACAAATTTCTTAATGATTGGGGTCCAGTCAGTCTTATGATTCGTCATGTTTCAATAGCGATAGAATAATGTGAACTACCTGACGTTGAAGACTTTCTAGTTTAAGGTGTGTGAACTACCTGATCTTGAAGACTTTCTAGTTTAAGGTGGTCGCTAATCACTTAAGCTAATCCCGTCAGCCGATTTTGATCAAACTTCTCAAAAGCGATGCAGAGGTGCGACCCGTGGCGAATTTAATTCGCCTACGGAAAACGCACCATTACGGTCTTGGGGGTTTCCCCCACTCGCTATTGCATCAAGAAAAGGTATTAATTATGAAGTATAACGTTTAATGTCTCCTATTTACCTTAATATTTACCTGGCCTGAAATGGGGTAAATAGTTTCGAACTCAATTGCTCATACCTCCTTCAGACTTCTTAGCCATATACCTTCTGGTGCCTTGAACCTACGGGAAGCTAGGGGGGGGGAACTTAGAACCCCTTCGGCGTATAGTCTACATACTTTAGTTAGAGTTTACCATTCCCAAATAATAGAGTTTACCATTCCCAAATAATTTTAATTTTGTAGTTGTGGATTCCTGCTTTTCATTCTTAACCCTTCATAAATCTGTCCCTACTGGTCAAGATACCTTGGCTGGTGGTATATCTCAAGTCACTATACGTGCTGCTCAATGTGAGGATATCAGCACTGTAGCAGATATTCTTGCAGATAGCTTTCACCCTCAAAAAGGGCTCATCAGCTGGCTTCACCCTCTATTAAGACTGGGTATTTACGAAGATTTGCGCCACAGACTGGGATCTAGTTTACCCCATTACCTGTGTTTAGTCGCCGTCACTACCGTTTCCGGTTCTGCTGGTACCAGTGACATGCTAGCTGGTACTGTAGAGCTAACACTCCGTTCTCGCTATTGCTGGCCAAAGCCCAACTGCCAACATCTTTACCTGTCCAATCTGGCTGTCAGAAAGTCTTGTCGGCGGCAAGGAGTCGGAGAAAATTTGCTCTTGGCTTGTGAGCAAACTGCCCTAGAATGGGGCTTTCAAGACCTCTACTTGCATGTTTTGGAAAACAATTATCAGGCCAGGCAACTTTATCTCAAGAGGGGATATGAACTGCATCGGGTAGAACCAAGCTATACCGGAGGATTGCTTAGGCTTCCCAAACGCCTGCTCTTACACAAGCAGATTAATCCTGCTGGTTTTAGTTCACCGGGTCAGAGTCTGTCTTAGTAGGCTGAATTTCGTCATAATGGAGTTATCAAGCTGACGAATAACACATACATTTGGTGATTTATCACATTGACAAAACAAACAAAATATGTAACACAACATTTTTGTTCAGACTATCTGTAGCAGAGTATCGTTTTTGGTAACAGATCAAAAAGGGGGTTATTGATAAAGCTTTCAAGAAAATTGTTGTTTGAAGACCTCGCCAGGGTCGAAATTTAGTTGATTTGTGTTACGGTCTACTTGTAAATCCCATGAAATCTACGGTACTAAACCACAAAAGTTGCTTTATACCGATAAATTGTAGCTATTGATACCAAATAATCTATAATTTAGGATCTAGCCATACAAAGTTTTGGTGTCTTGAAGCCATTTTGAGGTGTTTTTTGATAACTATAAACTTAGGTTAAACCCAAGTTTATAGTTGGAAATGGTAGTTGAACAAAACTTGACTCTCCCTTTTGTGTATTTTCAAAAATTTACAGCTATTTTAAGGAAAGCGGATCGGGGCTTTTAGCTTGGGTGCTTACCTGCTCTAAGATATTACGCCATATAGTTTCAGATGGAGAGTGAATACCAACACTATTACCAGATAGCTCTTTACCCAAAGGAGGTGGTTGGTCACAACCAGGGTCTCGCCAATCCTCAACCCCTAAGTGGCATGAACCAGGAAAGCCTGAACCTCTGCAAGAATAAGATGAGAGACTCACAGCCATCAGAAATTCTCTCGCAATTTCGGGATAAACAATTGTTAATTGTTAATAGTAGGCGTCGCAATGGCCTAATCATATATAAGCACTACCATGCAGAATTCGCAGGACCAGGTTCGGCTGTAGGAGGAATATTTGATCTTGATTGTCAGGGAGTAGTCCCAGTGGGCAATCTGTCTTTGGTTTCTCCAGAATCAGCTGAAGAGCGACGGCGTGCTTATTTGATTCGGCGGCAATGGATTCGACTGACTAAACAAATTACAGAAGATCCAAGTCCGATAAAACGAACCCAACAGATTCTTGAACAGTTTGAGGGATTTGGTTTTGATGCCAACACTATTGCCCAACTGCCAGATGAAGCCTTTGCTCTGCTGGTAGGGGTTTTGCCCTATACAATCAGGAAGGTACGTAACGCCCCTCACCATGAGCATTAAGTCTGGAATCCTTTGGCTGATGCTGATCGTCTCAATTGATTAGAAAATTTCTAAATTTAGATTTAGATCTCCGGAATCCCCCCAGCTCCGGGTCTCACGAAGCATTATTTAACAGAGTGCAATGATTAGAGCGACTAGCGCTATAGTAGGTAATGGGTAATGGGTAATGGGTAATGGATAAGAGATAATTTTGCCAACCCCCTACCTATCACCATTTACTGTTCACCATGGATTATCCTGGGTGCCATCAGATCAGCCTCTGTAGTTGGCGAATAGAGCAATTTCAGCTATAACAGCCCATCGGGTATTTGGCGGGCTTGTCGAAATAATGGAGATAGTTGATTAGTATCTTACTATCTAAACTATCTAAGGAATTGTCGGTGTTTAGCCACTTGGTTACTATGAATGATTTTGACATACTTAAAAAAACTATCGATCGCCTCAGAAGCGAACGAGATGATCTCAAGAAAGAACTAGATACCTACCGAAGTTATCTGGATAAGCGCTCTACAGATATCAGAGCTTTAATTTATACAGAATTACAACTATTTTCACCCAAAATAGCTGAGGAACTCAGGAAGGAATTTAGAACACAATTTCACCTAGTGATTGGCTTGTTGGTTTTTACTACCCTATTGACCACCGTCAGTGGTTTTGTAGTCATGTCTAGTCTTGTTGATAGTTCTGTAAAAGGACATCTAAAAAATCAAGAAGAACAACTTGATAAACTCAACAAACGTATAAATAATTCTCTATTTGATAACCGAGTTGATCTGCAAGGTCTTCAGCAACAAACTCAAACTATCAAAGCCCAAACTCAAGACTATCAAAAACAAGCTCAGTATCTAAATAGTAAGGTGCAAAGCTTAGATATCAACGCTTCTACTATAGAGAAAAAACTTAATGCTCTTCTAGAATCAGACCCAGTCGCCTTGGGAGATATAGTTGAACGGATCAATAACTTAACTCAAGATAGTAATCAGCTGATTACTATCTCTCGAAGTATCGAAGAAGTGGCTAGTTCACAGATTAGACTGGAGAGTGGAGAAATTTCTGTTAGGGAAGGGAATTTATCAAAGGGTGATGGCAGACGAAGAATATCAGGTGAGCAAAAGTTTAATACCAACTTTGCTTCTGAGCCTGTGGTTTATATTGCTTTAAACGACATCGATAGTGATAATGATGAAAATCTCCGATTAAAAGTTGATGTCACTGATGTCAACCGAGAGGGGTTTCATTATGTATTGGAAACCTGGGGAGACACGCGGGTTTACAGTGCTAATGCAAGTTGGTTTGCCTATGGCAAATAAATCAGATCTAGTCCGGTTTAATACTTACTAATTGAATGCTGTCTGTCAAGGAAAATGGATTCAGCGCTGCATCGCTATTTCCTATTCCCTATTGCCTGGGCGCAGCGCTATAGTTTTTCCACCGACGAATTCGGTCAGGGGAAATAGTTTTGCTTATCCCCTTTCCCTTGGTCTAGCCCTAACGTGAAATCAATAGACTACTGGTTTTCTTCTGGCGTGCCCTTGGTGTTACCCGGAGAAGAATTGTATATAGCGTCTAACTGTTGGCGAGCGTCTTCAACGGTCATTGACCGCATCACTAACAGCGGTTCATTGATAGGGTTGCCACTATCATCAAGCAGTTCCGGGTGCGGTACTGACTTAGCAGGAGATGGATTGGCATTCACTTGATTCCGACCCCATTGGGCGGGTGATTTTCCCGATGCTGAGAAAGAACGCTGGGAATCAAAACTCAAACTTAATAGGTTACGAATTAAATTTCCAATCGCTAAAAATGCTAGAACAGTAAAGGCAATTAGATAAATTAGGTGTAACATCGTATTATCCTCCCGACCGAATAGTTGGTCTTTAACTCCTTGTCTTGCTCAGGGATAAAAAACGGCTTTTTATAGGTGGTTAGTTAACCTTAACAAATGGTAGTCCACTATTTCCTCAATCATTTCCTGAATCTAGGTGCGTCAAGATTAGTCATTCCCTGAGGCCGCTGACTCGGATGCACCGGATGCCAATGATCGCCACCGGATTGCCACTCCCCAACATTCTCTCACTAATTGGTGCCATGGCATCATGGTAGAAAGTTCAACTCCTACTTGACCATCGGTAGCTTTAAAAAGCATTTTAGCTGTATTTACCTCCTGCTGGGCTTGCTTTACCCGCTTTAGTAGGTCAGATTGTTCCTCCGTGCTCAAAAAGGTGATATCTTCAGTTTCTAACAACGAAAGCGATCGCTCAAACCAGTAGTCAAAATCTACTAGTAGCGGTTCCAATATGGTTTTGAGTAACTCCGGTGTTGATGGCTGGGGTTGATCCATGATATTAAAACCGTTTATTTTTTCATAGTCTACTTTAATTATATTTACATTTTTTTACAATATGTGACATAACCCTTAACACTTGTCGGAGACTACTACCCCCTCAATATTGAATTGAGGGGTAATATCAAGTGCGGTTTAATACCCATCATCAAGACGATTGATGGTCACATGGTCAGATGGGGCAAATTGTGATATGGGGGAATTATCCGGACATGATCTAGAATGGACTTTGGCCAATTAGGCACCCTTCTACTATGCATCTATGCTATCCATTAAGTACCAAAACCATTAAGCCAACCCCCTAACCCCTAACCCCTTGCCCTAACCCTCAACACTAAATTGAGAGAGTACTACACCAAAAACATGTACTTTATCAAAAACTAAGGTTTGTATCATAGAGGGATAGCACAAAACTTGGTGTTACGGTCATCAGCTTTACCAAAAATTTTGGGTCTAAAGCCCCGTCCTTCGTTCGACGGCTTTTAGTTGACACTACTTTAGCGCCAGAGTATAATAGAAACATAGGGTACAGGCTGAAAAACCGCAGGCTGAGCCGGGAGAGAGACCCGTAACTTATTGACCTTAAAGTAGTAATGCCCGGAGGGTAGGGAATCTCCTCCTTAAAAACCCAATCATCAATTAACAGTTGGTGTGTGAACCCAGAAGAATCAAACTTTGATAAAAAAAACGGTACGGTGGGGCACACCGGAACCAGACGAAAGGAAGAGAAACAGACTTTGTAAGGCACTTCCAGAAAGTAGTTAAACCCCTAAGGAGAACTGCCCTCTGGGTCTATGGTGAATTGACTAGGAATTTGGTCTTGACGGATTCTCGGTTGAGTATTGTCTTGTTTTTGGCGGCGTCAAAAATGAGAACTCCATGGTTTAAGGCGGCTCGTTGATCTAGGAATCCCCGCGCCTAAAGGCCGGGGAGTGTCAATCAATTCCATAGAACAGTCACCGATGGTATACTCAGAAGCCTCCGAACAGCCTGAAAAAATTCATTTGCCCCGTACTAGCGAATCCGAGACCCTAAAAAGGCTCCGTCATACAACGTCCCATGTGATGGCAATGGCCGTCCAGAAGCTATTTCCGAAGGCTCAGGTGACTATTGGCCCTTGGATTGAAAATGGTTTTTATTATGATTTTGATCACCCAGAACCGTTTACTGAGCAAGACCTGAAGAAAATCCAAAAGGAAATGGTCAAAATCATTAAGCGGAAGCTTCCGGTAATTCGGGAAGAGGTGTCACGGGAAGAAGCTCAACAGCGGATCAAGGAACTGGGTGAACCCTATAAACTGGAAATTTTGGCAGATTTAGAAGACCCGATCTCGATTTACCACCTGGGGGATGAGTGGTGGGATTTGTGTGCTGGTCCCCATGTGGAAAATACCAGTGAAATCAACCCGAAGGCAATTCAATTGGAAAGTGTGGCTGGGGCTTACTGGCGAGGGGATGCGAGTAACACTCAACTCCAGCGCATTTATGGTACAGTTTGGGAAAATCCAGAGCAACTACAGGAATATAAGCGCCGTAAGCAAGAAGCCCTGAAACGGGATCACCGTAAGCTGGGTAAGGAACTGGGACTGTTTATTTTTTCTGACCCGGTTGGACCAGGATTACCCCTGTGGACCCCGAAAGGAACAGTTTTGCGTACCCTTTTGAAAGATTTCCTCACACAAGAACAGGTTAAACGAGGTTATCTACAAGTGGAGACACCCCATATTGGTCGAGTGGACTTGTTTAAGGTATCCGGTCACTGGCAGAACTATAAAGAGGATATGTTCCCGATGATGGCTGAGGATGAGGAAGCAGCAGCCACAGAACAAGGGTTTGTCCTAAAACCGATGAATTGCCCCTTCCATATCCAAATTTATAAGAGTGAATTGCGCTCCTACCGGGAGTTGCCCATGCGCTTGGCAGAGTTTGGAACAGTGTATCGCTATGAGCAATCTGGGGAACTGGGGGGGTTGACCAGGGTGCGCGGTTTCACGGTGGATGATTCTCACCTATTTGTGATGCCGGATCAGTTGGATCAGGAATTCCTCAATGTGGTGGATTTAATCCTCTCAGTGTTCAAAAGTCTGCAAATGAAGAACTTTAAAGCACGGTTGAGTTTCCGTGACCCGGCCTCGGATAAGTATATTGGTTCGGATCAGGCTTGGGAAAAAGCCCAATCAGCAATTCGCCGTGCTGTGGATACCTTGGGCATGGAATCCTTTGAAGCACCAGGGGAAGCGGCATTTTATGGCCCGAAACTGGACTTTATCTTCCAGGATATCCTGGACAGGGAATGGCAGTTAGGAACGGTACAGGTAGATTACAACTTGCCAGAACGATTTGATTTGGAGTATGTGGCAGAAGATGGTACTCGCCAACGCCCGATTATGATTCACCGTGCCCCCTTTGGATCCCTGGAGCGCCTAACTGGCATATTGATTGAACAGTATGGGGGAGACTTCCCCTTCTGGTTAGCACCAGTACAAGCACGATTGTTACCAGTAGGGGATGCACAGTTGCCTTTTGCTCAGGAAGTGGCAGCAAAAATGCGATCGCATGGGATTCGAGCAGAAGTCGATACCAGTGGGGAAAGGCTCGGTAAAGCAATTCGTAATGCCGAAAAGGCTAAAATCCCCGTGATGAGTGTGGTTGGTGCCAAGGAAGTCGAAGCCAATAGTTTGAATATTCGTACCCGTGCCGCTGGGGAGTTGGGCATGATGCCCATAGACCAGGTTGTAGAGAAGATGGAGCAGGCAAATCGGAATCGAGAGAATTTTTAGATTCTCAAGGGAGTAGGGGAAGAGAGTGAAGTGTGGGAGGTGTGGGAAGTGTGGGGAGATGGGGAGATGGGGAGATGGGGAGATGGGGAGATAGGGAGATAGGGAGATGGGGAGATAGGAAATATTTTTATAGGGTTTCTGATATTTATCAGGTACAGTCAATTTTCTTCCCCCCTCAAGATGCAGTTGCTAATGGGACAAACTACAACCGTTGCTGATGGGGAAACCCTCTCAGGTCGGCGCTGCATCTGTTGTGGAAAATTCTGCCCACACTCCCCCCTCTCCCCACACTCCCCTCTCTGCCCACACTCCCGATTCCCGATTCCCGATTCCCGATTCCCTTACCCCAGCCCTATATCTCTCCTCAAAGTATTTTTTACAACAACTTTATTCGTTTAAAGATTTAGTAAATTTTTAGTGAAGTAGCTCAATTACTTCGGATTGATATGTAATACTGTTTTTGGTAGATAAATCAGCCATCCATCTTAACTAGTTTATTGTTCTAATAGCTAGCAATTTAAAGTAGCAAAAGAAAAAACACCTAAGCTCAGGGGAGCACTTGATATCTAGTATTTTCATTTGAGACCTCTACTAGCATTGCTAGAAAAAGCGATGCAGCAATGTAGCTTGCTAGCGCAATAGTTTGCCCAATAGATTGGTTTTGGAAAACCTCCCGGTGCGCTTGACCCGTAATTTAATTCGCCACGGGTCGCACCGCTAGAAGCGAAGGTCACAAGAGGATCCAATAAGTTTTTGGTGCCAAGAAAAATCAGCATTAGCTTTCATGATCGATTTGGTTTTGGTAGATCACCTGGACTCTTGATTAACGACAGAATTCTTAGGGTTGCTGAATTGAAGTATGAATGCGCGATCATCTAGTTTTGTTAAAGCCCCCTGTTAAAGCCCCCGTGAGTCCCCCAACTTTGCGGTGCGACCCAAGGGCGATTTACTCGCCCTAGGAGGCGCGCACCGGGGGGGACTTTGGGAGTTTTGTTCCCCCCAAGCGAGCAATCCCTCGCTTGGGGGGCTAGGGGGGCAAAATCATACCCAGAATCAGCAACGCCAAGGAGATCAACCCAACATCAATAAACTGACACAGGACGATTAAAACTATTGTCCCAGAAAAAGCAGCTTGTTGAGTTTGAACAATAGTGCGACGCATTCCCCCACCTCGTTCAGGTGGGGGTTAAGGAGCAAGCCACAATGAAAAGCTTCGTCTCCGGGAACATTAATCAACCAATTATCATCTTATATTTTGTAGAATAAAATATTAGTTATAGGTTAGTTTGTTAGAAAGCGTGAAAACGCCGAATAAAATCATAAGAACCGATAAATGGCGACTTAATCCAACCCCCGATCAAAAACTACTGTTCGGGGAAACGGTTAAGGTATATCGCCGTGCTTGTCGGTACTTGGTCGGAATTATTTATACTCACTGGACTGAGCTAGGATGTTTGACTGCCGATCGCGTAGCGTGGCCTACGGCCAATCAGTTAACTCCTGCTGTCGAGCGGCTAATGCACCAAACGGCTAAGCGTCCTAACATTAAATACCCTCAGTTCAACAAAGCTTTCTACAAATTTCCTAGCTATTACCGTCGAGCTGCGATTGCATTTGCTGCCGGTCAAGTTAGTAGTTATGTAACCCGTTACCGCGAATGGCAATCAGGTACGCGAAAAAGGAGAAACAGCAAACCACCAAGGTTAAACGCTGAGACTGGCTGCTACCCCGCTCTGTATAAAGGACAGTGCTATAAACTACACGGTTTTAATCAAGTCGAAATCAAAGTCTTTGATGGCTCTGACTGGGTTTGGACTAGTGTTCAAATAACCGGACTAAGGGAACGCCATAAAGTAGCAACTAACAAATTGATGTCGCCTTCATTGGTATTCAATGAAAGATGTTGTCATTTGTCTGTTCCGTTCGCTTGCAAACCGGAAAAAAGAAAACCAGAAGCCAATGTAACTGCGGTAGATCTAGGAATTAATACCACCGCAACAATAGCAGTCGTAACCCACAGCGGCACTGTAATCCACAGGGAGTTCATACACCCGGGAAGAGACATAGACCGCAGGGACAAACGACTGAAATCCGTATCCGTACGGGCATCTAAAACGATGGGTAAGGGAGGAAAACTACACAAAGGTTTTTGCTCTTTGACCTATCAAAAATGCCGAAGAATCAATAACCAAATCGGCCATATCGTTTCTAAGCGAATTGTTGAGATTGCTGAAAAATTCAACTCGGAAGCAATCGTATTTGAGAACCTCAAGGGATGGAAGCCAAAAGGTGGGCGGAAGAGGTCTAATCTCCGTCAACGCTTCCACGGATGGCTCAAATCTAAAATTCGCGATTTTACTGAAATGAAATGGGCTGAATTAGGAGGGAAAGTAATTGAGGTTGTGGCGGCTTACACCTCGAAGCTTGCCTATGATGGTTCAGGTACAGTCAAACGTAATTCCAAAAATTATGCTCTAGCAACTTTCTCTTCAGGAAAGCGGTTCAATGCCGTTCGCGTAGCGTGGCCTACGGCCAATCTTAATGGCGCTTACAATATCGGAGCTAGAGGCGTGTTTAAACTCGTTCGCAGAAATGGCAACGGGGGTCGTTCCAGCAAAAGATCTCGACGACCGCCTAGAAGCTGGGCTTGTCTCTGTGACTTGTGGACTAGCGGTAGTCTCAGGTTAGCATAGGACACCCCCACCTGGCCTATGGCCACGCTACGCGAACGGTGAAACCAGGTGGGGGAAGCTTCATTAAATTAGATAAACATTATGAATATTCCCAACGATCAATTCTGGACTCAATCCGTATTTCCTTCCGGAGGCAATGAAGCCTATGACCGCTTCGGCACTAGCTTAACTGGAGGAGATTTCAATGGTGATGGTCGGGGTGACTTGGCTATAGGTACACCCAACGAAGATGTTGGTGGGGAAACCAACAGAGGTAAAGTCAATGTCCTCCGAGGATCTTCAACAGGCTTAACTAGCTTTGGTAGCCAATTGTGGAACCAGGACAATCTTGCTGGCAGTTCAACTGAAGCTTTCGATCGCTTCGGAGATACCCTGATCTCAGGGGACTTTAATGGGGATGGTTACGATGACTTAGCTGTAGGCACCCCTTACGAAGATTGGGGATCGACTACAAATACCGGCATAGTTAACATTATCAATGGTTCTTTCTTTGGTCTGACCAGCACTGGTAACAAATTCTTCACCCAGACAGCCTTTCCTCAGGGGGGTGATGAAGCAGGTGACCGCTTTGGTAGCAGCTTGGCTGCGGGAGATTTTGACGGGGATGGCTATGATGACCTGGCTATCGGTGCTCCTTATGAAGATATTGATGGGAACAGTGACGTAGGTAAAGTCAATGTCCTCCAAGGATCTTCAACAGGTTTAACTAGCTTTGGTAGCCAATTGTGGGAGCAAAACAATCTTAGTGGTAGTTTTAATGAAGCTTTCGATCGCTTTGGAGAGACCCTAACTTCAGGGGACTTTAATGGGGATGGTTATGATGACTTAGCTGTAGGAACGCCTCACGAGGATTTGGGATCGATTAAAGATACTGGCATAGTTAACATTATCAATGGTTCTTTCTTCGGTCTGAGGAGCACTGGTAACAAATTCTTTACCCAGACGGCCTTTCCTCAAGGGGGTGATGAAGAAGGTGACCGCTTTGGTAGCAGTTTAGCTGCGGGAGATTTCGACGGGGATGGCTATGATGACCTGGCTATCGGTGCTCCTTATGAAGATTTGACCAATGGGAACGTAACCGATGGAGGTAAAGTTAATACCCTCTATGGTTCTGTAACAGGCTTGACTACCACTGGTAGCCAACTCTGGACTCAAGACGATCTCATTGGCAGCAACCCTGAAAGATTTGACCGCTTCGGAACTACCTTAGCTGTGGGCGACTTTAACAAGGACGGTTACGATGACTTAGCCGTGGGAAGTCCCTATGAAAATATCAATTCAATCACTGATGCTGGGGCTGTAAACATTATCTACGGTTCCGTCTTTGGTTTGACTACTACTGGCAACCAGTTCTGGACCCAAGATAGTTCTGGCGTTAACGATATAGCTGAGAGGTACGATAACTTTGGATCTAGCTTGGCGGTGCAGGACTTCAATGGGGACGGCTACGATGACTTAGCCATAGGAGTTCCTGGTGAAGACCTCGGAAGTATTATCAATTCTGGTGCTACTCAAATCCTCTATGGCTCAGCAATCGGTCTAGTTGTGTAGAGCAGCTTGTTTATAGCAGTATTTAGCTAGGGAACAGCGGATCACCGGAACAGGGAACAGGGAATCCTGTGTACCTGATTAGACTAAAAAAAGCTATACTCCCGATTCCCGACTCCCGTTCCCCTCCTGGGAGGGGTTAGGGGTGGGTTCCGATTCCCGATTCCCGATTCCCGATTCCCCATTCAACAGTTCTGGTAAAACCCCATCACACAATTTGCGATCGCTTTCACTCAAGGTCGGATTATGGTTCAAATAGTCCCTGATCCAATAGCACCCCTTCACCAATAAATCCTTTAAATCAGAGCTTAAATCAGAGGTAGTGGTATGACTCCCCCTGGTAACTATCCCCTGTCCAGGTTTTACACCTAGGACTGTACTGTCATTAATCGGTCCGCCAACGGTTTTGATTTCTGTACCATCGATATTCCAGATTTTAGCAGTACCATCTTCACTGACCGATACCAAAGTTTCACCATCAGCCAGGAAACAGGCATTGCACACAGGAGCAAGATGTCCTTTTAGGGTTTTGAATTCCTTACCATCACGAGTCCAAAGCTTTACCGTTCTATCAGCACTAACTGAAGCAATAATTTGACTGTCTGGACTAAAAACAACACCTCTAACTCCTGCTTGATGTCCTTGTAAGGTAGTGATCAGTTTACCATCCAAACTCCATAATTTCACCGTTTTATCAGCACTAGCGGAAGCCATAATTTCACCATCCCCACTGAATCTCAAACAGACTATTTTTAGACTATGGGCTGGAATCGGATCGATTAAGCTACCATCAAGATGCCAACGTTTAATGGTTTTATCTTCTCCAGCGGAAGCCAGCATTTGACCATCCTGACTGAATCTAATGGTATAGATTTTAGCAATATGACCGTTAAGAGTATTTAAGAGTACTCCCTTATCCTGTCCATACTTATCATCAATCCCCCACAGCTTGATAATTCTGTCATTACCCGCAGAGGCCAGGATTTTACCATCAGGACTAAAACTTAGACTCCTGATACTCAGACCATGGGCTGGAAAGGTTTGCAGTAAGGCTCCATTAAGATGCCAAATTTTAATGATACCATCCACACTAGCAGTGGCTAATAGTTTTGCTTTAGGACTAAAACTGACACTCCTGACACTAGCTTGATGTCCTGAAAATGTTCTGAGTAATGTGCCTTCTAAATTCCATAGTTTCACTGTTTTATCTTCACTAGCTGAAGCATACTGCTGACCGGTAGAATTAAAACAAAAGCCGATAAGTTTACCAGTATGGCTTTGCTGAGTATTCAGTCCAATGCCCTTAAGACTCCAAAGTCTGATAGTTTTATCTACACTAGCAGAAGCCAGTAGCCGTCCATCGGGGCTGAAACTTACCCCACACACAGACCCTTTGTGTCCTCGTAAGGTCTTGAGCTTAATGCCATCAAGGTTATACAGTCGAATTCGATTATCTTTACTTGCTAGTGCTAATAGTTGACCATCGGGACTAAATCTAACCCGATAGACTGGCAAGCCATAATTATCGATGGAGTTGAGTTCTTTGCCATCTATATTCCAGAGTTTAGCGGTACCGTCCCAACTCCCGGAAGCCAGCATCTGACCATCTGGACTAAAGCAGACACTCAAGACACCCCTAGCATGACGATTGAAAATTTTGGGCCAACTACTGTGTAAATTCCAGAGCTTGATAGTGCCATCTTCACTAGCGATCGCAAGGGATTTACCATCAGGACTAAAACTAATCCCAAAGTTAGCAGGACCAAACCTGGTCAGGGTTTTAATCCGAGTACCATTAGGATGCCAGAGCTGGATCGTGCCATCCTTACTAGCAGCAGCAATGGTTTGACCATCGGGACTAAAACTAATGTTGAAAACTTGGTTTTTATGACCTCTGAGAGTTTTCAGTAACCTACCATCCCGTTGCCAGAGTTTGATGGTGCTATCAGCACTAGCAGAGGCAAACATCTCACCATTGGGACTAAAGTTAATGCTAAACACTTGCTCCTTGTGGCCCCGACAGCTTGTCAAAGCTTTCCCATCAATTCCCCAAATCCTGATCGTGCCATCTTCACTAGCAGAGGTAATTAGTTTACCATCAGGACTTAAACAAACACCAAATACTCCCGCATTATGTCCTTCCAAACGATTGCACTCTTGCAAGTTATTGATAATTTCCTGAAGCTGATTGACTTGTTGCTGTTTGATATCAGGAGTAACCTCTGTGGTGAGTAATCGTTTACCAGCTTTTACACTAGCGACCAATGCTCCTAACTGGTCGTGGGAAGATAGTAGAGCTTGAGATAGAGAATTAAGGGCTTTAATTTCTGCAATTTCTGCTCGTCTTCGTTCCTCTTGTTCTTGATGGAGTGCTTGCTTTAGTTCTTCTTTGGTGAGTTTTAACTCCGCTAGGATTTGAGGCTCTTGTCCTTGGCGAATAAATGATACTAAATAATCATGAACTAACTGATAACGATCAGCGGGGTATTCTGGCACTTCAAAGACTAACCCAGAACCCACTAGCACTTCTAATCCTAAATCTAGTTGCTCCTCTTCTAAGTCCAAATCTTCCGCTAATTCAGCCTTAGTCTTTAGGGGCCGCATCCCGTTTTCATCGGTAAGCAAATACAAAACAAGTTTAGTGATTCGTTCGTTCTCTTCACCACAGTCTTTAATAGCTGTTTCTAGGTATCGTTCAACCAGTTTTTCCTTAGGACCTTTGGCTATATAATCTGCTAAGGTGGTAATTTTTTCCGCTTGGAGCTGAGCTCCTACCACTTGCAATTCAATGGGGAGCACCTCATTGGTATCTCCTGCTAAATCCTTAACTAAGGCATCCGTTAGCTTTGGCTCTAGAGAAAATGCCGTGTGTTCAGTTAAGCTTTGAATAACTGATTGAGCTTGCTTTGGGGAAAAGTTACCGAGATAGTAAAGAATTGTTTTATCTAAAATATTGTTGTTGATGACATCTAAGTTAATTAGACGGTTACACTCTAACAAATAATGAATGTCATCTTCTCGAAGGGATAAAATAATTTTAACATAGGGAATATTCAAACAATTCTTCAGGAAGTCATAGAAAACCAGTCGTTGTTTTATGTCTTTGGCAGCAAAGAAAAATTCTTCAAATTGGTCAAAGACTAAAACCACTAGGATATTTTCTTCTGTTATTTTCCAGAATGTCTTGAGAATTGCGCTTGTTGTTTCGAGAGTATTAGCCTGATAGTTAATCAGGTGTTTTTCGGCCAGAGACTTGGCTAAGGCTTTCCCAAATTCCGGAATCCAATCGGTATAAACTTGCTGGAAAACCGTTAAAACCTCACGGGAGCCAATGGTTTTTTGTTTCAAAGTGGGAATTAACCCAGCTTGGACAAGGGAACTTTTACCTACTCCTGATTGACCATAAATTACCGTTAGTTTATGGTCACTACGGCCCATACGTTGCATTAAGCGATTAACATCCCCTTGTCTACCAGAGGCCGCAATGGCTGGGGTCACAGAATTGTGGTATTCTAGATCTGGTAATGCTGGGTTAGTTACCTGTTGTTTAGGCTGCAATCGACCAGCACCAATAAAGGCTCGAAAATTGTACTGCTGCTCAATGGAGCGTCGTTCTTGTTTAACCCGAAAAGCAGTCAAATAGTTACCTTGTTGGCAGTAGCACTGGCGCAATTCTTCTAAAATCCGAATGTAAAGGTCTGGATCATACTGGGGTTTGGTTCTGGCTTTAGCCGTTTCCAGAGTTGTCAGACTGTCTTGGATTTTAGCTTGCTGCTGTTGCTGTTGCGATCGCGCGGCCCCACGATGCGATCGCGCTAGAGACAATAAATACCAACCTTGGTGAAATGAGCGCTCCCAATCACAATCGGTATCGAGTGAGCATGAGGTTGGTGTACAGAATTCAGACAATGCCTCTTCTAAGATTGACAGAGCCTGTTGGGCTAACTGTTGCGCGTTAGTCCAATCAGATTTCCATAAAGCAACTTCTGCTAAAAAGCCATAGGCTCGCGCTAGTCTAAAGGGATTACCATAGGTTTGATGGAGAGTCAAGGCTGTGTTAGCAACCGCCTCCAACTCATCCCACTGTCCCAGTCGTTGCAGTACTTCTGCCCAAGGATTAATAAACTTGGCAACTAAGTCTGGTCGCTGAGCCTGTTCAAAGACCTTAATACATTGCTGATAATACTCTGCGGCATGACCACAAGCCACTTTATGTTCAGCCCGATGTCTCTCACCATAGGTACGCCACCATAATCCTAAATAATACAGTAAGCATCCAATCCGCTCTGATGAGGAGGTGAATGTTTGGGGTTTTCCCTCGGTTGCCCTGGCCTCTGGCTCAATCTGCTGCCAAAGGGCTAAACTACGCTGATAATGTTCCAGAGACTCTTGTGATGACCCATCACCGGCACGACCCAAGACAAATTCTAAACTGGCTTCTAACGGTGGGTCTAATCTGACTTTACGATGGTTTAGCTCATTCTGGGCTGACTTTAACTCGGTGCGGCGAGTCGAACCAATGCCCAAATTCAAGTCATCATTGTCTAGAAATCTACCAGCACCAGAGTTTAATACTTTGCCATAGACCTGATTGACGGTTTGCTCGATAAAATCAATTAACTCATCCGTTGCCATCTCAAAGCCAATGGGAGTAGCAGCCCAACTGGTGAAATCTGGTGCTACTCGTCTGAGCTTGTGTTGGACCTGATCGGTTACCCATAACACCAGGGGGAAGGGGAACGTTTTGCGAAATTCATCCCGTGCATTATTGGTAGAAACCAATAGCCGATCAATATCCTTGACTAATTCCAAATTGTGAACAATCACGGCATTGGGTAGTTCTGAAGTCAGTTCCGCTTGAACATTGCTATAGAGGTTAAGAGCCGATGAGGCCAAAGCCCTGGAGTGAAACTTAATCTGGTAGTGTTCTGTCAGTTGTTGTGTTAATCGCTGCCGCAATGATTGATAATTACAACGGGCTAAAATCAGAGAAAATTGTCCCTGAGAAAATGCGATCGCCCGTGCTAGCATTCTTAATGATTCATTGTTATTGTCATTGAAATCTTTGGGTTGGACGGTCATATTCATTCCAACTGTTGTGCTTCTGCCAAAATCGGATTTACGCCCTGACCATCCCCTCTGCTGATCTTGGTCGCCATGGAGCGCGTTCATGGGGGGGTTTCTACCATGAGTGACTACTGCTAACCCTTAGGGTTCCCTCCCTTGGGCAACGGTTGTGCTTTCCAAGGGTAGCGCGTTCGCGTAGCGTGGCCGAAAGGCCATTGTTTTATGACAAGGGTTTGATAGGGATCTTCATCTTTTACTCGCCTTTGCTGCAACACCTGAAACAGTCATTCCCATTCATCATCGGTAACCGCTGGCACCAGAATCTTCCGTTCCTTTCTGATTACCTTTTCCAAACAACTCCCTCTTGGAAGTGGATATATTATACCACGTTTTTTTGGTTGAAGGTTGAAGGTTGGTTGATTGAAGGTTGGTTGATTGAAGGTTGGTTGGTTGAAGGTTGGTTGATTGAAGGTTGGTTGGTTGAAGGTTGGTTGGTTGAAGGTGGTTTGGTTGAAGGTTGAAGAGGGTTTGCTGGTTTGGTTCTGGGTCGGATTACCATATATAGCAGAAGTCAGAAGTCAGAAGTCATTTGTCAGAAGTCAAACTCTTGCGCTTCTTGATGCAGTCGCTCATGGGGGAAACCCCCAAGACCGCGCTGCATCGCTTACAAAGGGTGTGAGACTTTTGTCATGTCCTAACTGCCCTGGCGACTGCTATAGCACTACCCATTCAGATGTTTGACATTCCTAAACTCCGAAACTTAGTCATAGCTTACTTGCGGACTTGCGGACTTGCGGACTTGCGGACTTGCGCGTAGCGCTATATCAGATCATAGCCGTTGCCATGGGATCTGATATGGTAGGCAAGGTTAGAAGAATATAAGTTGTCACCGCAATAGTTTAGGAGTAAAACGATGGCACTAGTTAATTCGACAATGTTGCCCTTAGGTACCAAAGCACCAGAGTTTCAGTTACCGGATGCGGTGTCTGGCGAGACGATTTCCTTAGAGACCTTTGCCGGTAAGCAGGGGTTACTGGTCATGTTTATCTGCCGCCATTGTCCTTTTGTTAAACATGTACAGGGAGAATTGGCCAAGCTAGGGAAAGACTATGCCGATGCTAATATCGGTATGGTGGCGATTAGCGCTAATGATGCGGATAATTACCCGGATGATGCTCCCGATAAACTTAAGGAAATGGCTCAGGAGCTGGGATTCACTTTTCCCTTCTGTCATGATCAAAGTCAGGAAACCGCTCAGACCTATACAGCTGCTTGTACCCCAGATTTTTTTGTATTCGATGCTAACCAAGAGCTAGTTTACCGAGGTCAATTGGATGATAGTCGTCCTAGTAATGGGATACCAGTTACCGGTAAGGATTTACGAGCAGCTATTGATGCGGTGCTAGGGTCGCAACCAGTGAATTCTGAGCAAAAGCCTAGTATTGGTTGCAATATTAAGTGGAAACCGGGGAATGAACCGGCTTATTTTGGTGTTTGAGATGTTTCTGAATTGAGAATGAAGAATGAAGAATGTAGAATGTAGAATGTAGAATGTAGAATGTAGAATGTAGAATGTAGAATGTAGAATGTAGAATGTAGAATTAATAATTTATAAGAATGTAGAATGTAGAATGTAGAATGCAGAATTCAGGGTGTTGCTGAATCAAGGAATGAATAGAAGTAGAGTGGGCATCCTGCCCGCCCGAAAATATATTGAAACTGGCAAGATGCCAGTTCCACGCCTGATGCCCATTCCACAGGTGCGACCCAAGGCCGCGAGGGATTGCTCGCGGCCTTGGAGGCGCGCACCTACTCTTAAAATCATTCCATTATTAAGCAACGCCGAATGCCGAATTCTAAATTCTAAATTCTAAATTCTAAATTCTAAATTCTAAATTCTAAATTCTAAATTCTAAATTCTAAATTCTAAATTCTAAATTCTAAATTCTAAATTCTAAATCTGGGGGGGCGACGAAAATAGTTATAAAGCAGACAGGACAAGCGATTTAGCTCTCATTCCTCGTAAATAATACTTCCATTTATTACGATTAAGTCTCATTAATTCTCGTACTAAATTAATACACTCATCGCTAAAACTGACCCAATTTTGAGCATATAATCCTATATAAAAACTACTGTGTCGTCGTTGTGAACGGCCATCTTCTTTTACTCTGCCGATATATTTTTATTCTAATTCGATAGAGATATTTTGTTTTATACCGATTCCCGATTCCCGATTCCCGATTCTCGATTCCCGATTCCCGATTACCAATTCCCGATTCCCGATTCCCGATTCCCGATTCCCGATTCCCGATTCCCGATTCCCGATTCCCGATTCCCGATTCCCGATTCCCGATTCCCTACTCCGATTAACCATTGACAAAAATACGTCACCCACTTGACAACTTCTCTAATGACTAATGACCCAAAAATTCGTGAGCAAAGCTATCGCTACTTTCTCCAGGAAGCACCGGAACTGCTGCAAGTCTTGGAAAACGATTTGCTGAGTTTGTCAGAACACTATAGCATCAATAAAGTCAACAACTTGATGCGCACTACCCATACCCTCAAAGGCGCAGCAGCTAGCATTGGCTTGGAAACAATTGCCACGGTAGCTCACTCCTTGGAGGATGTTTTTAAAGCTCTGTTTAACCCGGACTTGTCCATTAATCCAGAAATTGAAGCCTTACTGTTTCAAGCTTATGAGTGTCTCCGCCTACCTCTGACCGCTGAACTCACAGGGGGGCAAATCGATGACACCGAAATCAAGAATCGAACTGCTGCTGTTGTTGCCCAACTCCAAGAGAAGCTGGGGGACTGTTTTGGTCTCGAATCCTATCTGCCCACCTCAGTAGAATTGGGCTTCGACGTCACCCAGTCCATTTTTGAAGTGGGGGTATGCCAAGGGTTAGACCTAATCCAAGCTGCCCTAAATAGTGACAATCCCACTGAAATCAGCATCACAGTTCGCAACCAAGCAGACATTTTCTTGGGGTTAGGGCAATCTCTTAATTTACCAGGGTTTGCCGCTATTGCCAAAAATGCGATCGCAGCCCTAGACAACCATCCCGAACAGGTGGTAACTATTGCCAAGACGGCTTTGTGTGATTTCGTTGCAGCACAAGCAGCAGTGCTAGAAGGGGATAGGACTCAAGGTGGTCAACCTTCTATGGCTCTGCAACAACTAGCTGACCTGAGGTCTTCAATTCCAAATTCACAATTGATAATTCACAATCAATCTTCTGTCTTGGACAACGGAAAAGAACAAGACCTTAATCCGGTTGAGCCGGGAGTAAAACAAGAAGAAGGTATTGTTAATAATTCTTCCGTTACTCATCCAGAATCTAAAACAAGCAAACAGTCCCAGCTTGTGGAAATGATCTGGGGAGGGTCAACTACACTAGATGACCAAACCTCTGATCAAAGTAAAGAATTGCAGAGGTCGGAGCAAACAGAAATAGATGTCTTGGATGGAGAGATAGCCTCCCCTGAGCAAGAAGTTGGCACAGAAAAAAATTTTGTTTTGCACAACATGGGGATGATTGATGGAGATAATGAAAACAAAGAAGAAGCACAAGAGCCCGAAGTGATCACAGACGAGATCATCCCGCCCATAGGCAACACTATAAATTCTCCTCTAAACTCTTCCCATCTCGCCATAACTCCCTCCAACCAACATCCAAGCACGCCATCATCTAGGGATAAATCTGGTACTGTGCGGATAAATATTGAGCATCTAGAATACCTGAATTACACAATTGGGGAATTACTAACCAACCAAAACCGCCAGTTGCTTGAAAATGAACAACTGCTGGCGGCAGTGCGAGTACTCCAAGATCGTGTCCACCAACATCAGCAAGTGCTCGACCAACTGCAAGATTGGTACGACCGCCTGTTTATTTTGATGCAACAAAAGCAGATTAGGCAAAGGTTGCAGGTTAGCAAGTTTCAGGTTGAAGGTTTAAACAAAAACTTTGCTACCGACTCAAATCCTAGCTTTTCCTCCTACCCTTGGGCAGAAAAAACGTTGCAGGTTAGCAAGTTTCAGGTTGAAGGTTTAAAGGAAAACTTTGCTACCAACCCCAATCCTACTGCCAACCTTGACCAAAAGGCCACGCTACGCTCTCAACCCACTAACCTTCAACCCACTAACCTTCAACCCACTAACCTTCAACCCACTAACCTTCAACCCACTAACCTTCAACCCACTAACCTTCAACCCACTAACCTTCAACCCACTAACCTTCTTGATACAGACTATTTCGATGACCTGGAACTAAAGCGTTATAGTACACCCGAGCTTCTGATTCAGTCAGTTCTAGAAGACGCTATACAATTAACAGAAGCTGCCTATGACATTGAGCTGTTCACCACCCAATCCAGTAAGACTCTCGAACAACAACGTCGGTTGTTAACCAACCATCGTGATGTCTTGATGGAGGCTCGGATGTTGCCTTTAGGGGAAATATTTAGTCGTTTCCCCCCTGTCCTCAAGCAGTTGTCAGCCTCCCACCATAAGCTGGTAGAGCTAAAAATCTCTGGTAATGATGTTTTAGTGGATAAAGTTGTTGCCCAGAAACTGTACGACCCCCTGCTGCATCTTGTGCGTAATGCTTTTGACCACGGCATTGAGACTCCTGCTCTACGGCAACAACAGGGCAAACCAGAAAACGGATTAATTGAAATCACTGCTTGCCATCGGGGCAGACATTTGGTGATTGAAGTCAAAGATGATGGGCCAGGGTTGAATTTTAAACGGATTCGCCAACTAGCCGTAGAACGTGAACTGATCGACCTCGAACAGAGTAATAGTCTCAGTGAGGCTCAGCTGAGGAATTTGTTGTTTGAACCAGGCTTTTCCACTGTCTCTGGGGTGAATAACCTCTCTGGACGAGGTGTTGGTCTTGATGTTGTCCTAAACCAGGTCAAAGCTCTGAGGGGTTCCGTCCAGGTTGATTCTTCTCCCGACCTTGGCACCAGATTTAGACTACAAATTCCCCTGAGTTTAACCATAGGTAAGTTACTCCTGTGCCAGGCTGGGAAGCAAGTTTATGGGTTGATCACTGATCAAGTCAAGCAAATTATTATTCCTCAGGAACACCAGCTCCGAAGTTGGGAAGATGGTAAAGTGCTTCACTTGGGTACCGGGAGTGATCAGCAACTGGTTAAAGTCTACCAACTTGGGCAAGTCCTAGATTATTCCTCTGTGGCAAATCCATTCTCGGTAACCCATCCCCATCAACCTGTTGTTCCTAAACAGACGATTAGACCAATCATTCTCATCCATTACCAGGATCAGCTTGTCGGTCTGGAAGTAGAGCAACTGCTCGGAGACCAGGAGTTGGTGATTCGTCCTTTGGGCACAATGATTGTGCCACCCCCCTATGTCAATGGGGGCAGTATTCTAGCGGATGGTCGGTTAACACTGGTGCTGGATGGGACTGAATTGATCCAGTACCTATCTGACCAGCGGACCGATGGCAGTCAAAGGTTAAAGGTTAGCACATTGAAGGTTGAAAGCAAAAGCGATGACCAAGCCACCCAAGCAATGGAAACCCTTTCACGAAAGCAGCTTCCACCTTCATTGGTTGAACCGTTCTGGGTCAGACATAAGCCAAAGGTACTCCTGGTAGATGACTCGATCACCCTGCGCCAAACTCTAGCCATGACCTTGGGAAAGAATGGCTATCAAGTGTTTCAAGCCCAGGATGGTTATGAAGCCATTGAGCAACTACAGCATCAGACAGATATACAGTTAGTGATCTGTGATATTGAGATGCCTCGCATGAATGGGTTTGAATTTCTCAAACACTGCCAGCAAGACCCAACTTTGGTAGATATTCCTGTAGTCATCCTCACCTCCCGCAGTAACGATAAACACCGCTTGATTGCTGCACAGTTGGGGGCAAAGGCTTATATCACTAAGCCCTATTTGGAACACAAATTGTTGACAACAGTAACCGATGTTGTTGAGCCCATTTCACCCTCAATAACGGAGTAGGGAGTAGGGAGTAGGGAGTAGGGAGTAGGGGGAATAAAGACTATAGCAATTCTCATAGCTATGAGGTACACAATTTCGGGATTTTAGGTAATAGGTAATAGGTAATAGGTAATAGGTAATAGGTAATAGGTAATAGCTAATAGGTAATATAGCAGTCGCCAGGGCAGTTAGTACATGACAAAAGTCTCAAACCTAAGTAAGCGCAAGAGTTTGACTTCTGACTTCTGACTTCTGACTTCTGACTTCTGCTATAGCTAATAGGTAATAGCTAATAGGTAATAGGTAATAGCTAATAGGTAATAGTTCATGTAGGGTGGGCAGTGCATCAGACAGATAATGAAGCTTGCAAACCACGTTGGTAGGCACTGCCCACCCTACGATTAATGACAATGGTGCAAGATATCAGATAAACGCTATATACTGCCTAAGTATTATCAACAGTATATTCAACCCTATATCCTGGAATGATTTGGTAATTTTTAATTATTAATTTATCATTAATACGTAAAATTTTTTAGCCTAACAAATTATCAAAAAAATAAAAGTTTCCCTTTTCCTAAATATTAATAGCTATAATAAGGTTAAATAAAGGCGATGTTAGACAATAATTCAAAGCCAGACAAATTCATGGTTTTTAAGATTGCTGACTATTCCCTATGTCTTGGGATTAGGGATGTCCTGAAAGTGGTAAATTTTACCACTGAAATCAGCCGGGAGATGAAAACCATGGGATTAGTTCAGCTAGGCAAGCATACGATTAAAGTTTGGGATTTACATCAGCAGTTGGGCGATGGTAGTTTACCTCACCGAAGCCCTAACCAAAGGTTCTTAGTAATTATTCGTCCTAGGGACTCCGAACTTTGGGGAATTTTTGTGGATGATCTGCCCAATTTGGTGGAGTTACCCCAAGACATGATGCGACCTATCCCGAAGTCTTACCGTCAGGCCAGTGTTCTGGAGATGATATCTCATGCAGCTGTTATATCAAACGAAGCATCTACTCAGAAAATTTTTCTTTTGGATTTACAGCAAGTCGGTGCCTTGACCCCTTAATCGTCAATAGTTATAGCGCTGCGCGCTTCATCCCTTAAATTTGCCAACACCATTACAGCCATTGCTATAATAAAAATCTAAAATTGCCAATTGCCAATTGTTAATTGTTAATTTATCATTAGCAATTAACAATTTATTTATGGCTAATGACCATAAATAAACTACACTATTAAAATTAACTCTAAGTTAGTTAACATGAGTACTTTTCGTGTTGGGATTGCTGGTCCAGTTGGTTCAGGGAAAACTGCTCTATTAGATGCATTGTGTAAAGCGCTGCGAGACTCTTATCAAATCGCTGTGGTCACCAATGATATATATACTCAGGAAGATGCCCAGTTTTTAGTTAGGAGTCAGGCCCTAGAAAGCGATCGCATTCTGGGTGTGGAAACGGGGGGTTGTCCCCATACTGCCATTCGGGAAGATGCCTCGATGAACTTGGCAGCCATTGAACAGCTGGAAAATCGGTTTACTGATTTAGACTTGGTGTTCCTAGAAAGTGGAGGGGATAACCTAGCAGCAACCTTCAGTCCAGAACTAGTAGATTTCACTATTTACGTTATTGATGTGGCTGCTGGGGATAAGATTCCTCGTAAAGGAGGACCAGGAATCACCAAGTCTGACTTGCTGGTGATTAACAAAATTGATCTGGCACCTCAGGTGGGAGCAGATTTGGGGGTGATGGAACGGGATGCTAAAAAGATGCGAGGAGATAAACCCTTTGTGTTTGCGAATTTGAAAACTAAAGAGGGAATCTCTACGGTGATTGAGGTGATAAAACTTGACATGGGCTAGATTAAGTCGGTTGAGAAGGGAGTAATAAAAGTGTGGGAATCAAACCTAATCTGATCATGGGAGCATGGGTGGTGATGATAATGTTTTTTTTGTTTGTGTTATAGCATTTATCACTTAGTTGAAAAATGCTATATAATTAATTATTATTCCATAGTTTAGCAATTTTAATCTACTCAACTATAGGACTAAACCAGAAATAGTTATTGAAAAGTGCTGTAAGTTTTGCTTCCATGGGAAAAAATGTATCAAATTATACATAAACCTAGCAGAGCTGGTAGAGCCAACGTTATCCTGGTTGAATACCAAAAAGGCGATCGCACACCCTCGTCACCCCCATTCCTAGACAGATTCAATCACTGGGACCCCTTGCTTTCCAGGGTTTCCCTTTCCTGCTGAAAACAGGGAGTAAGCTCTTCTTCCTCAACAATATCCACAGCCTTAGTAAATTATCGGAAGTAAAACTCAACCAGTTAAGTCCATCTGATTGCTGTGATTTGATAGTCTAAAATATAATGGCTCCTTAATTACCAATCCAATGGAAGTTGTTGTCCCCTTTACCCCTCCTAGTCGTCCAACCGAGTTTTCGGCTCTGGGCTATCTGTTTGGGCGATTTGACCCAAACCCATCTCAAGAGCCTAATAGGTCAGTTAAAGGAACTCTTGTTCTCAAACAAGGAATCAGCTTCAGTGCCTATATGCACCAACCCTTGTGGAAGAAATTAAGTACCAACCCCTCTTTTGGTGAGAAAAAAGTCTATCTCTGGCGAGTATATTTCCGCATCACCAAGGCAGGAAAACTGGCTCAAATTCAAATCAAAAAATTTATTCCCCTAGAGGGGAAAACTACTCTACGTCATTCTCCCAGTGATGAAAGAGTCGATCAGTTTCGAGTTCGTGGTTTAATTCACGATGTCAAGCCAGAAGCAGTGGTGATGTATGTAGAACGCAATCACCTGCCTCCTAGAGGAAAAGCCAAAAGTTATCCATGGCAGCCTTTTTTGTTAAGTCTCCAGGGGTCTTTGCCACAACCAGCAGAAAAGGATGATTTCTGGGAATTATTTTGTAGACGAGTAGGAGAGCAACTCTACATAGAAGAAGCTCATCCAGTTAACGTAAATCTAGAAGACTCAAATTTCTATTCCCATTACTCCGAAGAAAAAACTGACTATCAACCTCAACCAAGCCCTAAAACTAAACCCAATGAAGTTATCATGATTCAAGGAAGAAAACCCGAAATCACCATCAAGTTTACCGAAAGACCCAATTTACCGGAGCAAGGCAAGAAAGTTACCTTACTCCTGACTGGGGACAATGGCATAACCGTTCAGGCAGAACTCAATCGCAAGACCCTCAAAAAGCAAGTAGAAAAGATGGATAGCTTTGCTGATTGGGTAGCCGCTTTGAGTGGAAAGATTGCCAGGGTCTCTCCAGAAGGGGTAATTGAGTTAGAAGGTGCAGGAGTTAATGTATTTGAGAAAAAACCAAAAGTTAGCGAATCAACTGAGCCAAAAGAGTCTCAGAAGCCCTCTAGCAACCCAGAAACAATTAAGCAAGAACAATCACAGCAACCTGCTCAAAAGCAGAAGAAAGTGTTTCGTCTGATTGATTAGGATAGGTGTTGGTTTTAGGGAGCAGGGAGTAGCCCACAGGGGTAGGTTTTTTACCTCAGGGTCAAACGGGTAGTGTGGGAGGTGTGGGACGTGTGGGGAGATCGGGAGATCGGGCGATGGGGAGATCGGGCGATGGGGAGATGGGGAGATGGGGAGATCGGGCGATGGGGAGATCGGGAGATGGGGAGATTAAATTGATGGGTAGCCGTAGTTTCCAGAATTGGGATCAGTAACACTAGTGTGACTTGCCACTTTTTTTTTGGGCGTTGCTGAATTAAGGAATGAATGCGCGATCATCTGGTGAAAGTTAAAGCCCCCCTAGCCCCCCAAGCGAGGGATTGCTCGCTTGGGGGGCTAGGGCGTGTTTTCAAAGTTTTCCGCAAGATATTAGATCCCCCCCAGCCCCCCTTATTAAGGGGGGAGCCATACTCAAAGTCCCCCTTTTTTAAGGGAAACGGGGGTACTCGGAGTTTGAAGACACGCCCTAGGGGGGCTAGGGCGTGTTTTCAAAGTTTTCCGCAAGATATTAGATCCCCCCCAGCCCCCCTTATTAAGGGGGGAGCCATACTCAAAGTCCCCCTTTTTTAAGGGAAACGGGGGTACTCGGAGTTTGAAGACACGCCCTAGGGGGGCTAAACCATACCCAGAATCAGCAACGCCTTTTTTTGATCCACTTTTAATGAGTGGTATGGGATACTTGTATCTTTACAACCTCTTCACAACCTCTTCATCACATCTTTAAGGTTTAAGTTATCGATAAAATTTCTGATCAAATTGATCAAGGTCTACTATAATAATCGAAGCTAAAAAAGAATCTTTCTCAAGTTTAACCCCATGACAATTAATCGACGAAAAATACTGCAAATTACTGCTGTCGGTGGTTTAGGCACCCTAGCGGCTTCTAGCCTGATTCGCCCTGGTTCAAGCAAGGAGTTAATTGCAGCAGCTGGTAGGGATCCCTATGCTGCAGAGGTTGATCAGGGCTTAAGGTATTTCCGACAACAAGCCCAAGTACAGCTACCCCTTGTCGAAGACTTAGTGAAAGCAATTCGCAGTGGCAATTTGGAAAATGCCAAAGACGCTTATGTCAAAGCCCGTCCTCCTTACGAGCAAATCGAAACCTACGCCGCCAGCTTTGAAGACACTGACCGGGATATTGATGCTCGCCCCTCTGCTTTTGATGGCGGGGAGGATAACCCAGAATTTAAGGGATTTCACCGGATCGAAGTTCTCTTGTACCGGGAACGGAAGGTGAAACCAGCCCTCCCTTATGCTAAGGAGTTGGTCGAGAGTGTCAAAACCCTAATCAAAGATTTAGATCAGCGACAGAACTTCAATTCCACCTTGAACTTTGAGGGGATGATTGCTTTGGCGACAGAAGTAGTAGCCAAGAAGATTTGTGGGGAAGAAGAAACTTGGTCGGATCAGAGCCTGTTAATCTTCTCAGATAACTGGATTGGAATTTTCAGCCAGTATGCTCCCTATTCAGCAAAAGTGGCAGACAAAGACCCCAGTGTAGATCAAGAGGTTAAGGCAGCTTATAAAGCAGCAAAAGGCAAACTTAAACCTTACTTCACCCAGGGCGAAGTTGCAGCTCAACCCTATAGTTCTCTCGACATTAGTCAGCGAAAAGACATTGTGGACGTGGGCTATCGGTTCCGGAGAGCGTTGTACAAAGCAGCAAAGGTTTTAGAACTACCCATTGGTTTTGAAGTTTAGGGAACGGTGGCACGGTGACACGGTGTTAGCTGTTGAGTTTTGGGTTAATGATTTTTGCCCTTAATCCTACTTATGCCTAATACCATTGGCCTAAGACGATCATGCCTATGCCGGTAAACGAGCAGAGAAAAGCGCGGCAGAGAGTAATAAATGTAATCTCTGCCGCGATTCTGGCTCGTTATCAGACATAAGAGAAGATGTCTTAGAATAGACAGTATACGTATTGCTAAAATTTGTCAAGTGTTACCAAAGGGTTTATTATAGAATTTCTGATCACATTAAACCAATAAGGGTGGTTAGAGCCATCGGGCATTAAATCAAGCAGCACTGAGGCTTCCGTCCGTTACTAATCCATAAATATAGAGCTAAACGGGATATAAAATCACTATAGGTAGTCCATATGTGGCCAATGCCTAAGTCTTATTAAATCAGATTTAAATTGTACGATTTCAGATATATCTGAGATATATAAGTCAAGTTTGAGCTGAATGACACCAGTAGATGTTCCTATTTTGACAGCATTTTCCGCAACTATTAGAAAAACTAATGATAAAACTTATTTATAAAATAAAAACTGATGAGAGGCGTTGACAACAATTTTGGGTAACTTGGGATTAGCATAAATAGCTGTAACTTTTGATATACAAGACTTTCAGAGAATTTATGAATATTAAAATTGATAATAAGTTGCAATAAATGTTAAAAAATATTGCAACTAAGTTTAAATTGCCTCCCTGATGCTGCACAATCGATTCATGTGATTTCACCTCAACCCTAGACAGGAGGTGGTGAAACAATGAAGCAATTAAGGATCGAGTAAGGATCGAGTATGCAAACATACGGTAATCCCGACGTTAAATATGACTGGTGGGCTGGTAACGCCCGCCTAGCCAACTTGTCTGGCAAATTCGTAGCTGCTCATGTCGGCCAAGCAGCGCTGATCGTTTTTTGGGCTGGAGCATTTACTCTGTTTGAAATTTCTTGGTATGATCCCACCCTGCCAATGGGTGAGCAGGGGCTGATTCTGCTGCCCCACTTAGCTACTTTGGGCTGGGGTGTAGGCTCAGGCGGTCAGATAGTGGATACTTACCCCTATTTTGTCGTTGGCGTTCTACACCTCGTCTCCTCGGCTGTTCTGGGAGCGGGTGCTCTGTTCCATTCCGCTAAAGGTCCAGCGCAATTGAAAGATGCTGGCGGTCGTGCCGCTAAATTCCACTTTGAATGGAATGACCCTAAGAAGTTAGGCTTTATTCTTGGGCATCATCTCATTTTTCTAGGAGTAGGCGCTCTGTTATTGGCAGCGAAAGCCATGTACTTTGGCGGACTATACGATGCCACCATTCATGATGTCAGGCTCGTTACCAGCCCCAATCTTAATCCATTGGCAATCTATGGCTATCAAACCCATTTTGCCTCGGTGGATAACTTAGAAGACTTAGTGGGCGGTCACATCTATGTTGGCTTGCTACTCGTTGGTGGTGGTATTTGGCACATCCTGATTCCACCACTGAAGTGGGCAAAGAATCTCGTCAGCTTCGAGGGGGAAGCGATTCTTTCCTACTCTCTCGGCGGTATTGCTCTGGCAGGATTTGTAGCTGCTTACTTCTGCGCAGTTAATACCCTAGCCTATCCCGTCGAATTCTATGGTCCTGCCTTAGAGGTCAAGCTTGGTGTTTCCCCATATTTTGCAGACACTATTGAGTTGCCTTTGGGTGCCCACACTCCTCGCTGCTGGTTGGCCAATGCCCACTTCTTCCTAGCTTTCTTCTTTCTTCAAGGTCACCTATGGCATGCATTGCGTTCCATCGGCGTTGACTTTAAGAAATTTGAGGAAGGCTTGAATTAATTAGCTAGTAAAAAGCAGCCCTCTCTAGATAGTAGGTGTTAGTTGCTGTCCAATGAATCTAACACCTACTAAACCAAAAATTTCCTGGGCTGCTGAGTAGCACTCTACCAAATTTATGTTTTAGATAGAGAGATACTCGGTTTTCTTGACATCCTCACCGCCTGCCGAAGTGCCGTGATTCCTAAACCTCACGATTTAGGTTTCTGCTTCATAGCACCAGCCCTCAGAGATTTACTCTCTTCAGGTCTTATGGTCGCTCCACAGACTATCCCCGCAAGCCCTGCGGTTCTTATGTGTTGAAATTCCAAACAAGAAAAATCTTGATGTACTTTGTTGATTCAGGGGTTGGACTTCCATTGCCCCGTCTTCTTTTCCCGGTCTACCGATTTTTCTGCGCCGCCAGGTTACTGGACTTCGCTCGTGTAGGCTGTCTGATCCATCGTCTCGGGTGGGTCGTTGACCATTCTGATTCTAACATGTTTTGCCGTCCTTCTAGGACGGGGTTTCAAACCCAAAATTTCTGATGACAACAAATAGTATTCAATCAGCAACTACTCCGGAGTGGTTGCTTGGTAATGCCCGTCTTAGGGACTTATCCGGTCAATTATTAGGAGCTCATATTGCTCACGCTGGTTTGATTATGTTCTGGGCAGGCGCAACTACCATAGCGGAAATTTCCCAGCTTGTGCCTGGTCAGCCCATGTCCGAGCAAGGATTAACCTTGTTACCCCACTTAGCCACTTTAGGCTGGGGTGTCGCACCCGGTGGTGTGGTCACAGATACCTATCCCTATTTTGTGATTGGTATTTTGCATCTAGCTGCATCCGCTGTTTTGGGTGCAGGTGGTCTATTTCATGTTTTTAGTGGTGTTGCAAATTTGAAAGATGGCAGTGGACGCGCGCCTAAATTCCACTATGAATGGACTGACCCCAAGAAGCTGAGCTTTATTTTAGGGCATCATCTGATTTTCCTAGGTGTGGGTGCGTTGTTGCTGGTAGCCAAGGCAATGGTCTTTGGTGGTATTTATGACGCTGCTGTTGGCAATGTACGTATCATTACCAGCCCAACTCTTAACCCAGTGACTATCTTTGGTTATCTCTTTGGCATTGTCGATGGGGGTTGGAATCCTCTTGGAATGGCAGCTGTCAATAATTTAGAAGATGTGATTGGCGGTCATATTTGGATTGGAATGTTTTGTATTGGTGGCGGGATTTGGCATATTGTCTCCACTCCATTTAACTGGGCTCAGAGTGCGCTCCAGATTGAAGGAGAAGCAATCCTCTCCTACAGTTTAGGGTCTCTAGCGTTTATGGCTTTTGTATCTGCTGCTTTTGTTGCTAACAACACTACGGTCTTTCCCACTGAATTTTACGGTTCTAACCGTCTGGTAGCAGCAAATATTCAGTTTTTCTTGGGACTCTTGTTTTTAGGGGGGCACCTGTGGCATGCTGTCCAAGCCCGTTCTGGCAGTGTGTTAATAAATACTCAAATTAAGTTCTTAGAGAAGCTCTCAGAATCCCAACAGAATCCAACGACAGAGCCTTGATCATAATTTGTTTGAAAAAATAGTTGCTAATTTTTAGCATTAAGGGGTATACTAAAAATGTAAGTTGCCATCTAGAGGTGCGACCCGTGGCGAATTTAATTCGCCAACGGAAAGCGCACCTAAAGAGACACAGAGCCAGGGTTTCTTCTCTAGACAGGAAGCTAGTCCTCCTTATGGTAAACCAACAGCCAATCAGATCACTAGGGTGGTGATCTGATTTTTATTTTTTAGCTATTTATTAAGAAAGATTTTTCTTAAAAAGCTCAATTCCTATGCAACCAGAAACCTCCTGGAAAACTGAAGCAGCCGTCAGCTGTCAGCCGTCAGCCGTCAGCCGTCAGCCGTCAGCCGTCAGCCGTAGGCCATTCGCTACTTGAAGTGCTGACGTAAAAAAGATTAAACTAATCCTTATTTGTTGTCTTGATGCAGCGCGGTCATGGGGTTTCCCCATGACCGCGCTGCATTGCTTATTTATAGCAAGAGAAGCATGGTTTAGGACATAGTCTTTTGCTTGAAAGGGAGCAGGGAGCAGGGAGCAGGGAGCACAAGATGTCCTAAGCTTTACTTCGACTGCTATAAAAACTGTTCGCGTAGCGTGCGTGGCACAGGCTAGAAGCCTGTGATGTAGAGCATTAGCTGATAGCTGATAGCTGATAACTGATAGCTGATAGCTGATAACTGATAGCTGATAGCTGATAACTGATAGCTTACGGTTATCTAACTTGCGTTCGCGTAGCGTGGCCTACGGCCAATCGCCTTTGGTGCGGCAGAGCTAAACGCATTATCGTCACACAACTTTAGAAGTAGTTTGATGACTACACTTACACCGTCGTGAGTTAACCCTAGTAGGATTGAGAGTTGCCTCATAGTCATAACAATTGATAGCCTCTTCTGTTAGCGCCTTTGAGGGATGTACTGTACACTTGAGGCGATAATCTCCAGTAAAAAAGGCGCAGCGACTACAGGGAATTTGATGTAATTGTCTCAAATGAGCGACACCGTCTCGAAACGTCGCCCGAATTCGCCATAAAGCTATTGCGATTAATGTCCAAGCAGCTATGCAGCACAGAAACGTTGCCAAATGTTGAATAACCTGAGAAATAAGTATCTGGAACATGGTTAACTACTAACTAATAGGATTTCAATTTATGGATGCTACAGATAGTTTAAGTATTCAGCCATCAGCTATCAGCTGATGGCTGATAGCTGAATGCTTACCTAAGTACTAATTGCTAATGGCTCAGGGACTGGTGATGATAGGGATTCCCAAAACCGGATGATTTGCCGTCCTACTCGATTGGGATGGAAATAGTGGCAAAAGTGACCTCCTTCCGGATATTCCCATAAGCGATCGCATTCTTTTAACCAAGGTTTCCATCCTTGCAAAGCATTAGAATCAACAATAATGTCATCCTTGCAACCACATACCATTAATGGCACTTGCACTGCTGTTGGTGGTACACTAACCCGTTTATATAGGGAGTGAGGAGAGGGAGAATAAGCTAAATCTTGCTCTAGGATGGTTACTAAACCTTTAGTGATATGGTGATTGTGATGACCAAAGAGGCTCTTAACCATTTGGGTAAGCAACACTTGGCGAGTGCAGGGTAAAAGTTGGAGCTGCACATAGTAGTGGGCTTGCCAGTCAACTGCGGGATTAACACCTACTGATAATAGAGTTAAAGACTGGACTTTTTCAGGATATTTACGGCTATAGAGTAGTCCTACCAAACCAGCAGTGCTGTGGCCCACCAGATGGATAGGATGATCGCAGGTTTTGAGATAGTCATGAAGTAAGGTAAGGGCGATATCAAGAGAAGTTGGTTCATCTTGGTTTTGGCGATACTCCCACTGGCCAACTCGCTTTTGTTTAGACAAATAACGAATTAAAGGCTGATCAAAACGTAGAAAACTTGGACTAACATTCAACCAAAGGATATCAGGCAGAGTAGACATATAGCAAAGGGAGTAGGGAGTAGGGAGTAGGTATCAAAAATTATCACAATTACTAAACGGATACCTATAGCAATTTTTTAATCACAAATCTTCAATAGGGGTGAAGCAATTTTTTATCTGTTGGCAAGTCATTAATGTTGACCGTTAACGATCAACTGTCAGTGGTCAATAGTCAACGATCAACGTAGCTAGCTTTATAAAAGAGAGACGGTTTTCAGGTGTAAGCATTCAGCTATCAGCTATCAGCTATCAGCTATGAGCCAAAGGCCTATGGCCAGGCTACGGTAACAGTTTATGCCCATAGCGCACACTACTTGAGCTGCTTTTGAATAAAATAAGCACCTCAAGCAGCGTGAGCCAAAAGCTCACGGCTGACGGCTGATGGCTGAATGCTTACCAGCTTACAACGGTTGTAAAAACTAAACTCCAAACTCTTGTTTGAGTTGCGCTACCCAAGTTTTTATCCGTTTTTCAGTCAGTTCAGACTGGTTATCGTCATCCAGGGCAAGACCAATAAACTTACCATTTTTGAGAGCTTTTGATTCATTAAATTCGTAACCCTCATTCGGCCAGTTTCCAACGGTGCTACCCCCCAATTCGGAAATTTTGGCTTCTAGAATACCAATGGCATCCATAAAGTTATCGGGATAGCCCTCCTGGTCTCCAGTCCCAAAGTAGGCAACTTTCTTACCACTGAAGTTGATACTATCTAACTCCTCAAAGTAGCCATCCCAGTCAGCTTGTAATTCCCCAATATCCCAAGTAGGACAGCCAATGATGAGATTTTCGTACTTTTCAAAATCGCTATTTTCCGCTTCTTCTATTTTATGTATAGTGACGACATCATCACCGCCAAGTCCTTCTTGAATTTCCTCAGCTGCCGCCTCGGTTTTACCGGTTTGAGAGCCGACGAAAAGACCAATTTTTGACATTTGTATTTACTCCTGATTGATGTTTATTAAATCCTGTAAGCATTGAGCGTTCAGCTATTTTTAATCAGCATTTAGTTAAAGGCAAAGTGTTCTTCAACTCAATGCCTAAGTTTTACTTGATTAAAAATCTTGCTGAGTGCTGATAGCTGTTCGCGCAGCGTGCGCGTAGCGCATATACTTACTAGATTGTTGACAAACTAAGTAGTATGCTTGCTGTCCTTACTGGTTAGCCAGGTAGTACAGAAGCAGTTACGTCTTCGATATCCCCCGATTGATACTGACTCAGTCAGTATGCTTTCCTCCAGCATTGGCATCTGTTGCCGAAAGTGGCAGCAATAGCAGTGAATGCTAGTGGCAGGTTGAGACATCGATCTAGGTTATGGCATCCATCTTTATGAAAGCCATCTAGGTCTTTTCAATTTTATCAGAAAAACTTATCAATAAACTGAGACCAAAAGGAGGGATTATTCTCTGTTGCCATAGTTTAGGTCAAGGTTGCATTTAACCTGGCTGTCACTATGGGACGGATGAAGCGTTAGTTATATCTAAGCTAGGGAAAAGAGATAATGGGGTTAGGGTTGACATCGCTTCCTAGCCCCAGACAGCTCCTGTTTTAAGAAGCCTATAGAATGCTCCATCAATTACTGTAGCATTTGTTGAGACTTCTTAGCAACTATTTAACTCATCATTCCCTGAATCATACTGAGGTTATTAACCAGCAGATAGGCAAAAATCGCTCCTCCAGCGCCACCAACTAGAAAAGCTCCAGCAAACTGACTCCATCCGTCAGCAGTTTGGATAGTTTCTGGTACCTCGGGCACCCTGGTAACGAATGTGGGTCGAGGTACAGTTTTTAGCTCTTTCTTAAAGGTGACTGTACCGTAGATTGATAGGCCGATGGTCGCTATTACAATCAGAGCAATGGCTGCTGTTACACCAGCTAAGTTTGCCATCTGTGAATCCCGCAACGGTCCTAATTTGGCAAACGGACCAAAGATAAAATACCCATGAGCCATGCCAATTTCTAGACCCCTGGACAGGGGAGAAAGACCGGGACGGTAAATAGGTAGGTTTTTGAGGAAGTTAAGGCTAAGATCTGAGGAGTTAATTGGGGTTGCTAAGTCACCAACTTGGGGATTACTCCGAGGGATAATCAGCTCACCTTTTTTGAAGTCAAAACCAGCTTCTGCTCCTCGCGCCCGGATAGCATGCCAGATATGACCGAACAGAAACAACACCGCAAAGACAAAGTGGAATGCTGCCAACCAACCGCGAGCAGACACGATGCCATCACTGGATTCTAAAGTCCCCACTGGACCATAGAACACTTCCGGATAAACGGTGTCATTGACCATGACAAAGTAGGCGGCAAAAATTCCCATGTAGGCCAGCGCCCCTAAGCTATAGGAGAGATAAGCTTCCCCGGAATAAACCAAAACCTCACGTGCCCAGTTAAACGGCTTGGTCAAGATATGCCAGAAACCACCACCAATGCAGATCAAACCCATCCAGATGTGACCGCCAACCACATCTTCTAAATTATTCACGGCTGCCATGCCTTCTGAACCGGATGCACCAACTAAGTAGCCAAAAATTTTGACAGGGCTAAGGGTAGGATCGGTAATCACTCGTACATCGCCACCCCCACTCGCCCAGGGGTCAAATAGTCCACCCCAAAACATGGCTTTAGCTACCAACAACCAAGCACCAACCCCCAAAAGGATTAGGTGAATCCCGATAATGGTGGTCATCTTGTCGGAGTCTTTCCAGTCATAGCCAAAGAAACCAACAAAGGTGCCATCTTTGGTTAATTTATCTGGAGTAAGCAGGGAATGATAAAGTCCTCCAGCTCCGAGCACTGCTGAGGAAATCAAATGCAAGACTCCAACCACAAAATAGGGATAGGTGTCGATAATTTGACCACCAGAGCCAACACCCAAGCCTAAGGAAGCCAGGTGGGGCAACAAGATTAATCCCTGGTCATACATCGGCACGTCAGGGTTGTAGCGAGATAGTTCAAACAGGGTCATTGCTCCCGCCCACAGGACTATCAAACCAGCATGGGCAATATGAGCGCCTAGCAACTTACCGGATAATTCAATAAAACGAGCATTACCAGCCCACCAGCCTACTTTTGATATTTGGCCTTGGTTGGGACTATCAGCAATTACTGCTGTCATTGATGTACCTCTTTGAGAATTATTTGCATTTTGAGTTGGTCAATAAAGTGCCATTATATACACACTTTATTAGAATTAATTGCATTAAGCTGAATTTAGGTAGTAGCTTCAGATGCGATCGCATTCTCAACTACCTGACCCCGGCCAAAATCAAACCCAGCTGCTCGCAAAGCATGCCAAATATGACCTTGGAGGAAGAAAAACCCAAGGAAGAAGTGAGCATTAGCTAACCAACTCCGGCAAGAAAGGGAGCTAGAGTTAGGATCGGCAAAGTAGGGGAAAACACCCAGCTTAACCGATAAAGCCGGTCCATAGAATACTTCTGGGTAGACTACGGTGTTAACAGCGCAGAAGTACGCGGCGATAAAGCCCATCAGCGCCAAAGCGCCCAAGCTGTAGGAAAGATAGGCTTCTCCAGACCAAATAAAAAGACCGCGCGTCCACTCAGATGGCTGAGTCTTGATGTGCCAAAAGCCACCGCCAATACACAGCAGACCAACCCAAATATGACCACCAACTACATCCTCTAGGTTACTCACTCCAGCAATCCAGTTCTTGCCCACAGTACCAAACAGATAGCCGAAAATCACTGCTGGATTGAGAGTAGGGTTGTTAATGACTCGCACATTCTGCACTGCTGGATCGTACAACCCCCCAAAAGCCATAGCTTTAGCCACCAGTAGGAAAGCTCCAAATCCGAGTAGAATCAGGTGAATGCCAATGATGGTGGTCATTTTGTCACCATCTGCCCAGCTATACCCAAAGAAGGCAGACTTTTCTTCCAAAGTTTCCGGACCACGGAGGGCGTGGAAGATACCACCAAAGCCCAGAAATGCTGAAGAGATCAGGTGCAAAACACCAATCACAAAGTAGGGGTAAGTATCGACTATAGCTCCCCCAGCACCAACACCCCAGCCTTGAGCTGCTAAGTGGGGCAGCAGGATTAACCCTTGTTCGTACATGGGTTTGGCAGGATTGAAGCAGGATAGTTCAAACAGGGTTATTGCTCCAGCCCAGAAAACGATTAGACCAGCATGGGCAACATGAGCCCCCAATAATTTCCCGGATAACTCCGTCAGGCGAGCGTTACCTGCCCACCAACCATACTCTCCCTCTACTAATCGGGAACTCTCCGCAGTGTTTGCCACTATACTACACCTCCTACTAGGCTTTTATTGCTAATTATATTCAATAGTTACTTGGAATAGCTTACACTACTGCTTAAATGAAATGAAACCTATTTTTATTAAGAATCATGACAATTCGGAGATTGGGTAAGGCATCAGAGCAATCATTAGTCACTCAGAACCCTGTCACCACTAGGTTCAAGCCATCTGTTCATCTGTTTAAGCGCCGTGACTTGATTGGTGTAGAACCTGATCAACTATGGGTAGTTCAACAGGGTGTGGTTAAAACCTTGACCTGGAATGACGAAGGAACAGTAATCACATTAGGATATTGGGGAGCTGGGGATGTAGTGGGGAAATCTTTGTCTAACTTGCAAACTTACGAGATCGAGTGTTTGACTAGGGTGAAAGCGCAATGTCTGTCTTTGTCTCAGTCTTACCGCTTATCCGAGGCTATTGTTTGCCATCTGCGACAGACAGAAGAGTTGCTGTCTATCATTAGAACCCCAAGAGTCTCTCAGCGTTTGCAACAGTTTTTGAGTTGGTTAGCCCGGAAGTTCGGTCGTCCCGTCTGTAGTGGGCAACTTATTGATATACCAGTCACCCATCAAGAACTAGCTGAGATGATTGGCACCACACGAGTAACCATCACCAGGCTAATCAAACAGTTTGAGGAAGAAGGAATAATCACTCGTCCTCGTCGATACTGTATTGTGTTGCGCGATTGTTCTGAATTATAAATGAAAATGCTATCAATGGCGCTAGACTAAGCATACCTGGAAAGAATACCGCTAGCGCCATCGACGTGATTCATTTACGGGCTGATGGTGGGGAGGAAATTATGGGATTGGCCGTAGGTCACGCTACGGGATTGACTGTAGGTCACGCTACGGGATTGACCGTAGGCCACGCTACGGGATTGACCGTAGGCCACGCTACGGGATTGACCGTAGGTCACGCTACGGGATTGACCGTAGGTCACGCTATGCGATCGCAATGTAGCCTGGTAATTCCTTAATCCGCTCCATCCAAGACAGCACATTGGGGTAAGCATCTAGAGAAATCTTGGCGTCTGGTGAGAGACTAACATAGGGGAAGCAAGCAATATCGGCAATTGTGGGGTGATCCAGTTCCAGCCATGCCCGATCACTGAGGTGGTTGTCGAGCAGTGTCAGGATAGTTGCCGACTTTTGTGTTGCTACCTCGATGTTAACCGTTTGTACATTAAACTTGTAATAAAGTCTGGCAAACTCTGGACCTTGACGAATCTCTCCTGCAGTTGTAGATAGCCAGCGCATCACTCGACTCATCGCTTCCGCCTCCAAAGGCAGCCAGTCTTCGTCAGCATAGCGCCGTGCTAGATATACTAAAATACCTTGGGCATCCTGAAAGATTAAATCTCCATCGGTGAGAACTGGCACTTGTCCAAAGGAATTCAATTCCAGAAACTCGGGAGATTTGTGTTCACCATTGTCCAGGTCAACCCAGACAGTCTCGTATTCTAACCCAAGTAGTGAAAGCATTAGCCGCACTTTGTAGCAATTGCCAGATAGCTGGTAATCATAAAGTTTGATCATGATTGTCTTCTCCTGATTTTTGCCTGATTTTTGTCAGTATTCAGCCGTCAGTATTCAGCCGTCAGCTTTAATTGTGCCCGATTTATTAGCCTAGTTATTAGCCTGCGTAGCTCGGCTTTGCTGGTGTAGCCAAACCCTTAACGGTTTGGGGATAGTTTTTAACCACCGGGATGCTCCCCTTATGCACCGCATTTAAAGCCTTAACTCCTTCTTCTTGAGCAACCACACAACTAATTTTAGTGTCCGAACTTGTAATCATCTGAATAGTTATTTGCTGTTGTGCTAATGCCTCAAAAAACTGAGCCACAACCAGGGGTTGTGCCACCATACCACCCCCAACTAGACTAACTTTAGCGATTTCTGTATCCACTATAATCTCCCCACAACCAATACTTAGTGCTAACGCTTTTAAAGCCATCGATGCAGCTAATGCATCAGCTTGAGCAACCGTAAACGCAATATCACAAGTGGGGATACCATTAAGCCTCTGACAGCGTTGAGACTGAATAATCATATCAACACTAATATTTTCCTGTGCCAGTCGTCCAAAGACTTTTGCTGCCATTCCCGGTTGATCTCGGACATGGCGAATTGTGATACAAGCTTGGTTGAGATCAACCACAGCACCGCATACTGGGGATGGGCTTGAATCGCTAGAAAACTCCTGAATTGAATCAGGTCCAAGCACTACAGAAGGATCAATCTCAAAAGCCTGGCACAAAACAGCAACAGCGCGATCGCATACCTCAGCATTAATCACACAGGTGATCTTCAACTCAGAGGTAGAAATCATCTCAATATTAACTCCCGCCTCTGCTAGAGTAGAGAACATTTTAGCTGCAACCCCAGGACGCCCAATCATACCAGTCCCAGTAATTGCCACTGTTGCCATGTTCTGCTCTACCATCATTTCTACCTCTTCTGACCCTTGCCAAGTCGCCCCGTATAAAGCAGAAGTAATCAACTCTTTGAGTTTAGTTTCACTCACTGCAGCTCCTAAAGTCTCACCTTGTTCAAAACCTCTGTTCACTACCGTCAACGCAATATCCTTAGCATCGTCCTCCTGAATTGACTGAATAATCAGATTAACATCCAAATTGTCACGAGCAATCTCACCAAATAACTCTGCGGTTACCCCTAAACGATCCCGCCCTTGCCATCGGACTACTTTTACCTGATTTGTCTCCAATTCCACCCCATATACTGCCTTGTTAATCTCCAAGCCTTTCAGAGAACGAGGTTTAGCTATCGGAGAAATTATCCTAGTTCCTGGTGCATTGTTCCAGCTTGAACGTACAACCAAAGGTACGCCATAATTGCGAGCAATCTCTACCGCCCTAGGATGTAGCACCTTTGCCCCTAAACTGGCTAACTCTAGCATTTCATCACAAGTAATTTCTGGGATTAATTGTGCCTCTGGTACAATCCGAGGATCAGTTGTAAAAATGCCTGGAACATCAGTATAAATTTCACACAAATTTGCTTTTAAAGCAGCCCCTAACGCCACAGCTGATATATCTGAACCGCCACGTCCTAGAGTAGTAATTTCAAAATTATCACCACTGCTCATACCCTGAAATCCAGCTACAACTACCACAGTTCCTTGATTGAGATAGTGCTGAATTCGCTTTGGCTGAATTTCCAAAATCCTGGCACGACCGTGCTCAGCATCAGTGATAATTCTTACTTGTGCCCCAGTTAAAGAAATAGCCGGTTGTCCCAATTCCTGCAATGCCATACTCAGCAAAGCAATTGATACTTGTTCTCCAGTAGACAGAAGCATATCCATCTCCCGGCGACTGGGATTAGTCGAGACTGCTTTCGATAAACTGAGCAAGTCATCAGTGGTTTTACCCATCGCCGAAACCACTACCACCACAGTATTATTATTTTGGACTGTTTGCTTCACCCGCTGGGCAACTGCTTTAATTCTTTCAACTGATCCAACCGACGTACCACCATACTTTTGAAGAATTAGCATAATCTAGCCTCAGATAAAGTAGTTTTTTTAAATTGATTTAAATAAAAAATAAAATAGTTTTTGTTGCTTTAGTAATGGCTAATCGAAGGATTTACTATGAAAATAATATTACTATAAACAAGTAACAGGAAACTTCTGGGGAACAGTATGAAAGAGCGATTGAGCCCTATAATACCACGGAATTTCGATGACCCTTCCCTGTTCCGAAGTTCCCTGTTAACTACGGCGGTTTGCATAACTATTAGCTACACAGGATTGTTTTCCCTGTTCCCTGTTCCCTGTTCCCTGTTCCCTAAAAACCCAGAACTTTGTACCTAACTGAATTGCAAACCGCCGTATTACATCTCAAGCAGCGCTATATCATTATCTTTGTTGACCTGAATCAACTCAGCTACACCATCCCATAAAGCATAGCGTGCTTTGAGAGCATTCTCAGCAGAGTTGAAAGCTTGCTCCCATTTCACAGGATCATCACCACAAAGATTTTTTAAGAGTTTTTTCCCCATCGGAACATGCTGATCCTCATCCAGAAAATTATGCCTGTCTAGATAGAGACGCAAAGAATCCCAAGTAAATCCATACAGACTATCTAAAGTAGCAATAACCTGTCTGAACATAGCAGGAATGATATCTTCTCGACCTAGTAGAAAAGCAGCAGCTACTTCATGGGTTGACTTAGTAGTAGTTTCCAAGGTTAATTTAACAAACGTTTTGGTTAATTCAGGTATCGAAATAGAGGCTATAGTTTGGTCAGCTGGAATACCTTTGCGAAGAGAAGAGATAAACATTTTGATTGGATTAGTATCAGCACCAATCTCTGTCATCGCCACCATATAGAGATCATAGTGACTGATGTAATTTCCTGGTGAGACTTCATCAGTCTCTTCAGCTAAAACAATCTCATTGACCATCCTGGCAGAATTAATATCTGTCGGTGGCACCCAAGGTACATCCAAGCAAGTGACTCGGTGTTGAAGAGTCTTGATCAGAGACATGAAATCCCAAACAGCAAACACGTGAGACTCCATAAATATCTGTAGAGATACCAAGTCATTTAACTGTTGGTAAAGGGGGTGATTGATCAGAGCCATACGGCTTGGTTTAAGTTGTTCTTCCAGCTGAGTGTAATAGTCGAAACTCTTATAATTTTGCATTTCGATAATCTTCATGATTTGTCTCCTTAATAACCTATAGAGTTGTTTAATTTTGTGAGGCACAAAGTCCTCGGTTTTAGGGAACAGGAAACAGGGAGGTGTATCTCACTTTTGTAAATTTTGCGTAGGGTGCGTTAGGGGTGGGCTCGCCCTGATTTTCTGCCTCTTCGCCACCATTGAAATAGCCCACCCCGTAACGCACCACCGAGTCAAACAGCTTTTAGGAGATGCACCCGAACAGGGAAGATAGAAGAGGGAATAGCAAGGAAATTGCATCAAGACAGGAAAAAAATTCTGTGTACCTCTCAGATAGGGCTCTTTAATGAATTGTGATAATTTTGTTCCCTAATCCCTACTCCCTACTCCCTACTCCCTATTCCCTTTCCTAGATAATACCGACATAATTTCTGGCAAAATCCCTAGCAAATGTCACCGATGTAGACAATTGCTTCAATTTCGATTCACTCAACTTATTGAAGAAACGGACATTGTCTACATCCTTCTCTTCAGACTTATGCAGCATATGCAACATCGAACAAGAGAATTCTTGAGCACGCCAAATATAGGGCAAACGAATTTCCGAGTAGCGTTTCAGGTAAGAAATATCCCGTTTTTCCTGGTAGTAACTGACCAATACTTCTCCGAGAATACCCGCATCCTGTACCGCCAGATTTAAACCTTTCCCACCGCAAGGTGTAATAATGTGACCCGCATCACCAGCTATCAACAACCGTTGGTACTGTAACGGTTCCATAACATAACTGCGCATAGATAAAATCCGCTTGTCAAAGATTTCCCCTTCTTTCAAGGTCCATCCCTTTTTCGCCAGACGCTTTGCCAAGGTACTCCAGATGCGTTGATCAGGCCAATTTTTCAGCTCATCATCAAGTGAAACTTGTAAGTAATAACGAGAAATCTTGCTATTGCGCGGCATGTGAGCTCCAAAGCCATCATGATGCAAGCCATAGATGACATGTGTTGCAGAAGGTGGTGCGTAAGCTAAAATTGCCAGCCAGCCGTAAGGATGCTGTTTTGTGTAGATGTCTACCGCTCCGTCTGGAATTGATTGGCGCGAGATTCCATGATAGCCATCACACCCTGCTACAAAATCAGCATGAATCGTGATCGTGGTGTCACCATCTTTATCGTAACACTCAACAATGACGCCGTCATCGGTTTGAGTAATTTTTTTTCCTTCATGGCGTAACAATAACTTACCACCTGCATCCAGATATCTTTGAATCAGATCGTCATTGAGATCGCTTTGGGGATAAATGTAATGGACATCCCCATCAGCTAACTTTCCGTAATCAAAGACAACGCTGTAATCAGGGTAACGAAATTCACAGGTATCATGGGTATAGCCATTTTGGAAAATTGTATCCGCTAGACCATGTTTTTTGAGTAGGTCAACTGTTGTGCTTTCCAGCACACCTGCCCGCGCCTTCGTATATATTTCTTCGCGGTTGTATCTATCCGCAATGATACAATCAATCCCATTTTGTAGAAGTATATTACCAACTACAATCCCAGCTGGACCTGAGCCTAAAATACAAACTGATGTTTTCAATGCTGTACTATTAGTCATGGTTTAAGCTACCTCTTTAGTTATAGTTTAATAAAAGGAGATCACATTTTCTTGACAAACACCCTCTGTAAGCAGTCAGCGGTAAGCAGTCAGCGGTCAGCATTCAGCAGTCAGCGGTCAGCTTAAAATAAACTTCTTTGGCCATAGGCTGATAGCTGATAGCTGATAGCTGATAGCTGATAGCTGATAGCTGATAGCTGATAGCTGATAGCTGATAGCTGATAGCTGATAGCTGATAGCTGATAGCTGATAGCTGATAGCTGATAGCTGATAG